>PWTE01000001.1 GCA_003563915.1 Nitriliruptoraceae bacterium
AGGCGATGCGACGTCAGCTGCAGCGCCAGGTCCGGGCCCTGCACGACGAGCTGGACCTCGACGGACCCCTCGGGCAGCTCCGCGACGAACTGGACGAGAGCGTCGAGGTGGAACGTGCGGCGTTGGCGGAGCGTGACGACGACGCGGCGCGGTTCGACGAGCTCCGGTTGGACGCGCTCCCGCCCGATCCGGCGGGGCGGTTCCAGGCACTGCGGGACCACGACCTCACCTCACCCGAGGCCGCCCTGCGCTTCGCCGAGCTCGCCGACCGCCTGCGCCGCGACCTGCTGGACGCGCACCTGCGCTCGCTGACCGGCGCGCTGGAGGCGGTGACCGACGAGGACGTCCAGCGCATCGCCGCGATGCTGCACGACCTCAACGATCTGCTGGAGGCGCGCGCGCAGAACGGCGGAGACCCGCCCGCGGACGAGCCTGAGCGGTTCGCGGCATTCCTGGAGGCGCATGGCGATCTGGTCCCTGGCGATCCGGCCACCCTCGACGAGCTGCTCGCCGAGATGGCCCAGCGCGCCCAGGCGGCCCAGGAGTTCCTCGCCGCCCTGAGCCCGGAGCAGCGGGCGCAGCTGCAGGAACTGGCGTCCGCCGCGTTCGACGACCTCGACCTGGAGCTCCAGCTCGACCGGTTGGGGCACGCCCTCCCGGCGGCGTTCCCGCAGGGGATCCCCCGGCCGGAGGATGGGCCGGGGACCGAGGGGGGCGACGGGCAGCCGGAGCAGCCCGAGGTCGGAGCGTCGGGTGGGCCCATCAGTCGGGCGGTCGATGCGTGGGAGCGGCTCGGCGAACTGGAGGAGCTCGAGGAACAGCTGCGCGGCGACTACCAGGGCGCCACGCTCGAGGACGTCGACGAGGATGCGGTGCGACGCAGTCTCGGACAGGATGCCGTCGCGGATCTCGACCGGCTGAGGGCCATCGAACGTGAGCTGGCACGTGCCGGCGCGATCCGCTCGCGGGACGGCGAGGTGGAGCTGACCCCGCGCGGTGCGCGACTGCTCGGCGAGCGCGCGCTCGCGAAGCTGCTGGCCCGGGTGCGGCGCGAACCGGCGACCCCGCGCGGTGGCGCTGATCCCGAGCCGACCGGCCAGACACGGCCGTGGCGGTTCGGGGATCGCGAGCCGCTGGCCACCTCCGCGACGGTCCGCAACGCCGTGATGCGCCGCGCGTCGGAGGGCGTCCCGCCGGGGGCGGGCGCGGTGGGGCTGCATCCCGACGACCTCGAGGTGGTCGAGCAGGAGGTCCGGCCGCGCACCGCGACGGTCCTGCTGCTGGACCTGTCGTTCTCGATGCCGCTGCAGGGACACTTCGTGCCGGCGAAACGCATGGCGCTGGCGCTGCACGCGCTGATCGAGGGCAAGCACCGGCAGGACTCGTTCCACCTGATCGGCTTCAGCGACTACGCGCGGCCGATGCGACCCGCCGACCTGGCCGCGGCCGGCTTCGAGCGGGTCTACGGCACCAACATGCACCACGCGTTCCTGCTGGCCCGCCGGCTACTCGCCGACGACCCCCGGCCGGTGAAGCGCGTGATCATGGTCACCGACGGGGAGCCGACCGCCCACCTCGAGGACGGGCAGAGCATCTTCAACTGGCCGCCGGTCCCCGAGACGCTGGAGGCAACCCTGCGCGAGGCCATGCGGCTGGCCCGTGCCGGCATCGAGCTGGATGTGTTCCTCTTGGAGGACGCACCCGGGCTGGTCGCCTTCGCGGAGCGGCTGGCGCAGGTCACCGGAGGCACCGTGACCCGTATGTCCGCCGAGGAGGTCGGACGGACCGTCGTGCGTGGCTACGACGCGGGCCGGTCCTGAGGCGATCCCACCTCGGCCTGCCCCGTGCGTATCAACCGTGATGCGATGAGCGTCCCGGTGAGCGCCACCGTGATGGCAACGACCATCGCCAGCCGCGGTCCCACCAGGTCGGCGGCGCCGCCGTCGATGGCCGCCGCGATGGGCCGGTTGCCCAGGAACGCCACACCCCACAGCGCCATGACCCGACCACGGAGCTCCTCGGGGACGCGGCGTTGCAGCGCGGTCGTGAACCCGGTGACCGCGAACACGAAGCCGGCCCCGGTCAGACAGAACCCCGTCAACGCGACCACGGGAGCCGGGGCGAGGGCTGCGGCACCGAGCCCGATCGCCATGAGTGCCGTGCCCGCGCCGGCCACGGCTTCGCTGCCGAAGCGGTCCTGTAGACGACCTGACGACAGCGCGGCGGGGATCGCGGCGACCCCGAAACCGCTCACGATGGCCGACACCAGGACGTCCCCGCCGCCGAGCGTCTCCGCGAGCGGCGGTGCAAGGGTGATCGCCGGGTCGGCGGCGAACCCCGCGGTCCCGACACCGGCGAGGAGCAGCAGTGTGCTCCGGTCGCTGCGGACGAACCGCACGCCGGCGCGCACGGATCGGTCAGCCGACTCGCCCCGCTCGCGTGGCAGCTCGTGGACGAGCAGGACCCCAGCGATCAGCACCAGGAAGCTGGCCGCGTTCAGCACGAAGGCGACCTCGGCTCCCAGGGTCACGAGCAGCACGCCCGCGCCCGCCGGGCCCACGGCTCGGCCCACGTTGTAGGTCAGTGAGTGCAGTGACACGGCCGTGGCCAGGGCGTCCGGCTCGACCAACGCGGGGACCAGCGAGTTCATCGCCGGTTGCGAGACCGCCATCCCGGTGCCGATCCCGAACGCGGTCGCGACCACCGGCCACGCTCCTGGGAGGCCGTCGACGCCGACGACCACCACGGCGACGGCCAGCGCCGCGGCCGACATCGTCGCGAACCCCTGAC
>PWTE01000002.1 GCA_003563915.1 Nitriliruptoraceae bacterium
CATGTCCGACGACATCGAGTCGGTGGCCCACGACCTCGCTGGCGATGACGATGAGTACGGTGACCTCAACGACATCAAGGCGGCCACCGAAGAGGCGCCGATCGTCAAGTTCGTCAACCTGCTGATCTCGCAGGCGGTCGCCGACGGCGCGTCCGATATCCACATCGAGCCGGGGGAGCGGGAGCTGCGGGTGCGGTACCGCATCGACGGCGTGCTCCACGAGGTCATGCGTTCACCGCGGTCGATCCAGAACGGCGTGATCTCACGGCTGAAGATCATGGCGGACGTCGACATCGCCGAACGTCGCATCCCGCAGGACGGCCGCATCAGCCTGACGGTGCATGGCAAGCAGATCGACCTGCGGTTCTCGACCCTGCCAGCGGTGTACGGCGAGAAGGTCGTGATGCGCATCCTCGACAAGACGTCGGTGATGCTGACCCTGGACGACCTGGGGTTCCTGGAGCACAACAACCAACGGTTCCGCGAGTCCTACACCAAGCCGTACGGGATGATCTTGGTGACCGGTCCGACCGGGTCCGGGAAGTCGACGACGCTGTACGCGACCCTGAACGTGTTGAACCAGCCCGAGGTCAACATCGTCACCACCGAGGACCCGGTCGAGTACCAGTTGGCCGGCATCACCCAGGTGCAGGTGAGGAACAAGGTGGGGCTGACCTTCGCGTCGGCGTTGCGCTCGATCCTGCGCCAGGACCCGGACATCGTGCTGGTCGGTGAGATGCGTGACCGTGAGACCGCCCAGATCGGGGTCGAAGCCGCCCTGACCGGCCACCTCGTGCTGTCGACGCTGCACACCAACGACGCGCCGTCGGCGGTCACACGGCTCACCGAGATGGGGATCGAACCGTTCCTGGTGGGCTCCGCGGTGGACTGCGTGCTGGCCCAGCGGCTCGCCCGACGGGTCTGCAGCAAGTGCGTCGACATGCGTCAGCCGGAAGCGACCGTGCTCAAGGAGGCCGGGTTCGACGACGACATCGTCGCCGAACGGCCCGAGATCCCACATGCGGTCGGCTGTTCCGCGTGCAGCAACACCGGGTACCGCGGACGCCTGGCCGTTCACGAGGTCATGACCGTGACCGAGGAGATCGAACGGCTGGCGGTCGCTCGGGCCTCGTCCGACGAGATCCACCGGCTGGCGGTCGAGCAGGGCATGCGCACGCTGCGCGAGGACGGGTTGAGCAAGGTGCTGCTCGGTAGGACCACCGTCGAGGAGATCGGACGGGTCGTCGTATGATCGACCCGGATGTGGGAGGATCGAGTCACGTGACCGTTACTGTTGTTCGGGGATACCGGAGAGGAACGGGGTTATGGCAGGTCTAGGTGAGATCCTGGTCGAGCACGGGGTGCTGAGCGCCGAGCAGCTCGCGGAGGCCGAACGTCGGCGTCCGGAGTTCGGTGGCAGCCTGGCGAAGACGCTGGTGCAGCTGGAGCTGGCCGACGAGGCCGCTCTGGTACGTGCGCTGGCCACGTCGCTGGACATGCCCTACCTCGACGTCGGTTTCGGCAGCGTCGACGAGAACGCGGTCGGACTGTTGACGGCGCCGATCATCCGTGATCTCGGCGTGCTACCCGTCGGCTTCGATACCGACGACGCGCTGCTGGTCGCGGCGGCTGACCCGAACCAGGCCGAATCGCTGGACAAGATCCAGCGGCTGACGAACCTGAAGGTGCGGATCGGGCTGTCTCCGCGGCGGGCGTTGGCGGATGCGATCGACCGCCACACCGCGATGCTCGAGGAGCAGGAGCGCAAGGCAGCCGGGGGTGAACAGGGCGAGATGCCGCCCCCCGCGCCGGACAAGAAACAGGTCACGGTCATCTCCGAGGAGGCGTCCAGCGTCGATCTCGACGAGCTGCTACGGGAACTGCACGACCGCAACGGCTCCGATCTGCACCTGACCGTCGGTGTGCCGCCGACGATCCGGATCGACGGGGACCTCACCCACCTGGACAACTACCCGCGCATGGAGCCGGTCGAGCTGCAGAAGATGCTGTACTCGATCATGACCCAGAAGCAGCGGGAGGCCTTCGAGAACACCCTCGAACTGGACATGTCGTACTCGGTGCCGGGCCTGGCCCGGTTCCGTGTGAACGTCTTCCAGCAGCGCGACGCGGTCGGCTCCGTGATGCGCATGATCCCCTACGAACTGCTCCCGCTGGACAAGCTGGGGATCCCGGAGCAGGTCGGCAACTTCGCCTACCTGCCGCGCGGGTTCGTGCTGGTCACCGGACCGACGGGCTCCGGGAAGTCGACGACGCTGGCGTCGCTGATCGACCTGGTCAACCGCAACCGTCCGGTCCACGTCATGACGGTCGAGGACCCGATCGAGTTCCTGCACCATCACAAGCGTTCGGTGATCAACCAGCGTGAGGTCGGCACCGACACCCACGGGTTCACCTCGGCCCTGAAGCACGTGCTGCGTCAGGACCCGGACGTGATCCTGGTGGGGGAGATGCGTGACCTGGAGACGATCCAGATCGCCCTGACCGCCGCCGAGACCGGCCACCTGGTGTTCGGGACGCTGCACACCCAGGATGCGCCGCAGACGATCGACCGCGTGATCGACGTGTTCCCGCCCCACCAGCAGGAGCAGATCCGGGTGATGCTCTCCGGTGCGCTCAAGGGTGTGGTCTGCCAGACCCTGTTGAAGGCCGCGGACGGCAAGGGCCGGGTGCCCGCCTGTGAGGTCATGATGGCGACCTCCGGGATCCGCAACCTGATCCGTGAGGGCAAGACCCACCAGATCTACAGCGCGATCCAGGCCGG
>PWTE01000110.1 GCA_003563915.1 Nitriliruptoraceae bacterium
GCGCGCTCGATCGGAACCGGACCGCTAGACGTCGGCGGCCTCGCGGGTGGGAGGCGGCATCGGGCGGGCGCGCTTCGACCCGGCCTTGCGCGGTACGGGGCCCCCGCGTTCACCGGTGCGGCGACGCAAGGGATGCACCTCGACCCCGGACGGCGGCGCCTTCACGATCTGGTAGCGGTCGCCGGCGGGGTGCTCCTCGACCCGCTCGGCCAGCACCCGCACCATCTCCTCGAGCTCGCCGATGCGCCGACGTGAGGCTTCGAGCTTCTCGCCGAGCTCCAGGACCACCTTCACCCCGGCGAGGTTGAGCCCCTCGTCCTGGGTGAGGGTGCGGATGAAGCGCAGCCGCTCCACGTCCCGGCGCGAGAACCGGCGGGTCCCCCCTTCGGTCCGAGCCGGGGTGAGCAGCCCCTCGCGCTCGTAGGCGCGGAGGGTCTGGGGATGCAGGTCGGCGAGTTCCGCCGCGACGGAGATGACGTACAGCGGGGTGTCCAGGTCATCGTCGACGCGGAAGGCGTCGCGGTGGTCGTCCTGCCGACGCGCCGACCAGGACCAGTCGCCCTGGTGGGGCTCGAGGTAGCGTTGCTCGCTCATGGTGGTCGCCTAGGGGTCCGCGGGTCGGGGGCGGGGTTCGACCGGTCAGGTGGTCTGTGGCTGCCCTTGGAACAGCGCTGCGTCGCGAGCCTGGGGGTCGTCGTGTTCGGCCAGCTGCTCGATCAGCTTGCGTTGCTCACGGTTCAGCTTCTGGGGCACGTCGAGCCGGACCGTGACCAGCAGGTCACCGCTGCCGTTGCCCCGTTTCGGAGCACCCTGACCACGCAGACGGAAGGTCCGTCCGCTGGTCGTGCCGGCGGGGACCTTGATGGTGCGCTTCTCGCCGTGCGGGGTCGGGACCGTGAGCTTGGTGCCGAGCGCGGCCTCGCTGAAGGAGATCGGCACCTCCAGGGTGACGTCGTCGCCCTTACGGCCGAACCGCGGATGCGCGGCCACATGGACGGTGACCAGCACGTCGCCGGCCGGCCCGCCGCCGAGCCCCGGGCCACCGCGACCGGGGACGCGGATCACCGCACCGTCGCGCACCCCGGCGGGGATACGGACGGTCAGCTCGCGCGGCTTCACGACCCGCCCGGAACCCGAGCAGGTCTGGCACGGCGAGGTGATGACCTGGCCACGGCCTCCGCACTGGCCGCACGGCTGCGCGAAGGAGAAGGGGCCCTGGTCGATCGTGACCTGGCCCCGTCCGCCGCACGTGCTGCAGGTCGTCGGGGTCGTTCCCGGTGCGGCGCCGGACCCGCCACAGGTGTCGCAGGCACCGTCGCCGGTGACACGCAGGGTGGTGCGCACCCCCGCGAGCGCATCCTCGAAGGTCAGGTGGACGTCGGCCCGTAGATCGGGCCCGCGGCGGGCGCGGCGGGTGCCGCGACCTGCGGTCGCGCCGCCGGGGAAGCCGCCGCCCCCCGCGCTGTTCCCGAACATCTGGCCGAGGAGGTCACCCAGGTCGACGCCGCCCATGTCGCGGGGCATGCCGCCGCCGGCGAAGCCGGCCGCACCGAGCCGACGGATCTCGTCGTACTCCTTGCGCTTGGCCGCATCGCCGAGGACCGCGTAGGCCTCACCGACCTCCTTGAACCGGCGCTCGGCCTGGGGGTCGTCCGGGTTCGCATCCGGGTGGTTCTCCCGCGCGAGCTTGCGGTAGGCCTTCTTGATCTCCGCATCGGACGCATCCTTCGCGACGCCGAGCACGGCGTAGTAGTCCTTCTCCAACCACTCACGCTGTGGAGCCATGTGCTCACCTCCTCGTCGTCACGAAGGTCCGGCGATCTCGCCGGTCTCGCTCGGTCAACGTCCGCGCCGGACTCACCCTTCCACCACCACCATCGCCGCGCGCAGCACACGGTCGTCCAGCCGGTAGCCCGGGCGGAACACCTGCGCGACGGTCGGCTCGGCATCGCCGTCCTCAGGATCGGACCCGCGTGGGATCTGCTGCACGGCCTCGTGCAGGTTCGGGTCGAAGGGCACACCGGTGTCATCGATGCGCTGGACACCGAGACGCTGCAGCGCGCCGGTCAGCTTCGACCCGACCAGCTCGACCCCCTTGGCGAGTTGCTCGTCGCTGGACGCCGCGGCCGCCTCCAACGTGCGATCCAGGTCGTCGAGGACCTCCAGCAGCGCCGACGCGGCCTCGGCCACCCCCGCGCGGCGCTGGGACGCCGATTCACGGGTCACGCGGCGACGGTAGTTCTCGAACTCGGCGCGCGCGCGTCGCAGGTCGTCGAGGTACTCGTCACGGTCCGACTCCGCGAGCAGCAGGGCGCCGAGCAGCTCGGCCTTGCTCCGCGGGTCCGCGTCCGCGAGCGCCTCCAGGTCGACGGTCTGCTCAACCTCGTCGGTCCCGGCCTCGGACGCAGGATCGTCCGTCTGCGTCCCGGGGGAAGCGTCCGCGTCGACGCGTCGGGCGGCGTCTGCCGGCGTCCCGGGGGCGGCGTCAGCGTCAGGCTGCGCCGCCGCTCCCGCGGCATCGTCGGGCCGCGGGTCGCGGTCCGAGGCAGCTGCCTCGAGGTGGTCGGTCACGTTCGGGTCGTTCACGCGCAACTCCTGCGGGACGAGCCTGGTCGGTGGTCGGTGGTGGTGGGATGCGAGCGGGGCGGCCGATGGCCGCCCCGTCGCGGGATGCGCTGGCGGCACTCAGCCGGCCTGCACCTGGATGCGTCGCGGCTTGGACTCCTCGGCCTTCGGCACCGTGATGGTGAGCAGGCCGTCGCGGTAGTTGGCCTCGAC
>PWTE01000227.1 GCA_003563915.1 Nitriliruptoraceae bacterium
CAACACGGAGATGACCGTGGAGTTGATCGCGCCGATCGCGATGGACGAGGGGTTGAAGTTCGCGATCCGTGAGGGGGGCCGCACCGTGGGTGCGGGCCGCGTCACCAAGATCCTCAAGTAGTTCCCCGACCCCGACCCGTACGACCAAGCCCGCATCCCCGCACGCCGTTCCGGCTCGCGACCGCTTGGCCCAAGGTAGGAAGAGAAGAGCGATGCCGAAGAACGACAACCGACCCAAGGTCACGTTGGCCTGCGTCGAGTGCAAGGAGCGCAACTACATCACCTCCAAGCACCGCGTGAACCAGCGTGAGCGCATCGAGCTGCGCAAGTACTGCGCCCGGTGCCGACGTCACGAGCTCCACCGCGAGACCCGCTGACCCGGCACCCTTCACGACCGATGGCCCGCCCTCGTGGCGGGCCATCGTCATGGCCGGCACCGACGAGCCGGCTCAGCTGCGGCCACGCAGGCCACCTCACCTAGGATGCGCCTGCGAGGCCGACGAGGAGGACCGGATGGCGCTGAACCAGGACAAGGTCGGGGAGACCTACCCGTCCTACACCTACGAGGTGACCCGAGCGAAGATCCACGAGTACGCGGTCGCACTCGGTGAGAGCGACCCGCGCTACCTCAGCGACGGGGACGACTGTGTCGCGCCCCCGACCTTCGCGGCCTGTTTCACCGTGATCCCGGGTGGTGCTGCGCTGTTCGCCGACCCCGACCTCGGAACCCATCCGGCGTTGGTCCACGGCTCGCAACGCTACGTCTACGGCGACCGCGCCTTGCGCCCGGGCGACCACCTGGACTGCACCCCTCGTATCGCGGACATCTCCATCCGGGGCAGCAACGAGATGCTGACCGTCGAGGTGGAGTGCCGGTTCCAGGACACCGGCGAGTTGGCCGTCACCTCGGAGGGCGTCATCGTGTTCCTGGGTTCGGCACCCCAGACCGAAGAGGGGGCAGCATGAGCGCCATCGAGGTCGGCACCCAGCTCGAACCCGTCACCCAGCCGTCGAACCTCACCGCCTCGGTGATGTACGCCGGTGCCTCGGGGGACTTCAACTCCTTGCACTACGACCAGGACTTCGCGGGCCAGGTCAGCCCGACGGGCGGGATCATCGCGCACGGCATGTACTCGATGGGGCTCGCTTCCCGTGCGCTCACGGCCTTCGCTGGGGGACCGGAGAACGTCCTCGAGGTGGCGGTGCGCTTCACCCGGCCCTGGCCGCTCGGTACCTCCTCGACCTTCGGTGGCGAGGTGACCGAGGTCGAGGATGGGGTCGCCACGGTCAAGCTCTGGGGTGACAACGAGGACGGCACCCGGATCCTGCGCGGGACGGGGCGTATCAAGCTCTGAGGTCTGTCGGGCCTGCGGGCCCCAGGAGCCGGTTGTCGCGAGGTCCCTCGGCGGGATACCCTATCTGGGCTGCTCCCACTGGGGCAGCGTTCCCGTGTCAGGGGGCGCGACCATCCGTACCGACCAACAACCGGATCGACGGTCGTCGGCTCCGCCCGGGAACGGACGGGAGTAGCTCAATCTGGCAGAGCACCGGTCTCCAAAACCGGCGGTTGGGGGTTCAAGTCCCTCCTCCCGTGCGACCCGCAGACACCCTCCGACGTCGAGTTCCGCGTGATGGCGTGCACGGAGCCGGCGTATGCAGCACCATCCCATCGTGACCGTCGTACGACGCCCACGAGCGACCTCGGCGACCGAGGCAGCAGGAGTTCCCCATGAGTCGTGAGAACAAGCGCCGCGCCGCCCGCGAAGAGGCGCGCACCGCCAACATGGGCAGTGCCGCCGCCGAGGCTGGCACCCACGAGAAGGCGGGCGTCGCACAGTTCCTGCGTGAGGTGCGCTCCGAGCTCCGCAAGGTGGCCTGGCCGAACCGGCAGGAGGGCCTGTCCTACACGGTCGTCGTCCTGGTCACCACCCTCGTCCTGGTCGGCATCGTCTGGGCGATGGACTGGGTGTTCCGCAACGCGGTCATCAACACCCTCGGATGAACACGATGTCCGACGACCCGACCACCGATGAAACGGCGCTGGACCCCCAGCGCCTCGAGGAGCACGACGTGCCCACGACCGACACGACCTCCGTCGACCCTGCAGCGGACACCGAGGTAGCCGCCGACGAAGCGCGGGACGCCTCCGTCGCCGACGCGGTGGCGGATGCCGCCGAGGCCGACGCCCCGGCTGATGAGGCTCCCGGGGGCGTCGTCGCCGACGCCACGCCCGACCAGCCGATCGTCGACGATGCGGCGGATCCCGACGCGGCCAGCGCTGCCGCCGTCGAGGAGGACGACCTCGACGATCTGCTCGGGCTCGCCGGAGCCGAGTCGCAGACCGATGCGCCCAGCGACGATCCCGCCGCCGATGCGCCGTCCGAGGACCCACCTGCCGCCGAGCCCACCGCCCCCGCCCGTCGCCCACGGCCGCGGTCGCTCGCCGACGTGCGTGACCAGAAGGAACTCGCGCGGCTACCAGGTGACTGGTACGTCGTTCACACCTACTCCGGTTACGAGCAGCGGGTGAAGGACAACCTCGCCAACCGTGTCGAGGCGCTGGAAGCCGAGGACCGGGTCTACGAGGTCGTGATCCCCACCGAAGAGGTCACCGAGTACAAGAAGGGCAAGAAGACCACGGCGCAGAAGAAGTTCCTCCCGGGCTACGTGCTGGTCCGTATGGAGATGGACGACGAGGTCTGGGGGATCGTGCGCCACACGCCGGCCGTGACCGGGTTCGTTGGATCGCCCGGCACCCGTCCCGTTCCGCTCCCGCTCCGCGAGGTGGCCTCCACCCTGAAGCTGCCTCGCGAGTACGTCGAGGAGGTCGAGGAGGACGAGGCCGCACCGAAGGAGACCACCAAGGTCGCGGCCGAGATCGACCTCGAGGTCGGCGAGACCGTCCGGGTCACCGGGGGACCGTTCGCGGACTTCACCGGCACGATCGCCGAGATCAACCTCGACCAGGCGAAGCTGAAGGTCCTCGTCAGCGTGTTCGGTCGTGAGACCCCGCTCGAGCTGCCCTTCGACACCGTCGCCAAGCTGTAGAGACCCGCCGCCGGGGTCATCCCCGGTGGCATCCCGTCCGGGCGTTTCCGAGACCGGACGGACGCATCCCGATCGATCGTGGGAGGCCGCAGGCAGCGGCCGTTGGACCACGCGAGGAGATACCCGAGATGGCCAAGAAGGTCGTCGGCTTCATCAAGCTGCAGATCCCGGCCGGGCAGGCCAACCCTGCCCCGCCTGTCGGTCCTGCCCTGGGACAGCACTCCGTGAACATAATGGAGTTCTGCAAGGCCTTCAACGAGGCCACCCAGCAGATGCAGGGCGACATCGTCCCGGTGGAGATCTCGGTCTACGAGGACCGCTCCTTCACCTTCATCATGAAGACCCCGCCCGCGGCCCAGCTGCTGCTGAAGGCCGCCGGGCTGCAGAGCGGTTCGGGCACCCCGAACGTCCAGAAGGTCGGCAAGGTCACCCGGGCACAGGTCCAGGAGATCGCGGAGAAGAAGATGCCGGACCTGAACGCCAACGACGTCGACGGTGCCATGAAGATCATCGAGGGCACCGCGCGTTCGATGGGTATCACCGTCGAGGGCTGACCCTCGCAGCAGAGAGCGAGGGCTGACCCTCGCAGCAGAGAGCGAGGGCTGACCCTCGCAGCAGAGAGCGAGGGCTGACCCTCGACACGACCGTGGGAGACGGGCCCTCGCGCCCGTCGCTGGCACCACGAGGAGCATCACCGTGGCAAAGCGAGGCAAGAAGTACCAGGACGCGCTCGCCAAGATCGAGCCAGAGCGTCTCTACGGCCCCAAGGCCGGGTTCTCCCTGCTCAAGGAGATCGACAGCGCCGGTTACGACGCGACCGTCGAGTGTGCTTTCCGGTTGGGGATCGACCCGCGCAAGGCGGACCAGATGGTCCGCGGTGCGGTGTCCCTGCCGCACGGCACCGGCAAGGAGATCCGGGTCGCCGTCGTCGCAGCGGGTGACAAGGCCACCGAAGCGCGCGAGGCCGGCGCCGACCACGTCGGTGACGACGACCTGATCGAGCAGCTGAGCGAGGGCTCGATCCTCACCGAGATCGACTCGGTCATCGCGACGCCCGACATGATGGGCAGGTTGGGTCGGCTCGGGAAGGTGCTGGGTCCCCGTGGGCTCATGCCGAACCCGAAGTCCGGGACCGTGACCATGGACGTCGGTAAGGCCGTCTCCGAGATCAAGTCCGGACGCGTCGAGTACCGGGCGGATCGCAACGGCAACGTCCACGCGGTCATCGGGAAGGCGTCCTTCTCCGCCGAGCAACTCGTGGAGAACTACGCGGCGCTGCTCGAGGAGATCATCCGTCAGCGCCCTTCGGCAGCGAAGGGTCGCTACCTCCAGACGGCGGCCATCTCCACCAGCCTGTCGCCGTCCGTCCCGCTGGATCCGGCGAAGTCCCGAGGCCTGTTCGAGGATGAGGACTGAGCCAGCCCGAGCCCGCCGATCCGGCGGGTTCCGGCATGTCCGGGATCATCGACGTCGGCGGCTACGCTTCGCCCGGCCCTCGTACCGACACGGGGGCACGGGCTCGACCGTGATCCGCGCGGAGGCGGCGGCACCGACGACAGCGGCACCGACGACAAGGAGTCCCCGTGGAGGAGCGACCGACGGTAGTGGTCGCGTCTGCTGCCGAAGGCGTCCGTGCTCAGCTCAAGCTCACCTTGGGCGAGGAGAGGTTCCACCTCGAGGAAGCGCACGGGACCGACGCTGCTGCGACCCAGATCGCCGAGCACCAGCCGGATCTGGTCGTCCTCGATGCCGAGCTGCCGGGAGACGGGGCGTCGAACCTGGTGACGTCGCTGCGGGCGCAACCCGAGACCGCCGAGGTGCCGATCCTGCTGTTGTCGCCGCGCGACCGGGAGATCGATGACCTGACCCAGGACGTCGATGCGACCGTCGGGTTGCCGGCGACCTCGTTCGCGCTCCTGCGCCGTATCGAGGAACTGCTGGGGGACTGACCCGCGCTGCGCGACGTGCGCGCTGCCCTCCGGTCGGTTCGACGTCCCGCGAGCCAGCCGGTAGCCTCTCCGCGAACCGAGCCGAAGACCGCTGGACGCCCCTGAGGGCTGAAGGTCGCGACGGTGCCGACGTGCACCCCGCGCGTCCCGCGCAGGACCGGACCGTCCACCTCGCCGCCGAGGTGCTCTCGTCCCCCTGTGCTACGCGCCAGGGGGTTCTTCACGTTCCGGGCCGCCCACTTCGGTTCCTACCCCGGTCCGACACGACGGAGCACCCATGGCACGGCCAGAGAAGGTCGCGAAGGTCGACGAGGTCACCACGGAGTTCGAAGGTGCCGCGGCGACCCTCCTCACCCACTACCGCGGACTCTCGGTCTCCGAGATCTCCGAACTGCGTGTACGCCTGCGTGACGCAGGCGCCGAGATGAAGGTCGTCAAGAACACCTTGACCCGCCGCGCTGCCGCGAAGGCCGGGATCCAGGGCCTGGACGAGTTGCTCGTCGGCCCGACCGGGCTGATCTTCTGCGGCGAGGACCCCGTCGCCCCCGCGAAGGTCCTCAAGGAGTTCGCGAAGGACCACCCGGACCTCGTCGTCCGCGGTGGCTACTTCGACGGCGAGGTGCTCGACGAGGTGGCGACGATCAAGCTCGCCGACCTGGAGAGCCGCGAGGACCTGCTCGCCAAGCTCGCCGGCCTGATGCACGGCGCGCTCGCGAACACCGCCCGCCTGTTGGCCGCGCTACCGCAGAAGCAGGCCCAGCTGATGCAGGCCCTGATCGACGCGGGTGGCGCGCCCGGCGCCCCGACCGAGGCGGAACCCGCCGAAGATGCGGCTGCCGCCGAGGAGCCTGTCGCCGAGGAGCCCGCTGCCGAGGAGCCCGCTGCCGAGGAGCCTGCCGCCGACGAGCCTGCCGCCGACGCAGCGTCCGCCGACGCCGAAGCTGGCGACGACGCGGACGAAGCCTGACCGACCAACCAACCTCCGGGGCTCTGACGGGTCTCGGGCACGACCGAACCGCGCGGGAGCGCCCGCGCATCCAGGAGGAACCCCGATGGCGAAGCTCACCACCGACGAACTCATCGACGCCTTCAAGGAGCTGACGCTCATCGAGCTGTCCGAGCTCGTGAAGAAGTTCGAGGAGACCTTCGAGGTCTCCGCAGCGGCTCCGGTAGCGGTGGCTGCGGCTGGCGCAGCCGGCGGCGAGGCCGCTGAGGCGGCCGAGGAGCAGACCAGCTTCGACGTGGTCATCACCGCGGCTGGCGAGAAGAAGATCCAGGTCATCAAGGAGGTGCGCGGCATCACCAACCTCGGCCTCAAGGAGGCCAAGGAACTGGTCGAGGGTGCCCCCGCTCCGGTCCTCGAGGGCGTCGACAAGGACGCAGCCGACGAGGCCAAGGAGAAGCTCGAGGGCGCCGGCGCCACCGTCGAGCTCAAGTGATCCCCGCGCGATGCGGGCGGCGGTGCCGCGCGCGTCGCGCAACGTCTGGATCTGCCGCTATGGTGGTCCGGACCGTCGACCGCCCCAGGTTCCACCGGGGGCGGTTGACGCGCTCGGCTCCGGGGTCCTACACTGCGGAGCCGCCGTGTGTCCTGTCGTCCCGTCGCTCCCGCGCGAGGCGTCCCGCTCGCTGATCGAGGTTCCCGCCATCTCCTCACGCCTGCGCCCGCTGTTTGGCGGGCTCGTCGTGCGTGCGGACCTCCTTCGACCCGCGATCGTGGACCCCGCTGCGCTGGGGTGATCGACGACATCGACGGGGAAGGGGTGGCTCCCCCCTCCGTTCGCGCCGTACGCGCTGCGCACCACTGCCCACGGGACGTCGTCGCCCACCACGTCCCGGTGACCCGACCACCACGTCCCAGGGAGGTCCCTGTTGGCTGGCATCGCCGTCGACGAGCGTCTCAGCTTCGCGAAGATCCGCGAGGCACTGCCCATCGAAGAGTTGGATCTCGTCGCGATCCAACGCGACTCGTTCGCGTGGCTCATCGATGAAGGACTGGGGGAGATCTTCGATGAGATCTCCCCGATCGAGGATTCCCAGGGCAAGATGGCCCTGAGCTTCCTCAACCACCGCTTCGAGGATCCCAAGTACTCCGTCGAGGAGTGCAAGGAGAAGGACTACACCTTCGCGGCACCGCTGTTCGTGACGGCCGAGTTCCTCAACAAGGAGGACGGGACCATCAAGTCCCAGACCGTCTTCATGGGGGACTTCCCCGTGATGTCGGACCGTGGCACCTTCGTGATCAACGGCACCGAGCGGGTCGTCGTCTCCCAACTCGTCCGCTCACCGGGTGTCTACTTCGACAAGTCGGTCGACAAGACCACAGGTCGCGACGTCTTCGGCTGCAAGGTCATCCCGGCGCGTGGCGCGTGGCTCGAGTTCGAGGTCGACAAGCGCGATCTCGTCGCGGTCCGCGTCGACCGCAAGCGCAAGCAGCCGATCAGCGTCTTCTACCGGGCGCTCAAGGCCTTCGAGTGGAACGACGAGCTCGGCGTCTACGAGCTCGCGCCGGCCGAGGTCCTCAACACCCCGGTCGAGGACGACGAGATCCTCGACTTCTTCGGAGGCGCCGAGTCGATCGCGCTCACCCTCGAGAAGGACAACACCGGCCGCCCCCCGGCCGAGGCGCTCGAGGAGATCTACCGCAAGCTGCGTCCGGGCGAGCCGCCGAACGCGGAGCAGGCCGGCCAGCTGCTGCTCGGGATGTTCTTCGCTAACAAGAAGTACGACCTCGCGCGCGTCGGTCGGTACAAGATCTCCGGGCTCGAGGACGACGGTCAGGGTCAGGTCAAGCACGGCAAGCTCACCGACGAGTTCGACGCGCTCGACTTCGACCGTCGTGACGACCACGTGCTCACCCGCGAGGACTGCCTCGCCACGATGTCCTACCTCGTCAAGCTGCACGCCGGTGAGCCCGACTACGACGTCGATGACATCGACCACTTCGGGAACCGGCGGCTGCGTAGCGTCGGCGAGCTGATCCAGAACCAGGTCCGCATCGGGCTGTCCCGCATGGAACGGGTGGTGCGCGAGCGCATGACCACCCAGGACCTCGAGGCGATCACCCCGCAGACCCTGATCAACATCCGGCCGGTCGTCTCGGCGATCCGCGAGTTCTTCGGGACCTCGCAGCTGTCACAGTTCATGGACCAGACCAACCCGTTGGCGGGTCTGACCCACAAGCGGCGGCTGTCCGCACTGGGTCCCGGTGGTCTGTCCCGGGAACGCGCGGGCTTCGAGGTCCGTGACGTCCACCCGTCGCACTATGGCCGCATGTGTCCGATCGAGACGCCGGAAGGCCCGAACATCGGCCTGATCGGTTCGCTCGCGACCTACGCACGCATCAACGAGTACGGGTTCGTGGAGACCCCGTACCGCAGGGTGGTGAAGGGCAAGGTCACCGACGAGACCGAGCACCTCACCGCTGACGAGGAGGACCGCTACGTCGTCGCGCAGGCCAACGCGCCGGTCGACCAGAAGACCGGCAAGTTCCAGAACGAACTGGTGCTGGTCCGCGCGAAGGGCGGCGAGGTCCGCGAGGTCCCGCCCGAGCACGTCGACTACATGGACGTCTCGCCGCGTCAGATCGTCTCGATCTCGGCGGCGCTGATCCCGTTCCTGGAGCACGACGACGCGAACCGGGCCCTGATGGGCGCCAACATGCAGCGCCAGGCCGTGCCGTTGCTGCGCTCCGAGGCTCCCTTCGTCGGCACCGGGATCGAGGCCAAGGCGGCGCGCGACGCCGGCGACGTCGTCACCGCACGCAACGCCGGTGTCGTCGTCGAGGTGGCGGCGGACCACGTGGTCGTGCGCACGGACGACGACCAGATCGACCGCTACTACCTCACCAAGTTCCAGCGTTCGAACCAGGGCAGCTGCTCGAACCAGCGTCCGCTGGTCACCGAGGGCGACCGGGTCGAGCAGGGCGGTGCCCTGGCCGACGGCCCGTCCACGGACAAGGGTGAGCTCGCGCTCGGGCGCAACCTGCTCGTCGCCTTCATGTCCTGGGAGGGCTACAACTTCGAGGACGCCATCATCCTGTCCGAGCGGTTGGTCCGTGAGGACATCATGACCTCGATCCACATCGAGCAGCTCGAGGTGGACGCCCGCGAGACGAAGCTGGGTCCCGAGGAGATCACGCGGGACATCCCGAACGTCTCCGAGGAGGTCCTGGCCAACCTCGACGAGGAAGGGATCATCCGGATCGGCGCCGAGGTCCAGCCCGGCGACGTGCTGGTCGGCAAGGTCACCCCGAAGGGTGAGACCGAGCTGACCCCGGAGGAGCGGCTGCTCCGTGCGATCTTCGGTGAGAAGGCCCGCGAGGGGCGTGACACCTCGCTGAAGGTCCCGCACGGTGACCGCGGCATCGTCATCGGCGTCCAGCGGTTCTCCCGCGCCGACGGTGATGAGCTCGCCCCGGGCGTCAACGACATGGTCCGTATCTTCATCGCCAAGAAGTCCAAGATCTCCGAGGGCGACAAGCTCGCCGGACGCCACGGCAACAAGGGCGTCATCTCGAAGATCCTGCCCGTCGAGGACATGCCGTTCCTCGAGGACGGCACCCCGGTCGACATCGTGCTGAACCCGCTCGGTGTCCCCTCCCGCATGAACGTCGGGCAGGTCCTCGAGTCGCACCTCGGATGGGCTGCCGCCAACGGGTGGCACTTCGAGACCACGCCGGACTGGTTCAAGCGCATCGGCTGGACCGCGGACAAGAAGGACGTCGCCGGTCCGGTGCGCTTCGCGACCCCGGTCTTCGACGGCTGCACCGAGGAGGAGCTCACCGACCTGCTCGAGCACACCCGTCCCACCGAGGACGGCGTGCGGCTCGTCGGTCAGGACGGCAAGGCGACCGTGATCGACGGCAGGACCGGACGGCCCGTCGAGGCGCCGGTCACCGTCGGCTACATGTACACGCTGAAGCTCCACCACCTCGTCGACGACAAGATCCACGCCCGCTCCACCGGCCCCTACTCGATGATCACCCAGCAGCCGCTGGGCGGGAAGGCGCAGTTCGGTGGCCAGCGCTTCGGTGAGATGGAGGTCTGGGCCCTGGAGGCGTACGGCGCGGCCTACGCCCTACAGGAGGTCCTGACCATCAAGTCCGACGACACCCTCGGCCGCGTCAAGGTCTACGAGGCGATCGTCAAGGGCGACAACATCCCGGAGCCCGGCATCCCCGAGTCCTTCAAGGTGTTGGTCAAGGAGATGCAGGCCCTCGCGCTCAACGTCGAGGTCCTGGGTTCCGCCGGGGAACAGATCGAGCTGCGCGAGTCGGAGGACGATGCCTTCAGGGCCGCCGAGGCGCTCGGGATCGACCTGTCCCGGCCGGAGCGACCGACCGCCGACGCTTGACGCCGCGCACTGCCGCCACGTCACCGCACACCACGACACACGTACACATCCCGCGGTCTTCGCACCGCACCTCCGCTGCCCCGACCCTGGGGCACGGAGCCGAGAAGTAGGGGAGGACGTCCTCCATGCTGGACGTGAACCACTTCGACAGCCTGCGTATCTCGCTCGCCGAGGCGCCGCAGATCCGCATGTGGTCCAACGGCGAGGTGAAGAAGCCGGAGACCATCAACTACCGCACGCTCAAGCCCGAGAAGGATGGGCTGTTCTGCGAGAAGATCTTCGGTCCCACCCGGGACTGGGAGTGCTACTGCGGCAAGTACAAGCGGGTGCGCTTCAAGG
>PWTE01000277.1 GCA_003563915.1 Nitriliruptoraceae bacterium
CAGCCGCGAGACTTTTGACGGTCTCGCTCGCAAGCGCCACGCCAGCCCCGGCTTAATCGCCACTTTCATTAAAACTGAGAACGAAAAATCAAAAAGAACCCACAAATTTTGCTGAAGAACCCAATATTTTAATGAATAGTTTGACAAATTTGTTGAGACATCAGTGAATTTTCCGATGGGAAAAAAGGTAGCTGTCATAGGCTCGGGGCTGGCCGGTTCAATGATATGTAATGAACTTGTGAAGCATTGTGATATTACATTGCTTGAAAGAGGTCCACGGGATTCCATCCAAATCCCCCTGGTTAAGTTCATTAAAAAGAAGCTGGCTGAAGTGCCCACATTCTGCTATGGAGCAGGCGGTACCACCAACCTCTGGCACAATGGACTGATTCCCATCAATACCGATGATATTGGCTCAAAGAATTTTTTTGAGGTTTTGACCGATGCCCGGCCTTACATGGATCAGGCCGCTTCAGCCCTTTTCTTCAAAAATGGGTCCTTTACTGCTGTACATGACAAACTCTTGTCAGAAGTTAATGCCCTGTCAGACAAACTCTCTGTTTTCCCCCATGGCATTGATTGCCTCATCTACCCCAAAAAGTTCACGAAGCTCAACCTTGATACTGGTGTCAAGGGTATTTACGACATTGAGCATATTGATTTTGTTGTGGAAGGAAACAGGATCAAGGCTGTCACCTATACGGCAAACGGTCGTCAGGACTCGGTTGCGGCAGACATCGTTGTCATATCTGCCGGCGGCATGGGCACGCCCGGTGTTCTGCAAAAAATCATTGATGCCACAGGGAATTCTTATGGTGATGTGGTCCTCGGATTCATTGATCACCCCATGGGGTTTGTGGGCAAAGTCAGGTTCAAAAAAGATGTTTCAAAGGTAATCAAAAACCTTTGTTCCTATGACAAGGGCGAGTATGTAAGCCGTAATGCCGTACGCCTGAAAAGTAAATGCAACAGGTATTCAGCCTGCGCCTTTTTCAGGCCGGCATTGACCATGGATAACAACCTGGACATTTATAAGTATAAATCTTCCCTTGGGGCGGACAGCGGTATGGCCAGACTGAAAAAGGCCTTTTCTCCGAAATTGTTCCATCCCGATATCCTGGCCGAGATTTTTGCTCGTATTTTTGGTTTCAACATTCCCTCCAAAACTTACAATATCCTGTTTATTGCCGAGCAGAAGCGGGGCAATAACCGGGTCTATTATGATGGAGATGAGCTCAAGGTGGACTGGTCCATCTCCGATGAAGAACTCGCCATTTATCGAGAAATGCTGAATAATCTAAAAAAGATGCTAACCGGTCTTGCTGATGAGATCAACATCAAAACTGATATCACAGAAGACTGGCTTTGGTCTGCAGCACACCATTCAGGCACAACTTCCATGGGTAATGCAGAAGACGATCTCGTCGATAGTGATCTGAAGCTCAAATGTCTTGAAAATGTTTCCGTGTGTGACGGCTCCGTAATCCAGGAGCACTCCTATGTCAACACCGGCCTGACCATCGGCATGCTCGCCCTCCGCCTTGCAGACAGAATCAAGAATATGGCAAAAGAATGAAAGAAGGATTGAACCGCCAAGACGCCAAGTGCGCTAAGAAGAAAGTTTTGTCTCTGCTGGGTTAGCCCAGGACAAGAGCTCCGCTCTTCTCCTGGTCATACAGCAGAGCCAGAGGCTTCCACGCCTGAAGGCGTATTATTCACGGAGTGAAGGCATAGCCATTTCACTGGGGCGCCTTTGTTCCTTGAGCGAGTCTGCGAGCGGGCGGTTATCTATCTTACTCTTTTTGAGAGGTTAATGATGGATGTTGATGCAATTGGGAAAGATATTGTTCATTGCGCCATTAAGGTTCATTCAGAACTTGGACCAGGATTACTTGAATCCGTATATCAAAAGTGCCTGGCCTATGAGCTCGAGCAGCTTGGATACAAAGTTGAATGTGAGCTCCCTCTACCCATAAAATACGGACCTATTACCATTGAGTCCGGTTACCGCCTGGATATGCTGGTTCATGAAGGCGTTATAGTTGAAAACAAGGCTATAGGCGAGATACAGCCTATCCATGAAGCCCAGTTATTAACTTATCTAAAAATGAAGGGTATAAAGCTTGGATATTTGCTCAACTGGAATGTCTTCTTGATGAAGCAGGGCATCAAAAGAATGGTTAATAATCTGCAATCATCCAGCACCCACTTTAAAAGGGGAAACTGACCACATTGAAGAAAAGCACAGGGGAATAAAAATTAAGCGAGTTATTTTTTTGATATTTAAAGTGGGTGCTGGATGAGGCAAGTTCATGCTTTGTGGCCTGCCCTGATAAATTGCGAAGCACCTCGAAGAAGATTTATCCGGGGTATGGCCCAGAGAAACGCGAAGCGTTTTCGCTGGGTCTACCCCACAAAGCATGATTTTCTTACCTTGGCGTACTTGGCGCCTTAGCGGTTATTTCTCTTCTCTCTTCTCCACTCTTGCTCTGCGACTCTAGCGAGTCTTCGAGCAGCCTGCCCGGCACCTGTCTTGGGAAGGGATAGTGAAGAAGTAGCGAATTTAGTAAATTATTCGGCAATAGAGATAGGTGCCTGGGGGCGTGAGACATCTTTTTGCTCTTTTATCCTGAAAGGATAGGCAAGTTCATGCTTTGCGGTATGGCCTGGGAAAAATTATGCTCCAGCGTGATTTTTACCTGGTCTACCCCGCAAAGCTTGATTTTCTTACCTTGGCGTACTTGGCGCCTTGAGCGAAGCGGGCGGTTAACA
>PWTE01000387.1 GCA_003563915.1 Nitriliruptoraceae bacterium
GCCTGATCATCGGTATGACCGCGATCGGTCTGTCGCTGATCTTCGGGACCACCGGCCTGATCAACTTCGCCCACGGCGACCTGGTCAGCGCCGGCGCCTTCATCGCGTTCTTCATCAACGCCGTCCTGGGCGTGCACCTCATCATCGCCGCACTGATCGCCGTCGTGTTCGGTGGGGCACTCGCCGCCGGCATCGACCGTGGCATCTTCCGACCCCTGCGACAACGCAAGGTCGGGCTGATCTCGATGCTGGTGGTGTCGATCGGCCTGGCCTTCGTGATCCGTCACATCATCCTGTTCCAGTTCGGCGGTTCGCGACGGCCCTACCGCGACTACGCCCTGCAGACCGGGATCCAGATGGGTCCGATCCGCCTCCAGCCGGTCGAGATGTGGGTGATGGGCCTGTCGGTTTTGATCCTGGTGCTGGTCGCGCTGATGTTGACCACGACCCGGCTCGGCAAGGGCATGCGCGCCGTCGCCGACAACCGCGACCTCGCGGAATCCTCCGGGATCAACGTCGAGCGCGTGATCCTGTCCGTCTGGATCATGGGTGGGGCACTCACGACCGTCGGCGGGGTGTTCCTCGGCATGATCGAGAGCGTCGACTACCTGATGGGTTTCCGGCTGCTGCTGCTGATGTTCGCGGGCGTGATCCTCGGCGGCCTCGGAACCGCCTACGGCGCGCTGCTCGGCAGCCTGCTGGTCGGCATCGTCAGTGAGGTCTCGACGGTCTGGTTCTCCAGTCAGATCAAGGAGGTCTGGGCACTCGGGGTGCTGATCATCATCCTCCTCGTCCGACCACAGGGCCTGCTCGGCCGGAAGGAGCGGATCGGATGACCACGCTTCTCTCGCCGTCACGGACGCTGCAGAAGGTGGCCTGATGGGTACCGTGATCTTCTTCGACGCCGTCCGTACCGCCATCGGCCCCACGGCTGCGGCTTACGCCCTCTTGGCCATCGGCCTCAACATGCACTTCGGGTTCACTGGCCTACTGAACTTCGGTCAGGTGGGGTTCATGCTCGTCGGCGCGTACGGCGTCGCGATCAGCGTGTCGACGTTCGGGGCATCCATCTGGGTGGGTGTGCTGGTCGGCATCCTGGCCGCCGTGCTGCTCGCGCTGATCCTGGGTGTCCCGACGCTCCGGCTGCGGGCGGACTACCTCGCGATCACCACGATCGCCGCAGCGGAGATCCTCCGCCTGGTCACCCGCAACACGGGCAGCGAGCCGGTCACCGGCGGCGTGTTCGGGCTGCGGCAGTTCGCTGGCGGCTTCTACGACATCAACCCGATCCCCGCCGGCACCTACCTCGGCCCGCTGGGGGTCAGCGAGGGCAGGCTGTGGATCATGACGGTGAGCTGGGGGCTCGTCGCCGTCTTCACGCTCCTGCTCTGGGCCCTGATGCGCAGCCCGTGGGGCCGCATCATCAAGTCGATCCGCGAGGACGAGGACGCCGCCCGGAGCCTCGGCAAGAACGTCTTCTACTACAAGATGCAGAGCCTGGTACTCGGCGGGGTCATCGGCGCGATCGGAGGGTCGGTGTTCGCACTCGCGCTCCAGACGGTGCAGCCCGACACCTTCCTGCCCCAAGTCACCTTCTTCGCGTTCGCGATCCTGATCCTCGGAGGTACGGCGACCTGGATCGGGCCCATCGTCGGCGCGCTCATCTTCTGGTTCATCATCGCCGGGATGCAGAGCGGGCTGCGGCGCTACTCGGATGCCGGGATGCTGCCGGACTTCTTCGGGTCGCAGGCCATCGGTGCCACCACCCTGACCTTCGTCGGGTTACTCCTGATGGCCCTGATGATCTTCCGACCGCAGGGGATGTTCGGCAACAAGCGGGAGATGCAACTCGATGTCAAGTGACGCCCCGACCTCCACCAACCCCCTCGAGGGCGTAGCTCCCGAACCCGGGGTCGCCAAGCCCGACCCGATCCTGGTGATCGACGGGGTCAAGCGGACCTTCGGCGGGATCACCGCCGTCAACGTCGATCACCTGGAGATCCAACGGGGGATCATCACCGGCCTGATCGGCCCGAACGGCGCCGGCAAGACCACGCTGTTCAACCTGATGACCGGCTTCGATGCACCGGACCGGGGCAGCTGGAGCTTCAACGGTCAGTCGGTGTCCGGCATCCCGGCACACCTCGTGGCCCGTCGCGGCATGGTCCGGACCTTCCAGCTCACCAAGGCCCTGAGCCGCATGACCGTGCTCGAGAACATGCAACTCGGTGCGACCGGGCAGCTCGGCGAGCGCTTCCTGCCCTCGCTGATCCCACCGCTGTGGCGCAAGCAGGAGCGGGATATCACCGCACGCGCCGACGCCCTGCTCGAGCGTTTCAAGATGGACCACATGCGCGACGAACACGCCGGCACGCTGTCCGGTGGACAGCGCAAGCTGCTGGAGATGGCCCGTGCCCTGATGGTCGAACCGGAACTGGTCATGCTCGACGAGCCGATGGCCGGCGTCAACCCGGCCCTGACCCAGTCGCTGCTCGGCCACATCAAGGGACTGCGGGACGACGAGGGTCGCACGGTCGTCTTCGTCGAACACGACATGGACGTGGTGTTCGACATCTCCGACTGGGTCGTGTGCATGGCCGAAGGTGCCATCATCGCCGAGGGCACCCCCAGCGAGATCGGGAAGAACCCGGCCGTGGTCGAGGCCTACCTCGGCGCGACCCACGGACAGGCGCCGATCCGCAAGAAGCGCCGCGAGATGAAGGGTGAAGCGTGAGCGACGACGCCACGACCGACGCCAC
>PWTE01000022.1 GCA_003563915.1 Nitriliruptoraceae bacterium
GGCGACCGGGCCTGACGCCACCAAGGGCGGCAGGCAACGGGTCTCGTCCGAGCAGCATCGCACGACCCTTCGCATGACCCAGCAACGACGCTATGTGGCACACGAAGAGCCCGTGACGAGACGTCGTTGCGGGCTCTTGTCGTGTGCGGGTAGCACCGGTAGCCGACCCGGCGGGTCGGCTGGTGGGGGCGGTCAGGCAGGTGGGTCGCTGCCTTCGGTCGCCGGGGGTTCGAGGGTGTCGGAGGCGTGATTCGGGTCGAGGGCAGCTGCGGCTTGGGCCGCTTCGGCGGTGATCGCCTCTGGGCTGTTGGGTTCGTCGAGGTCGTTGGCGCGGTAGCGGGCCGCGATCCGGCGGTAGTTGAACCCGGCGATGGTGAAGGCGAGCAGGGTGCTGATGCGGTGCAGTTCGAACACCCGGATGAAGCTGCCGTCGAGGTGCGCCAGGTCGCCTCGGAGGGTGGAGTTGGCGGACTCGGAGGCTTGCCGGCGGGCGGTGTAGGCGATGTGGTGGGCGGTCGTGCCGGGCAGGTACTTCGACCAGCGCGGGAGCTGCTGGGAGGGGGCGCGAAGGGTGGCTTCGTCGGTGCCGGGCTCAGGCAGCGAGACCAGGGGAATGGTGCGGCTGCGCCGCAGCGATCCAGGCACGTCGCGGCTGCGGAGCCGTCCGGCGTCGAAGGGGTGTCGGAAGCGGGTGGTGTTGTTGGCGTCGGTGCTTCCGTGGGGGGAGTAGCGGTGTCGGGCTACCTCGTTCCGGGGTTCCTGATAGCGAGCACGTGTCTCGTTGTCGGCGCCGCGAGGGGGGAGGGGCAGGTCGCGGAGGCGCTCCGGCAGGGTCTCTGAGATGAGGTGGCCGTTGTAGATGTACGCGTTGTCGTTGAAGGGTTGGATGCCAGTGAAGTGGGACGTAGGTTGCCAGGTGACGTGGATGCCAGCCTTGTGCAGCGGTGTGAGGAAGGTCTGCGGGTTGGGGATCGACTAGCCCGGATCGACGACCACGTCGCGGGTGTCAGGACGGGCTCGTCCTCGTCATCGCGCCGCCGTGACGAGCCAGGTCGTCGACCAGGGCCTGGCCGCTCGGTTGCTCGTTGTTTGTCGAAGCCATGTCAGCTCCTTGCTGCGCGACCGGCTGCGCGTTTCCACAGGCCGGCGCAGAGGTCCTGTGTCGCGCCGTGTCGCGCATCTACGGTGTTGCTACAAAGGCGGGGCAGGATGGAACTGCTGATCACGGTCAAGGCCTACCCGGAGATCTCGAAGAAGCTGGGTGAGGTCGTCTGTGTTGCCGGCATACGGACCGATGTTCGTCCGTACCGGTGGGTGCGGCTGTGGCCCATCATCGACTTCCGCGATCTGCCGCCGGCCAGCAGCTTCAAGAAGTACCAGTTCGTGCAGGTCGAGGCGGCCAAGTCGGTGAAGGACTCCCGTCCCGAGAGCCACGCACCGGACCCGGACACGCTTCGGACCGGTCCGACGTTGCCCTCCGATCGAGGCTGGGCCGCGCGACGACCCTACGTCGAAGCCGTGGTGACCGACTCGATGTGTGAGATCCAACATCGCCAGGCCGTCGACGGCACGTCACTGGGCGCGTTCCGCCCTGCCGAGGTGCTCGACCTCGAGATCTCCGAGGCCGACGTGTGGACCCAAGCGCAGCGCAACTCGCTCAACCAGCTGAACCTGCTCGCCGACGACCGCAAGGAGCTCGAATGGATTCCCTACCGGTTCCGCTACCTCTACCGTTGTGAGTTCGAGCGCTGCAACGGGCATCGTCAGACCATCATCGACTGGGAGATCAAGCAGGCGTACCGCCGATGGTCCCGGGAGTACCCCGACGACTGGGCCGATCGGATCCGAAGCAAGTGGCTCGACAGGTTGTGCGCACCGGATCGGGACACGGTGTTCTTCGTCGGGAACCAGTTCGGCGCTCCGAAGGCGTTCCTCGTGCTCGGGGTTTACTGGCCCCCCAGGCAGCCTGCGGAACAGCTCGGTCTACTCGAGGTGTAGGACGGGTAGGGATGGGGCCTGCTCCTGGGCCACCTCGACGATGATGTGGCGATGGCAGGTTGTGGCGTCGCGCTCGAAGCACAACAAGGCCACCGATCTCTGCTGTGCCGCGTCGATCACCGCGTCGACCGCATCCCGAGAACCGTTCCCCAGATGTTCCCGGTACGTGTCGAAGGCTGCCTGCTGGCGCCGACGGAACCCTTCCCGGTTCTCTCGAGGGTTGCCGAGCTCCCGAAGGTGACGGTAGGCGATGCCGGCGTCGGCGAGGGCTTCAGATAGGCGCGTCTTCGAGAACCCCGGCTTGCGGGATGACGGCGTCAGCCTGACGTCGATGAGCTCATCCACACGATGACGCGCCAACAGCGCGACGAAACCACTGATGTCACGTCCCTCGTAACCGACCGTGTACAGCACCACAACCTCCCTTCCGGACCGAGGGTAGTAGCGCCGGGACCCCGGGCTCGGCGCTGGTGAACAGCACCGCCTGAACGGCCCGCAGCTCCCAGTCTGTGTGCATTCCTGGCTCGGTGCGGTGGAGACATCGCCCTTCAGCCGGTGGAGATCGGTGGACGCCCCTCAGACAACCCGGCATACTGGAGGAAAAGCGGGGTGCTACGGGTTTCCGGAACACCCCACCTCTTCAAGCCCGTGTGATGCACTGCGCCGTCGGCCTGGCCACCAAGGGCCATCCGGCGGGGACGGGCGACCGGGCCTGACGCCACCAAGGGCGGCAGGCAACGGGTCTCGTCCGAGCAGCA
>PWTE01000125.1 GCA_003563915.1 Nitriliruptoraceae bacterium
GCGTGGATGGAACGCGCGGGTAGCTGCAACGGGCGTTACTTGCTAGATCACGACTTACGCCTCGGGGCACTGAGTCTGACCGAATGCGGTCGATGGCCATGGCTGGGACGGCTTCTGACCGCACCGGCCACGATGCAGCAGGGGCAGCGGCCGATCCGCACCTCCACTCACCGCGCGTCGAGGTCGAACTCCGCCAGGGCGTCGTCGGCCAGCGCCCTGCCGGCCTCGCCGTAGAGGTTGAACACTGCATCCGCGCCGAGCTGACGCAGACGCTCGACCTGGTCCTCGTACTGGACGACCGCGGCGATCTTGCCCTCGAACTCGCGGCGGCGCAGCTGCTCGAGAGCGTGCAGGTTGCCGTCGTGGTGCGGCATCGCCAGCACGACCAGCTGGCACCGCTCCTGCAGCAGCAACCGCTCCCAGAAGTCGGAGTTCGCGGCGTCCCCCTCGACGACGTGGTAGCCGTCCGCCTGCCGCTGCTCGACCCGTTGAGGATCGGTCTCGATGCCGAGCACCTCCCAGCTGCTCTCGGCGATCAGCCGGTCGTAGACACCGGTGCCGATCCGGCCCATCCCGAGCACGACCGCATCGACCCCCTCGACCTCCAGCGGACGTTCCCCCGGGTGGGTGGTCGCGGTCTGCAGCCGCTGGATCCGTGGTGCCACCCGACGGTAGACGGCCTCGCCAGCCTCGTTGAGCGGTGCCGCGAACACGAAGCTGATCGACAGGGCCATGGCGATGACCACCAGCCACTCGGGATCCAGCCACCCGGCGGAGGTCGCCAGCGACGCGACGATCAGGCCGAACTCGGAGTAGTTGCTGAGGCTCAGCGTCGACAGCAGCGAGGTGCGGGTCCCCAGCCCGAACCGTGAGAACACCACCAGGTATAGGGCGCTCTTGAGCGGTAGCACAGCGACCAGCGCGACGGCGATGACCAGCGTCTCGACGGTCGGCAACGCAGTCAGGCCGATGGACAGGAAGAACCCGACCAGCAGCAGCTCCTTGACGTTGAACAGGGCGCGCGACAGCGCTGCAGCGGCCGGTGACGGCGCCAGCAGCATCCCGATGATGAGCGCGCCGAGGTCGCCCTTGATGCCGAGGGCCTCGAACAGCGCGTAGCCGAGCGTCAACGCGAGCAGGACACCGAACAGCACCTGCATCTCGCCGTGGCCGACCCGCTCCAGCGCCCACCGCAGCAGCCGGGCCGCGGGGAGCAGCAACAGCAGCAGCAGCGCCCAGAGGCTCGGTGCAGCGCCTTCCGAGGCACCGAGGAACACCACCGCGAAGATGTCCTGCACGATCAGCACGCCGATAGCGACCCGTCCGTACAGCGATCCGAGCTCGCTGCGGGACTCCAGCACCTTGACGGCGAACACGGTGGACGAGAACGACAGCGCGAACCCGAGCAGCACCAGTCCGCGCCAGTCGAGGCCGGCGATCAGCCCCAGCCCGGCGAACCGCAGCCCGGCGACCAGCATCGCGAAGATCACCGTCGACCCCGCCATGTGGATCGTCGCGCCGCCCCACACCTCCGGACGCAGCAGCGACCGGACCCGCAGCTTCAGACCGATGGTGAACAGCAGCAGCGTCACGCCGAGGTCACCGATGGTGACCAGCGTGTCGTCGAGCTCGTAGCCGAGGACGTTGAGCGCGAACCCGCCGAGCAGGAACCCGACCAGCGGCGGTTGCCGGAGCAGCAACGCGCCCATACCTCCGGCGAAGGCAGCGAGGAGGTATGGCGTCATCTTCGGCTTCCTGGCGCAGCGGGTGCGCCGAACCTAGCGGGCACCCGCTCGGCGACCTCGATCTCCTCGGCCGGCTCGGCCTGACCCGTGTGGGCTTCCACGCGCTGAACCGTCATGCCACCTACGCCATCGCCCACTACCTCGCCTGAGGCAACTGGACATGCTTTCGGTACCACGGTTCTGCGGGCTCCAAGGACCGCACAACTGACGGCGCGTGGATGGAACGCGCAGGCGTTGCCATCCGGTCGTAGACCTGCGATGGTCTGCGGCACGGAGTGCCACGGATCGAGGGGCAGGAGCGTGGACGCACCAGCGATCAGCGTGCTCCTCCCGACTGAAGATCACCTGGAGACGCTGCAGCGCCAAGGGTGTACGTCGGTCGAGCTTCTCACCTGGGACGACTCCGGCTGGCACGAACGGGCGGCGAAGCTCGCATCGTCGCGTGGCTGGACTCTTCGGAGGGTCGAGTCTGCCGATGGGGCGGTCGCGCGCTCCACTGGGGAGTTCCTGATCGTGTGGAGCGTCTTCTCTGCCGACAGCGATGCGCTTGACGAGCTGCTACGGGCTGCACGCGAGCAGCCGGATGCGCGTGGCTCGATCGCCAGCAACTTCGATCCGGTGATCCTGTGGCGCCGCGACGAATTTCTCACCGCGAGCGGTCACCGGTCTGGGATGGCCCAGGCCAGATGTCGGGCGATGGACCACGGTGGAGTTGCTCCGTTTCGACCGAGCCAGCCGGACTCGGATCGGTGATCCAGCACTGCCCTTAGCCCCAGCGTCAGGTGAGGGCAACCGCGACCGCGCAACGTGCCGAGTGGAAGACACGGGCGTATCTGCGCGATGGCACGGCTGAGGATCCGTCGACGCTGCTGTGCAGCAGCAAGGTCACGCGTCGGGGTGGGGGACGTCGATGACATCGAGCTGCTCGATGGCAGCGAAATCGTCGGGGTTGCACGTGTAGAGCGGCAGATCGTTCACGACTGCGACCGCAGCGATCATGGCGTCGTAGGA
>PWTE01000318.1 GCA_003563915.1 Nitriliruptoraceae bacterium
CGGCAGGATCAACTCCTGGTCCGGAAAGATCAAGTCGGGAACCTCCGGGTCCGCGAGGCGGGAACGGTTGGTGTCGATGACCTGCTGCCAGTAGGACGCCACCTCGACATCGAGGGGGGCACGCGACCAGTGCTGCTCCAGGGTGCGGGCAGCAATCAACCACAACGAGTCGCCCGCGACCACCACGTAGGGCTGCTCCGCCACCCCCGCCGTCTGCGCCATCGGCGTGGGCTCGGGCGTCAGCTCAGGAGTCGTGACGACATCGGGGGCGGCGACGACATCGGGGTCGGCGGCTGGCTCGGTGGGCAGTGAGGAGGTTTCGGCGGGCTCAGGCGGCACCAGCAGCTCCAGCGGCAGCGGGTCGAGCACATCGCCCGAAGACGCCGGGTCCGGGTCCACGCGGGGCGCATGGCCATGCGCGGCCTGGTCGCCGCTTCCCGTTTCGTCGGTCTGCGCCACGGCTCCTCGGTCCGCTTCGGGTGCGCCAGGAGTGCTGGGAGCGCCCGTGTGCAGGACCTCCGGGCCCAGCGCCCGCTCGTCGCCGAGGCCGGCCGCGACGGGCGCTGATGGTCCCGGCCCCAGCTGGACCGGCACGGTGACCGCTGCCCCCACCACCGCGGTCGCAAGGCTCAGCCCGAGCACGGCCTGCAGACCACGGCGTACGACTGGCAGCGTGAGCGCATCCGTCAGCCGGATCAGCCCCGCGACCTGCGACAGTCGGGCCACCAACCCGACGGTCGTCACGCCGACCAGGTACCAGGCCACGGCCAGCACGACCAGCCGAAGCAGCGCGATGACCACCTGCAACGGCTCCCGCTCGTCGGCCCAGGCCGGCCACTGCGAAGGTTCGAGCAGCGGTGGGGGCGCGAGCGCCCCAGTTCCGAGGTGGTGGAACGCCGCGATCCCCACGCCAAGTGCGGTCAGCCACGCCAGCAGCGGTAGCAGCCGTCTGATCCCCTGCATCCCGATCACTCCCCGCCGTGTGTCCGCTACCTCGAGTTCCACACTTCAGTGCTTCTGAATGCACACCATACCATCCCATGGTAGCGTGCACTGAAACGTAACGGGGAGCCGTGGACATGGGTGGGGACTGGGTCACCAGCGAGGTGGCGCGCGAGCAGGTCGCCGGGTACGTGCTGCACGAGCGCATCGGACAGGGTGCGGACTCCGAGGTGTACCGCGCCGAACAGGTGGGACGACCCGGTCGGGTCCTGGCGATCAAGCGCATCGCCTCGACGGTCGCCGCAGCGGACCTCGCCAGCCTGCGCCGCGAGGCCGAGGCGCTGCGCACGCTGGCCCACCCCGGCGTGGTCCGCCTCCTCGACGTCGTGCCCGATACGGACGGGGTCGCGCTGATCCTGCCCTACGCGCCTGGCGGCAGCCTGGCAGCGCGGCTGGTGTACGGCCCGCTGGCCCCCGTCGAGGTGGCCGACCTCGGCGCGAGGCTCGCCACGGCGCTCGCCGCGGTCCACACCGCTGGACTCGTCCACGGCGACGTGAAGCCCGGCAACGTCCTGTTCGACCGCGAGGACCAACCACTGCTCGCCGACCTCGGAGCCTCCCGCTTGCGCGGTGCCGGTCCACCGCACGCGACCACCGAAGGGTTCGTGGCACCCGAGGTGCTCGACGGCGGCGACGTCGACGCGCCCGCCGATGTCTACGCGCTGGGGGTCACCCTCGGGTTGGCGCTCGGACTCGACCCGGCCGAGCAGCAGCAACTGGCGTCAGTCGCGGCCCAGGATGCCCTCCCCGACAACCCACGCGACGACCCGCCCGACCGCCCTGACAACGACCCGCCCGACCGCCCTGACGAGGACCCGCCCGACCGCCCTGACAACGACCCGCCCGACCGCCCTGACGAGGACGCCCTCGACGACCCCGACCTCGAGGCACTGCTCACCGCCGCCCGACGTGGTCCCGACGCTGCCAGGTGGCCCCGCGACGACGGCCAGGAGCGACTACGCGCGGCGATCGGTGCCGCGCTGGCCACGGATCCGGCGCACCGACCGCGGACCGCGGCCGACTTCGCCGGCCTGCTCGACGACGCCCGGCGCTGCCTCGAGGTCGAACGCACCGATCTCGGAACCACCGACGCCGGTGGGGCTGCCCGTCCGGGGGCTCCCGGCACGTCGTGCGCTGTCACCACTCCCGCGGACGGTGACGCAGCCGCCTCCCGAACTACCGACGGGCCACTCTCCGGTCCGCATGGTCACGCGCCGACCCGCCCGTTCGGGCCGAGGCCGCCAACTCCCGACGCGACCGACGGTCAGGACGAGCTCGCGGCGCTACTGCGCTGGCTGGCGGTGCCCGCGATGCTCGCGGTCGTACTCACCCCGATCGCCTTCGCGGTCTGGCTGGTGCTCAGCACAGGCCAGGCCTGATCGCCGCCGGCGGAGGCGAAGGCTCGCCGCGCGTCAACTCGACTCGGAGAAGTCGAACCGGATCTGGGCGAGGTTCTCGTGCTCGCCCGGCACCGGGATCGGGTACTGGCCGTCGAAGCAGGCGCGGCACAACGCATCGCGCTCATTGGGCGTCGCCGCGATCAGGCCGTCGAGCGAGAGGTAGTGCAGCGAGTCCGCGCCGATGAAGTCGCGGATCGCCTCGACGTCGAGGTCGGCGCCGATCAGCTCCGCCCGGGTGGCCATGTCGATGCCGTAGTAGCACGGGTCGGTGATCGGCGGGGAGGTGATGCGTAGGTGGACCTCCCGCGCCCCCACCTCGCGCAGCATCGCGACCAGCTGGCGCGAGGTGTTGC
>PWTE01000245.1 GCA_003563915.1 Nitriliruptoraceae bacterium
CGTACTCCAACCGCCTCCGGGCGGGGCACTGGTCTGGGGCGCCGCCCCCCCTACGGCGAAGCCCTTCCCCGCCCTACCGGGCGTTGACGTACTCCACCCGCCTCCGGGTGGTGCACTGGTCTGGGGCGCCGCCCACCCTACGGCGAAGCCCTTCCCCGCCCTACCGGGCGTTGAAGTACTTCGCCTCCGGGTGGTGCACGACGATCGCGGAGGTGGACTGCTCGGGGTAGAGCATGAACTCGTCCGTCAGCTCCACGTCCACCCGGGTCGCGTCGACCAGCTGGAACAGCTTCATCTGGTCCTCCAGGTCCGGGCAGGCCGCGTACCCGAAGGAGTACCGCGACCCGCGGTAGCTCTGCCGGAACCAGTCCTGCGGCGTCGGCCCGTCGTCGCCGACGATCGCGAGCTCCTCGCGGATGCGCCGGTGCCAGAGCTCGGCCAGCGCTTCGGCCATCTCGACCCCGAACCCGTGGGCGAACAGGTAGTCCTGGTAGCGGTCCTGCGCGAACAGCTCCTGCGCGACCTGGGTGATGCGCCGGCCCATCGTGACCACCTGCACCCCCAGCACGTCGACCTCACCTGAGTCGATCGGCCGGAAGAAGTCCGCGATGCACAGGAACCGGCCACGATCCTGCCGCGGGAAGCTGAAGCGGACCAGCTCGCGTTCGAGCGGTGCCTCGGGGTCCCACACCACCAGGTCGTCGCCGTCACCGCTCGCGGGGTAGTAGCCGTAGGCGACCTCGGGGGTGATGACCTTCTCGGCCTTCGCTCGCGCGAGCCACTCCCGCAGCACCGGGCGTGCCTTGGTCTCCAGCAGCTCGGCGTAGCCGTCGGGCGACAGCTCGCCGGGGCTGAACCCCCACTGGTTGCGGAACAGCGCCACCTCGTTGAGCAGCGGGGCGATGTCGTCGAGTGGCACCCCTCGCACCACCCGCTGTCCCCAGAACGGCGGGGTCGGGATGTCGATGTCCGTGGCGACCGCGGACCGGGGCCGACCCAGCGCGTCGCGCGCCGGCGGGTCCTCCACCGGCCGGGTCGTCTTCGGCTGCCGGCGCGGCTTGCGCTGCACCAGCTCCTCGGGCGGGGCCTCGCCTGCCATCCGGGCCTTCAACACCGTCTCGAGCACCCGCAGCCCCTCGAAGGCGTCCTTGCAGTAGAAGACGTCGCCCTCGTACATCGCCCGCAGATCGTCCTCGACGTACCCGCGGGTCAACGCCGCGCCGCCGAGCAACACCGGCAGGTGCGCCAGCCCTCGGGCGTTCATCTCCTCGAGGTTCTCCTTCATGATCACGGTCGACTTGACCAACAGCCCCGACATGCCGATCGCGTCGGCACCGTGTTCCTCGGCGGCCTGCAGGATCGCGTCCAGCGGCTGCTTGATACCGAGGTTGATGACGTTGAACCCGTTGTTGCGCAGGATGATGTCGACCAGGTTCTTACCGATGTCGTGGACGTCGCCCTTCACCGTGGCGACCACGAAGGTGCCCTTCGACGACGAACTGCCGCCGCCGGACGCTTCGATGTGCGGCTCCAGGTAGGCGACCGCGGTCTTCATCGCCTCGGCGGACTGCAGCACGAAGGGCAGCTGCATCTGGCCGGATGCGAACAGCTCGCCGACGGTCGCCATGCCCTTCAGCAGGAACGAGTTGATGATCGCCAGCGGCGGGTGGTTCTCGAGCGCCTCGTCGAGGTCGTCGTCGATGCCGTCCCGGTCCCCGTCGACGATGCGCTGCTCCAACCGCTCCTCGACCGGCAGCGCGGCCCGATCCTCGGTCGTGCGTTTGCTCTCCGACGCGCCTTCGAACAGCTGCATCAACCGGTGCAACGGGTCGTAGTCCGCGGGGGCGGTCCCACCGAGCCCGGCACTGCCTCGCCGGTCGTAGATCAGGTCGGTCGCGACCTGGACCTGTTCCTCCGGGATGCGGTGCAGCGGCAGGATCTTGCCCGGGTGCACGATCGCCGAGTCCAGCCCGTGGTCCATCGCCTCCTTCAGGAACACGGAGTTCAGGACCTGCCGCGCCGCTGGGGACAGCCCGAACGACACGTTCGACACCCCGAGCGTCGTCGCGCAACCGGGGACCGCCTCCTTGACCCGCGTGATCGCCTCGAGGGTCGCTGCCCCGTCGCCGCGCAGGTCCTCCTGGCCCGAACCCAGCGGGAAGGTCAGGCAGTCGAAGATCAGGTCGTGGGGCTCCAGGCCGTAGTCGTCGATGGCGATCCGCGCGACCCGCTCGCACACCTCGACCTTCCAGTCGGCGGTGCGCGCCTGGCCCTCCTCGTCGATCGCGAGCACCACCACCGCGGCGCCGTAGCGTTTGGCCAGCGGCAGCAGGACATCGGCCTTGACGCGGCCATCCTCGAGGTTGACCGAGTTGATGACCCCCCGGCCGCCCAGGCGGATCAGCGCGGCCTCGATCACGTCGACCTGGGTCGAGTCGATCACCAGCGGTAGCGTCGACTGCGTCGCGAACCGGTCCACGATCGCCACGACGTCGGGGACGCCTTCGCGGCCGACGTAGTCGACGCACACGTCCAGCACGTGCGCGCCCTCGCGGGTCTGCGACCGGGCCAGCTGCAGCGCGCCGTCCCAGTCCTCGGCGAGCAAGAGCTCCCGGAAGGCCTTCGAGCCGTTGGCGTTCGCCCGCTCCCCGATCGCCAGGAACGCGGTGTCCTGCTTGATCGTCACGCTCGAGTACAGCGACGCGAGGCTGGGGCGCCAGGAGACCTCGATCGTCTCCCGCTC
>PWTE01000286.1 GCA_003563915.1 Nitriliruptoraceae bacterium
ACTTCGAACCCGGCCCTCATCGCACGTTCCGTGGCGCCGTGCGAGGTGGAGCTGAATCTCGTCCCGCCAGCGCGGAGGTCACAGGCGCAGATGCAGAGATCCTGCATAGCGGCGCCCCGGCGAAACGGGCTCAAGAGACGCACGTCAGACTCTCGGCGGCCATTCGGCGGCCATCACCAGCCTCAACGCCTGATTCGCCATTTCCAGCGGCTCGTCTGTGGGCGTATGGCTCGGACAGCCCTCCGGGGAGAACCCGGCGAGAACGGCCGAACAGCGACCAACGCAATTCGGCCAGATTCTCGCGAATCTGGCCGAATTAGTAGCGGGGGCAGGATTTGAACCTGCGACCTCCGGGTTATGAGCCCGGCGAGCTGACCGAACTGCTCCACCCCGCGTCGATGTCGTGCAAGGTAACAAGCCTCCGCGTGGGACGCGAACCGAGCGGGTGTCCGGTGCGCGAGCACCGGACACCCCACCCAGCTAGCGGCTGACGGCCGGCGCGAACGCCTGATCATCGGTCTCGTCGGGATCGACCGTGTCGCCGTCCTCGAACTCCTCGAGCAGCTCCTGATCGGTCGGCGTGTCGTCCTCGGCCGGCGGATCTCCGAAGAGCTCGCCGACACTGACGCCTTCCTGCTCGGCGGCCCGCTCGAGCAGGCGCGTGGCCTGTGCCACCTCGGTCTGGTAACGGCCGAGGTCCCCGTTGCGCAGCGCCTGTTCGGCCCGATCGAGCGCTCGCAGCGCGTCGATGATCAGCTCCGTCGTCGCCCGATCTTGATCTGGGGTGTCATCGGGGGCGTCGTCGTCGGGAGCGTCATCGTCCGCGAGCGGGTCGTCGACCGCCTCGCGAGCCTCGTCGTCCAGCAACTCCTCGGGGATGTCGATGTTCAGCAGCTGGGCCAACGCCCCGCTCAACGTGCGGTCGAAGGCGGTCCGGCCACCGAGCACCAACACGACGCGCGCCAACTCCGGGATGCGGGCCTGCGGGTTCTCGAGGAACAGCGGCTGCACGTACAGCAGCGAGTTCTCGATCGGCAGGACCTGGAGGTTCCCGCGGATCACGCTGGAGCCCTCACGGTCACGCAGGGTGATGTACGCGGAGATGTCGTCGTCCTGCTCGATACGCGCCTGCGCCTGCTGGGGTCCGAGAACCTCGGAACCCGAGGGGAAGCGCACCGCGAACAGGTTGTTGATGTGCTCCCCGTCGCTGCGACCCGCGAGCCACGCCACCATGTTGGGCCGCTCACGCGCCAGGTACGGCTGGATCAGCACGAACTCCTCGGTCTCCTCACCCGGCAGACGCATCAGCAGGTAGAAGGGATCGAGGCGCTGCTGCGCGGCCGCCAGGTCCGCGCCGGCGTTGGCAGCCGCCGCGGGATCCGACGGGATCTCCCACTCGTCCGCGCGGTTGTAGAAGGCCGCCGCACCCGGGATGTGGTAGGTCGTGTACAGGTCCGACTGCAGCCGGAACAGATCCTGCGGGTAGCGGAAGTGGCGGACGATCTCCTCGGGAGCGTCACCGACCGGCACGATCAGGTCCGGGAACACCGACTCCCACACATCGAGCACCGGATCTTCTTCCTCCACCCGGTAGAGGGTCACGTCACCGTCGTAGGCATCCACCGCGACCTTCACCGAGTTCCGCACGTAGTTGACCTCCATCCCACGGTTGCCGAGGGTGAGGGTCCGCCGCTCCGAGTACGGGTAGGCGTTCGAGGTCGTGTACGCGTCCTGGATCCACACGACCCGACCGTTGGTCACCACCGGGTATGGCGAGGAGTCCAGCTCCAGGAACGGCGCCACCTGGCTGACGCGCTGCTGGATCTGACGGTTGAAGATGATCTCCGACTCGTTGGTCAGGAAGTTGGTCAGCAGGATGTTGTAGTCGTTGAACCGCAGGGAGAACAGCGTCCGGCGCAGGAAGTTGTCGATCGCCACGCCGCCCTCCCCGGCGTACTGCGTCAGCACCTGCTCACGGGTGTCGGGATCCTCGAAGCTGAGCTCCGGCGCGTCGGTCCGCACGAGCGAGTACTGCGGGTGCACCGATTCGCCGAAGTACACCCCCGGCTGGTCCTGCGGAACGACCTCCTCCTCCCCTTCCGGCGGGATGTTCCGACCGATGAAGACCGGCTGACCCTCCGGGTTCGCGGTGTTGACCTGCGAGGCGACGACACCGAAACCGTGGGTGAAGAAGGTGTGGCGGTTCTGCCAGGAATCGGCCTCGGAGGGGAGTTGGGACAGCTCGCGGGTCGACAGCATCACCTGGCGAAGCTCGCCGTCGATGACGTAGCGATCGATCGCGACCGAATCGAACTGGTAGTAGGGGCGCAGCGCCTGCAGCTCCGCGTAGGTGGTCTCGAGGACCTCGGGGTCCCACAGGCGGATGTTGCGCATCGTGACCACGTTCTCGACGATCTGGTCCTGGTCGAGGTCGTCGGTGATCGTGAAGGGACGTAGGTCGACCTCGTCGAGGCCGTACGCGGCTCGGGTGGCTTCGAGGTTGCGGGCGATGAACTCCTGTTCGCGCGCCAGCTCCTGTGGGTCGACCTGCAGCCGCTGGATCGCGGCCGGGTAGGCGCCCTGCAGGATGATCGAGGCGACCACCAGGATCCCGATGGCGGCACCCGGGAGCAGGAAGCCCGGCCGCCAGATCGAGTAGATCACCAGGGCGATGGAGATGACCGACACGCCCATCAGCAGGTACAGCGCCGGCAGTTCGGCGTTGACGTCGGTGAAGGCCGCGCCGGTGACCGTCCCCCGCTCCGAGTAGTTCAGCTCGAACCGGGCCAGCCAATGGCCCCACGCCCAGACGGCGAGGATGGCGGCGAGCAGGACGGCGAGGTGGGCCTTGACACCCGGCAGGATCTTCTCGCCCTCGGCTTCGGGGCGGATCCCGCCGAGCAGGTAGTGCGCGCCGGCGGTCAACAGCCCGGTGAGGATCAGCGACGTGAACAGCCAGGTCTGCAGCAGCAGCCAGAAGGGCAGCTCGAACAGGTAGAAGCCGACGTCGACGTTGAACTGCGGATCGGCGACCCCGACGGACACCGAGTTCAGCCACAGCAGGAAGGTCTCCCACTGGGCGCTGATCGCGAGCCCCGAGGTGAACCCGAAGACCAGCGCGACCGCGATGATGAGGATCGGCAGGTAGGGGTCGGCCATGTCGCGGTAGCGCTGGATCTGCGCCTGCTGCGGCGACGACGGGATCGTGAAGGGCCGCAGCTTGCGCGCCAGGAGCAGGTTGCCGGCGATCAGCACCGCGAGCACGAGCCCGAAGGCGACGCCGAGGATCACGCGGGTCGACAGGACCGTGGTGAACACCTGGCGGAAGCCGACCTCGTCGTACCACCAGAAATCGGTCAGCAGCACCGCGACACGGTTGGCGCTGAACAGGACGATCAGCACGGCCAGGATGAGCACGGTGCCGAGCCGACGACGGACGAACTCGCGCAATCTGTTGCCTCTCAGGACGGGGATCGTGCGGGGTGGTTCGGCGGGTGGCGCGACCCTCGTTCGCCGCGGTCAGCGGGCCTCAGAGGGGTCCGCGAGGGTAACCAGCGCGGAGCCGAAACGCCCACTCCGACCGGAGGTCGGCGCGGCGTGCCGCGCGGCACCGAGCAGCATCCTGGCAGCGATCGACCGGCCGCCTCAACGCCCGGCCGACAGGACCATCGCCTCAGCAGGTCGCAGCCCCGCACGCAGATCCTCCAGCGCCTGCAACGCCCCGTCGAGATCGTCGACCGGCACGATCGTGACGTCACGACGGACCGGTGCGTCCAGCGCGTCCTCGACGTTGGCGCGGGGCACGAGGAACACGGTCGCCGGTGGCGCACCATCGCGCCGTTCCGTGGCCCCGACCACCTTCTGTCGGACCCCACCGACCGATCCGACCTCGCCGTCACGGTTGACCGTGCCGGTACCGGCGATCACCTCGCCGCCGGTGAGGTCGTCCTCCCCCAGCAGATCGATGATGGTGAGCGCGAAGATCAGACCTCCGGATGGCCCACCGATGCTGCCCGCGTCGATCATCACCTCCACCGGGATGTCGATCTCGGTGGTGAGCAGGATGCCGACGTACGCGCGCTCGTCGTCGTCCGGGGCCGAGCCCAGGGTCACCTCGACGGTCACGTCCCGCCCGTCACGCACCAGGTGCAGGCGGAACCGGTCACCGGGAGACCGTGACTGCACGGCCTCGACGACGTCCGTGCTGTCGTTGACCGGCCGGCCGTCCTCGACCGCCACGATCAGGTCGTCCTCCCGGACCTGGTCGGTGACCGCGTCGTCGGCGACCAGCACGACCCGGGCACCCTCGCCTTCGAGGTCGTAGCCGGCGGCGCCGAGCGCGGCGATGGTGGCCGTGAGTTGGCTGTCCGCCATCGCCGCGGCGTTGCGTTCCCGGATCTCGTCCCGGTCGACGTCGGACGGGTAGACCTGCTCGCGCGGGACCGTCTCGATCGCCGAGGAGATGACCGCTCGCAACCAGCTGCTGACGGTGAGACCGTCCTCGACCGAGATCGTCGTGAGCAACAGCTCGCCGCCCGAACCGAAGGTCGGTGCGCCGTCCACCTCGACGATCTGCAGCGTGTCGGAGGTCGGGCCGGGCGACAGGGCGACGTAGCAGGCCGGCTGGGACTCCAGGACCTCGCAAGGGACGTCCCCGCGGGAGATGAGCGCCCCGGCGGCGAGCAGCACGACCAGCGCCGTGACCGCGATCCATCGTCGCACAGGGCACCACCAGCGGGACGGGGTGACGTGCGACCGCACGTCAACGCCTCGGGAGGAGGACGCCTCCCGAGGCTACCGTCGACCGGTGACGCTCAGCTCCGCCCGAACAGCGAGGTGCGACGCTCGCTGGGCGACGACGCCGCGTCGTCGGCGTCGGCATCGTCCTCACGCGACCGGACCGGCGGTGGGGTGAAGAAGTCGGCGCCGGCCTCCCCCTGCGGATCCGCTGGGGCGGGGCGCTCCGAGGTCGCGGCCACGTCGTCGAGCGGGTGCTCGGTGACCGACAGCCCGCTGCCGTTCGCGCCGCCGTCGGCCGATCCCGAAGCCGGCGGTGGCGGCACGGAGGGGGCGGTTGCGGCCGGTTCTGGATGCTCCTGCTCGAGCGCGACGACCTTGTAGTAGGTCTTCACCTCGATCGGGACCTCTCGGAGGACGCGGACGTCACTGATCCCGTCGTCGTTGCGCAGGTGCTCGACCTGCTGCAAGGCGGCGTCGAGGCTCTCCGCCTCGTCGATGCTGCGTTCCCCCGACGCGTCCGTGGACAGGACCACGTAGCTCATCGCCGGCTCCCTTCATGCGGGTCACACCTCGTATCGGTCGCGGACCCGCACAACCTGAGCCACGATGCGCACATCCGCGCACACGCCGCGCACACCGCACACCTCGTCGGTGGCTTCGGGAGGGGGAACACCCGCGTGCCGTCGAGCCCGTCGACACCGGGTCAGTGGCGCGCCGACGGGCCCACAGCGACGTCGCTGCGCGAGCGGCGCCAGGCCCGGATCGTCAGACCGACGGCCAACAGGCCGACCAGGGTCCCGGTGAGGGCCACGCGACGGATCGTCGACCACCGTGTCCGGAGCCCGACCACGGCCACGTGATCCGCGTGCTCCGCGACGGTCTCCGCCAGCGCGGCACGGTTGGTGATGCGCGGCCGCCACCCCGTCGCCATCAGCTTGGACGCCGACATCACCCAGGGATGCATCAGGTGGAGGACGATGCCCGGAGGCTGCTCACCGATCCCGAGCTTCCACAGGCGTGCCGCCGTCGTGAACGCCAGCTCCTCGGGCAGTGCGATCGGCCGCCGACCCACGATCGCGACGACCTCGTCGAAGGCCAGCCACCCTTCGGCGCAGACGTTGTAGACGCCGGTCAGCCTCTGCTCGATGGCGTGGTCGATCGCCGCAACGAGGTCGTCGAGGTGGACGAACTGCAACGGTGGCGCGTGGCCACGGATCTGGGTGAAGCGCGGGGCCTCGAGGATACGGGTGATGAAGTTCTGTACGCCCGGTCCCAGCACCATGGCTGACCGCAGGACCGTCACGTCGACGTTGCGAGGGTGCTGCTGCCACCGCGCGAGCCACTGCTCGACGTCGCGCTTGTGCTCGGCGTAGTTGAGATCCGGGGTTCCCCGGATCGGGCTCTCCTCGGTCAGGGGGAGGTCGTTGTCGGCAGCCGCGCCGTAGGCGACCACCGACGACAGGTAGACGACCCGCTGCACACCGGCCCGCTCCGCCGCCTCGAACACGTTGCGGGTGCCGTCCACGTTGACCGAGCGCATCGTCTGCTCGTCGTGGATCGGATCCATCTGGAAGGCGAGGTGGATGAGCACGTCGACCCCGTCGAGCGACGACGCGAGGTCGGGGTCGCGCACATCGACCTGCCGGAACACGAACCGGGTCGAGGCGGTGCCTTCGGGCGCGCGACGGTCGAGCCCCACGATCCGCGTGACGTCGTCGCGCCGGTCGAGTACCGCGGTCAGTCGACGACCGATCAGGCCAGCGGCCCCCGTGATCGCGATGGTGGTCACCTTGCGCACCCCCTCCTCACGTCCAGCCCACTCCGAGGCCGTGACCTCTACCGTAGCCCCCGCACGTCGTCACGGCCTCGCCCGGACGGCGAGCCGCAACCCGACGACGAGGTAGCCGTGGGCGACGACATCCGACCTGGCGACGAGGATCCCTTCGAGGGCCTCCCACCGGAGCTGCGCGCGATGTTCGAGCAGATGGGTGGCGCGGAGGGCTTCGCGGCCATGCAGGAGCAGCTCGGCGCCATGTTCAACGCCATGGGTGGCATGGCGGGACCCATGGGCGCAGGCATGGCCGGTGCGGCGTCCGGCCCGGTCGACTGGGACCTGGCCACCCGGGTCGCGCTGCAGGTCGCGGCCGACGGGGACCGCGCTCCCTCTCACGACGAGCAGCGTCGAGCGACCGAGGCCCTGGAGCTCGCCGAACACTGGCTGGATGCGACGACGTTGCCCGCACCACCGGATGCGGGCGCGCTGGTCGTGGGCACCCGGCAGTCCTGGGTCAACGCCGCCATCACCGCCCTGCGTCCGCTGGTGGAGCCCGTCGCCGAGGCTGCGGCCGACGCCCTGATCGACCTGGCGGACCAGCAGCTCGGGCAGCTGGGCGAGGACGACCGGGCCCTCGAGGACCTCGAGCAGCTGGGTCTACCACCGGAGATGGGTCGGCTCCTCACCGAGCTGCTGGGCGGGGACCTCGGACAGATGCTGCGGCCCGCCAGTGCCGCGATGACCGGCCTGCAGGCCGGGCAGGTCATCGGCACGCTGTCCCGGCAGCTGCTCGGGCAGTACGAGCTCGGTATCCCGACCGCCCCCCGGGCGCAGGCCCACCACCTCGCCGTCAACGTGGCCGAAGCGTTCGACGGCTACGACCTGGACCCGACGGAGGTGGCGATCGTGCTCGCGCTGACCGAGGGAGCGCACCGCCGCCTGTACCACGCGGTGCCGTGGCTGGAGGACCACGTCCGATCCCTGGTCGCCTCCTTCGCCGCCGGCACCGAGGTCGACGCCGAACGGCTGCAGCGCATGGTCGAGGAGCTGATGATGGGGGTGGACCGTGAGGACCCCGAGGAGCTCCAGGCCGCCATGCAGAAGGCCGCGCAACTCAAGCTGGAACCCACCGAAGCGCAACAGCGGGTCCTCGAACGCCTGCAGGGCGTGGTCTGCCTGATCGGCGCGTGGGCCCGCCGCGAGGTGTCGCGCGCGGTAGAGGGCCGGCTCCCGAGCCTGGGGCGGATCGAGGAGGTCCTACGGCGTCGGCGGGCGACCCGCGGCGACGGCGAGGCGCTGCTCTCCGGGCTGCTCGGGCTGGACCTCAAGCCCCGGGACGAGACCGTCGGCGAGCGGTTCGTCGCGACGGTCGAGGACGCGCTGGGCCCCGAGGGTCTGCACCGGGCCCTGGCGCACCCCGAGAACCTTCCGGACGCGGACGAACTGGACGAGCCCGGCCGGTGGATCGAGCGGATGACCGACGAGGTCGACGTCCCCGACGACGCCTCCGCCCTGTTCGGCGAGCTCGGCGAGGCTCCCGTCGAGGAGAGCGCCGACCGGCGCTCGCGGGCCCAGGACGACGGGCGCGACGATGAGGACGGTCCGGACGACGACGGGCCGGACGACGGCGGGCCAGACGGCGTGGACGGGCCGGACGACGTGGACGGGTCGGACGACCGCAGCTGACCGCCGCGGCTAGCGCGGCGCGAGCTGCGGGGTGTCGACCTCCGCCGGGACGAGCCCCGCGGACAGCTCACCGGCCACGAAGCCGTCGAGGTAGCCGCGGGCGCGCTCGGCGTGCGGGAACCGGTCCACCAGCTGGTGGAACGCGACCGAGTGGTTGGGTTCCACCAGGTGTGCGAGCTCGTGGACGAGCACGTAGTCGAGGACGTAGCCCGGCAGCGTCGCCAGCCGCTGGCTGACGTTGATCCGCCCTGTGGCCGTCTGACAGGAGCCGTACCGCCGCTGCATCCGCGCCGACCACCGCACCTCGGCCGGGCGGACCCCGTCGAGGTAGCGGTCCGCGAGCTCGTGGGCCCGCCGCTTCAGGGCGTCGTCCCCGCCGAGCAGCGCCGCACGGTGCTGGCCGGTCACCTTCCTGACCAGGGACTCGATCAGACGTTCCTCCTCACCGGCGTCGAGCCCCGCAGGCAGCCGGACCACGATCGCCGTGCCGTCGACGTTCGCGCTGGCCGAACGCCGACGCCGCGGGCTGCGGTGGATCTCCAGGGCCGGACGGGAACCGTTGCCGGGACGCAACTCGCGGGCCGGGGCCGGGTCGGGGACGCTGACCATGATCGCTCTCCTCGGGGTCCGACTCCGGGGTGCGGTGCGGCGCAGGTAGCACACCGGGGCGTGGGCATGCAGGTCGACCCGGCCAGCCGTGCGAGGCTCGCACGGCGCCGAGCGGGCCGCCCAGATCGCTGCTGTCCACACGGTGTGGAGAGCCTGTGGACGAGGCAGCGACCGGAGGACCCGTTCGACCTGCGGCGATGGCGGCACCCTACCCCGGGTCCCGTGGTCAGCCCCCGAGGTGTCCACAGCCCGTCCACACCGAACGCGGCGCCCGTCCCCAGGGGTTGTGGATAGCTGACTCGACGCGCCGACGGTGGGGGTCCTACGTTGCGCGAGCGAGGTCCCCAGCAACGGATCGCCGCACCGCTCCACGGGGAAGGGAGCGATGCGACGACACCGGGCTGGGGATCTGGCGTTGTATGCCCCCTCGGCCCTCCCCCGGTCCGGCAGCGCGCGTTACGCTGCCGCGAAGACGATCAGGAGCCTGACCCCATGGGCAACGCCAGCGCCGCAGCCTTCTTCGATCTCGACCGCACCCTGATCAGCGGCTCGTCGGCCTTCTACTTCGGGGTGGCGGCGTGGCGCAACAAGCTGCTGCCGACCCAGGACCTGGTCAGCGACGGGCTCAAGGCGCTGTCGTTCAAGCTGTTCGGCGCCACCGACGAGAGCTCCGAATCGGTCCGTGACCGCATCCTGCAGGCCGTCGAGGGGATCCAGCAGGCCGAGCTGATCGCCCTCAACGAGGAGATCGTCCCCCGGATCCTCGAGAAGGTCCGTCCGGAATCGCGCGGCCTGATCGACATGCACCACGAGGCCGGCCGCGACTGCTGGATCGTGTCCGCGTCGCCGCAGGAGATCATCGAACCCCTGGCCACCGCACTGGGCATGGAAGGCGGGATCGGGACCCGCTCGGCGGTGGTGGACGGCCGTTACACCGGCGAACTGGACGGCCCCTTCGTCTACGGCGAGGGCAAGGCCGAAGCGATCGCGAAGCTCTCCGCCGAGCGCGGCTACGACCTGCGGCTGTCCTACTCCTACAGCGACTCCGCCTCCGACCTGCCGATGATGGAGATGGTCGGCCACCCGGTCGCGGTCAACCCCGACGGACCGTTGCAGAACGTCGCGAACCAGCGCGGCTGGCCCGTCGTCGAGTTCGCCCGACGGACCAAGCAGGTCGTCAGGACCACCACGGCGCTCAGCGGCGCGGGGTCCCTGGCGGCGCTGACCTACGCGCTCGGCCGACGTCACGGACGCATCGGCGCCGAGGCCGCCCGCGGCCGGGCGCTCAAGCCCTGGCGGTGGTGAACGCCCAGTGAGCACTCCGGGCCCTGGGGTCGCGACGGACGTGCCGGCCTTCCGCCCCACCCCGCACCTCGAACACCTGTGCGCCGAGGTCGCCGGGCTCGCGGCGACGGTCCGGGCGAGCCAGCCGACGGCCGACGTGCGCCGCGCGAACCGTGATCGGGCGGTGGTCGCGACCCTGCAACTGGATGGTTCGCCGATCACGGCCGTCCCGGACCACCTCGACATGGTCGTAGAAGCCGTGGCGGGGAGCGTCCCGGCGCCGCGCGAGGGGCGCTCCGCGTCGTGGTACGAGAGCTTCGAACTGTTGGACGACACCCCGGACGAGCAGGTGCTCGCCCTGGAGGCGGCGGGCGTGGTCGCCGGGCTGGAAGCGGAGGATCTGGCCGCCGGGCTGCTGGACGATCCGCTCGGCGCACTGGCCGAGCTGCACCGGCGGGTGACCCGGGGACTGCTCGCACCCGAGCGTGCCGGAACCGCGCGGACGACCGAGCAGGCGGTCCACGACGCCTCGATCGGACGCATCCTGTACTACACGGTGCACCCGCAGACGATCACGGCGGAGCTGGAGCGGCTGGGGTCCTGGTTGGCCGAGGCCGCCGCGGAGCTGGACCCGGTCGTCGCCTCCGGCCTGCTCCACCTGGAGCTGCTGCGGATCCACCCCTTCGAGGCGGCGAACGGGCGCGTCTCACGCCTCGCGGCGCGGCTGTGGCTGCGCCACCACGGCCTGGATCCGCACGGGTCCGCCGCCGCGGAGCCGGTGCTGGCGACGGACCGACTGGGCTACCACGAGGAGGTCGCGCGCACGCTCCGCCGACGCGACGCCGCGATGTGGCTGGAACGCTGGGCCGAGGCGGTCGCGACGGGGTTACGCGGAGCGGCCCGTGCGGAGCGCGTCCTGGAGGGCGAACCCAGCGCGGCAACGCTCGGGTTCGTGGCGGAGCGGCCCGCGGGCAGCGCGTTCACCGTCGCGGAGCTCCGCGACGAGACCGGGGTCACGACCGCGGCGGCCCGGGCGGAGCTGGGTCAGCTGCTGGACGCCGGCCACGTGGAACGCGTGCTGGGCAGCCGCGGACTGCGGTTCGTGGTGACCTGAGCGAACCGAGCGACCTCGCGGCGCCACTCGATGCGTGTGAGGTGACTGCGTGAGGTGGCTGTGCGAGGTGTCACGTGCCGCCCCGCACGACCCACCTCACACGACGGCGCTCGCAGCGGAGAGCCTCAGGCGCGGTCCTGCACCCGGAGCTCTCCGGTAGCCGGTTCGGGGGCCGGACCGCTCGGACCCGACGCGAGGCGCGCGTCCAGCCAGGGCACCACCACCTCGAGGTAGCGCTCCGGGACCTCCACCATGGCCGCGTGGCCGACCCCGGGGAGCTCCGCCAGCTCCCAGTCCGGCCGGAGTCGCCGCGCCCGGTCGATGACCGGGCGGCCGACCAGCCGATCCTGGTCGCCCCACACGATCAGGGTGGGAGCGGCGACCTCACGGATAGCGCGCTCCAGGGCCTGCCGGCCGGTGACGGCCCACACGACCGAGGTCGTCGCCAGCGCGAACCCCGGGAGCCGCCACGGCGTCTCCCTACCGAACCGGATGTTGTCCAGGGTGACCTCGGCGAGCTCGGAGGACACCCGGTCCGGATCGGCGTGGATGTAGGCGGCCATGTCCTCGTAGAGCTCCTCCGGCGACATCCGCTCGTAGGCGCGTTCCAGCAGGCGACGCCCGACGAGCGGGATGAAGAACGGTCCGAACCGCAGGAAGGTGGCCTTCGAGAGCTGGGGGATGTCACGACGCGACGAGGTCAGCGCCGGCGCTGCCAGCAGCAGCGAGGTGACCCGCTCGGTCTCCCGGCTGGCGAACAGGACCGACAGCATCCCGCCCATCGAGTTGCCGTGGACCTCGACGCGTCCCCAACCCACCCGGTCGAGCAGCGCCGCGAGGAACCGGGCGTTCGCGCCGACCCGGGCCGCCCGGTCCGATGGCGGCTCCGTGCGCCCGAACCCGGGCAGGTCCGGAGCCAGGACCGGGCCGCGGTGGGCGAGACCAGGGATGACGTCCAGCCAGTTGCTGGCCGAGCCACCGAGGCCGTGGACCAGCAGCTGGCAGGGACCGTCGACGTCGTCGCCGGCCCGCAAGGTGTGAACCTGCGTCCCCCGCACGTCGATGTGCTCGCTCCGGATACCCGCCCAGCGGCCAGCGAGCCGCCCCCAGTCCTCGTGCACGTGCCACCTCTCCTGCTCGCTGAACCTGATCTCTGCGCGCTGAACCCGGTCGCTGGACCCGGTCGCTGGACCCGGTCGCTGGACCCGGTCGCCGAACCCGGTCGCTGGACCCGGCCTCCGACCTGCTCTGCGACGGCCTTCGCGGCGTCCGGCTCGTCGGCGGACGGGCAAGGGTACGCACCTGCCGGTCACGTGACCCAGCCGGCTGCTCCGGTCGGGACCCGACCGCTCGGCTCAGGTGGCTGGCGGGCCATCCTCCGGTCCTCCGTCCAGGAGCGCCGCCAGGTCGGTCGGCGCGGTCACCGGGCGGTCGCAGACCATCTGGCGGCAGACGTACGCCGCGGGTCGGCCCTCGACCTCGCCGCGGGCTTCGAGCAGCGGGACCCGGTCCCCATGATCGGGGTCAGCCACGACCGCGACGACGCCGGGCCGGGGGCGTGACCAGACCACGCGGGCGAGCGCGTCGCGGGCCGCACCGGCGCGGCCGACGACCGCGACCTCGCGGGGACCGGCGGCCAGACCCTCGACCTGGCGGAGCAGCCAGCCGTAGCCGCTGACCATCTGGCGGGCGCCCTCCTGGAACAGCCGGATGCCCTGCTCGGCGTGGTCGCGCCAGGTCAGGTCGCCGGTCAGCCCGGCCAGCACCAGGCACACCTCGACCATCACCGACGTGCCGGCGGGCACGGCGTTGTCCCAGGTCTCCTTGGGGCGGAGGTAGAGGTCATCGGCGTCGGCGCTGGTCTGGAACCACCCGCCGTCGTCCGGGTCGTGGAACCGGGCGTGGGCGGTCTCCGCCAGCGTCAGGGCCCGCTCGAACCAGACGGGGTCGCCGGTGGCCTGGAGCAGCTCCAGGTCGGCCAGCGCGAGCAACGCGTGGTCGTCCAGGAACGCGGGCACGCTGACCCGCCCCGCCTTCGAGGTGTGGTGCAGTTGCCCGTCGACGACGTGGTGCTCGTGCAGGTAGGTGGCCGCCCGGACCGCCGCGTCGATCCAGGCCGGCTCATCGAGCAGCCGTCCCGCCCGGACCAGCCCGCGGATCGCCAGCGCGTTCCAGTCGGTCAGGACCTTGTCGTCCACGCCCGGCGCGACGCGGGTCGCGCGGCGTTCGAGCAGGGCGGTGCGCACCTGCTCCCACTCGGCGTCGAAGGCGGCGCGGTCGAGCCCCTCCTGCTCGACGAACCGGGCGCGCGGCACCGGCTCGTGGAGCACGTTCACGCCCTCCCAGTTCCCCGCCGGGCTGACACCGAGGAAGCGGGTCCAGCGCTCCACCTCGACGTCGAGATGGCCGAGGACCTCGGTGAGCTCGTCGTGGGACCACACGAAGTAGCGGCCCTCGACGCCCTCGGAGTCGGCGTCGGTCGCGGAGACGAACACCCCGTCGTCCGTCGCGAGCTCGGTCAGCAGGTAGGTCACCGTCGAACGGGTGACGCGGGCCAGTTCGGGATCGTCGGTGAGCGCGGCGGCGGTCGCGTAGGCGGACAGCAGCAGGGCGTTGTCGTAGAGCATCTTCTCGAAGTGGGGCACCAGCCACTGCGCGTCGGTCGAGTAGCGGGCGAACCCGCCGGCGAGCTGGTCGTGGATCCCGCCGCGCGCCATCGCGTCCAGCGAGTGGATGGCGGCGCCCAGCTCCTGCTCGTCGCCGGTTCGGGTGTGGCGCTCCAGCAGCCACTCGATCGTCATGGCCTGCGGGAACTTCGGCGCGCGGCCGAACCCGCCGAGCTGGCGGTCCCAGGCGCGGGCGAGCAACAGCTGGGCGGCCTCGTCGGCGACGGTGAGGTCGATCGCGTCCGCCGGGTCGGTGTCGCGGTGGGTCGCGAGGGTGGCGGCGATCGACCCGGCGGACTCCAGCACCTCGCCGCGGCGGTCCTGCCACGCCTCGGCGGTGGCGGTGGCCACCTGGGGGAACGACGGCATGCCGTGGCGTCGGTCCTTCGGCCAGTAGGTGCCGGCGTAGTACGGCTTGCCGTCCGGGGTGAGGAACACCGACATCGGCCAGCCGCCACGGCCGGTCATCGCCTGGACCGCGCGCATGTAGACCGCGTCGACGTCGGGACGTTCCTCGCGGTCCACCTTGATGTTGACGAACCGCTCGTTCAGCAGCTCCGCGATCTCCTCGTCCTCGAAGGATTCATGCGCCATCACGTGACACCAGTGGCACGACGAGTAGCCGACAGAGAGGAAGATCGGCACGTCGCGGCGGCGCGCCTCCGCGAAGGCCTCCTCCCCCCATGGGAACCAGTCGACCGGGTTGTCGGCGTGCTGCTGGAGGTACGGCGAGGTCTCGTCGGCGAGGCGGTTGGCCACGGAACGCTCCGGGTCGCGGTCACCTCGACGGTACCGACACCGCGCAGGGAGACCGGATCCGCCACAACCGTGAGGTCAGTGGCGCCCTCCCGCGACCGGGGCCGGCCGGGGCGCATGCGGTAGGGCAACACGATCGCGAAGCCAGCGAGCGCGAGCACCGAGGTCGCGAGGCTGACGGGGGCGAGACCGGTGACGTCCACCGCCAGCCCGACCACCGGGGACGCGACCGTCTGACCCACCGCGAGGAGGAGGAACCCCGCCGCGACCGCAGCTCCCGGCTGCTCCGGGCGGACGCGGACGGCCCAGACGATCACCAGCCCGGTGAGGGCCATGTACCCGGCGCCGAACAGCGCCACCGCGAACAGCGCGACCGCGGTCGGAGCACCACCGACGCCGAAGATCAGGTACGCGCTCACGAGGCCTGCCCAGCCCATGGCCACTGCCGCGGACAACCCGATGCGGTGCACCGCCCGTCCGGCCAGACCGCCGAGGAGCCCTCCCGCCCCGAGCACGAACCACGACAGACGTGCCACGTCCCCGGTCACCCCGGTCGTCGTGGTGACGAGTTCACGGCCGAAGCTCCAGAACAGGGCCGTGGTCACACCGAGCAGCACCGCGGTGGCGATCAGACGCGGTGTCAGACCGAGGTGGCGCCAGCCACGGGCGGTCGTCTCCGGCGGTGCCACCTCGCGGTGGGCGACCGCACGCCCCGCGGCGATCGTCACTGCCGCGGCGAGCACCGCGAAGACCAGGAACGCCTGCCGCCACGCGACCCCGACCGCGACGGCGACCGGCGCCGCCAGCATCAACCCCAGGGAGGTACCGGCGTTGATGACGGTCTGCGCCCCGGCCCGGTGCGGCAGGGCGAGCTGGTCCTCGACGGCCGTGGCCAGACCGGTCGACGACCACCCGGTCGACAACCCGCCGAGGCCGGCCGCCACCGCCAGGAGCGCGGGGTGCGTCGCCACGGCGACACCGGTGAGCCCGAGGGTCGCGGTCACCCCGCTGGCCAGGACCATCGTCCGAGCGGTCAGCGAGCTCAGGAGGGGCCCAGCGACCGCGAGCGCGACCACGTAGCCCCCGAAGGCCGCGGCCATCACCAGTCCGATGCCCCCTCCGCTGAGATCGAACGCGTCGCGCAACTCCGGCACGAAGGCACCCAGTCCGAAACGTGCCAGGCCATAGGAGACCGCGATCAGTGCTGCACCGCTCGCGACGAGCCGCGACATGCTCACCTCGATAATAGACAGACCTGTCTTTATTGTCCCTGCTAACCTCGTTCCCGTCGAGCGGCCTTCCCCCCGCCGTGCGGGCGCCGCTCAGCGACCACCCCACGCGCACGGACCGGCCCACCACGCCCCCGATCGAGGAGGCCAGATGCCCCGCCCACGCCGTGCTGACGACGTCCTCGAGGCGGCGGCCAGTCGGTTCTTCCGTGACGGGATCACCGCAACGGGGGTCGACACGGTGATCGCCGATGCTGGGGTCGCGAAGATGACCCTCTACAGCAACTTCGGCTCGAAGGACGGGCTGATCGTCGCCTACCTCGAGGCGCGCGAGCGCCGCTCCATCTCGATGTTCGACGACCTCGTGGCACGCGCCAGCAGCCCGATCGAGCGGGCACTCGCGCCCGTGCACCTCTACCGCACGTACCTCGCGGAGGACGGCTTCCACGGCTGCGCCTTCATCAACGCCGGTGCCGAACTCCCCTCGGACCATCCTGGTCGTGACGTCATCCGCCGTCACAAACAGTGGCTGTATGACCGGTGGGCAGCCCTGATCGAGGAGGCGGGGGCCGATGACCCCGCGGCCCTGGTCGAGGAGTGCCTCCTGGTGCTGGAGGGTGCCTTCGTCCACGCGGGGATCGGGTTGGGCGCGGATCGGCTCGACGTGGCCGAGCGGGTGATCCGTCGCCGCCTGCAGGACGCGATCCCGGTCGCCGCCGGACCTGCGGAGACGGAGCGATGAAGCAGCAGCGTTCGGAGATCGTGACCGGGGACCGTCGCATCACCGAGGTGACCGACCGGTGCGCAGCGTTCGCCGCCGAGCAGGGCGGTGACGGGCTCCTGCACGTGTTCCTCCCCCACGCGACCGCCGGGCTCGCCCTGGTGGAGACCGGGGCGGGCTCCGACGACGATCTCGCGGCCCACCTCGACGAACTGCTACCCCGCGACGACCGCTGGCGCCACCGTCACGGCAGCCCCGGTCACGGCGCCGACCACGTCCTACCGGCCCTCGTCAGCCCGAGCCTCACGGTCCCGGTCGACGCCGGTCGCCTGGCGCTCGGTACCTGGCAGTCCATCGTGATCGTGGACACCAACGCCGACAACCGGACCCGGACCCTGCGCCTCAGCTTCCTGGCGGGCTGATCGCGGGCCGCGGACATCCGGCGAGCAGGCTCAGCCCTCGTCCCGGGAACCCCGCTCCCCGTGACCTGTGGCCTGGAGCTCGGCGACGTGGTCCGGTGCCCCGATCACGGTCAGCCGGTCCCCCGCACGCAGCAGCGTGTCGCCGTGCGGGACGATGGTGCGGTCCCCACGACGCACGAGCGCGACCAGCGTGTTGCCCGGGAAGGTCAGCTCCTTGATCCGTTTGTCGACCATCTCCTTCGGGGGGCCGGGAGCACCCACGACGATGGACGCGAACCACTCGTCGCGCAGCAGCGTCTCGAGCAACTCCTGCTCATCGTGCGCGCGCCGCCAACCGTCGGCGAACCCTTCCTCCTCGACCATCGTCACCAGCTGTGCCAGCAACCGCAGGTGACGGGTCGGTCGCCCGTGGGGACTGAACAGGAAGATCAGCGCGTGGACACGCGTGCCGCCGTTGCGGGAACGGTCACCGTCGCCCTCGTCCTCGGTGCCGCCATCCCCTCCCGGGAACCGGCGCCCGGCCGCGATCCGCACCCCCCGCTTGGCCCTGACCAACACGACCTCGGGACGATCGAGGTCGTCACGCATCAGGTCCAGCACGATGGCTGGCGAGCCTTCTGGCAGGATCCCGCGGGCGACGGCCGCCGCGAGGGAACCGTCGAGACCTTCCAGGTTGCGGCGGTGCGTCGCCCGCAGTGCCGAGGCGACCTCGTCGAGTACCCGATCGAGCTCGACCTTCCCATCGAGGTCGATGACCTGGGCGTCCGCGATCAGCTCGTCGAACGAGTCGCCCTCGTCGACCCCGCGTTCCTGCAGGATGGCCCAGAGCTCCTGGTCGACACCCGCGTCGTGCCGCTCCCCCAGCCGGCGGAACAGCCCGTAGACGGCCGCACGGTCGGTCACACGCTGGCGCACGTACAACCGGTACCAGACCACCGCCAGGACCACGACCACGAGGATGAACCCCACGTTGAAGGGCCCGAGGCTGAAGATCAGCCCGAAGGTGATCAGGAAGCCGATGATCTGCATCCAGGGGTACAGCGGTGAGCGGTACCCGGGGGCGTACGACGACAACCCGCTCTCGCGCATGAAGATGACCGAGAGGTTGACCAGCGCGAACAGCAGCAGCAGGAAGGCGCTGCCGAGGCTCGCGAGCCGCTCGACGTCGAGGAACAGGATGCTGGCGATCATCATCCCCGAGGTGACGATCACGGCCAGCGTCGGGGTCTGGAACCGTCCGAGTCGGTCGAAACCGCTCCAGAGCAGCTGGTCCCGCGCCATCGCGAGCGGGTAGCGCGACGCGGTGAGGATGCCGGCGTTCCCGGTCGAGGCGAACGCGGTGGCGGCCGCGATCACGACGAGGCCCAACGCGACCGGGGTCGGCATGAACCCGAAGACCACCTCGCCCGCGGTCGCGACCGGCGTCAGGTCGTCGCGCAGGCCCTCGGACGGGAGAACCGCGACGAGGATCGCGACACCCGCCGTGTAGATCGCCCCCACCGACGCGAGCGACAGGATCATCCCGAGGGGCAGGTTGCGGTCGAGGTCACGGATCTCCTCGGCGGCCGAGGAGACCTTGGTCAGACCGGCGTAGGAGATGAAGACCAGCCCGATGGTGGCGAAGAACCCCTCGGCACCGAAGGCGAAGAAGGGCGTGAACTGCTCGCGTAGGTCGTGACCGCCCGTCACCGACTCCAAGGTCCCCATCGCGATGAAGAACGCCATGATCGCGACCAGCGTGGTGACCAGCCAGACCTGCAGTCGGGCGGTCTCCTTGGCCCCGAGGATGTTCAGGACCGCGAACGCGACCGTCAGACCGATCGCCAGCGGCTGGATCGGGATATCGAGGAAGATGCCGACGTAGGCACCCATCCCGACCAACGCGAAGGCGCTCTTCGCCACCAACACGAGCCAGGCACCGAGCCCACCGATCGTCCCGAACAACGGCCCCATGCTGCGGTGGATGAAGAAGTATGCCCCGGCCGCGCGCGGCATGGCACTCGAGAGTTCGGCGATCGAGTACATCGCCGGGATCATGATCAGGCTCGACGCCAGGTAGGCCAGAACGACCGACGGGCCGGCGTTGGCCGCGGCGATCCCCGGAAGCAGGAAGAACCCCGACGCGAACATCGCACCGGTGCAGATCGCGTAGACGTCGAGCAGGCCGAGTTGCTTCTCGAGGCGCTCGCTCGATCCCGCCTCAGCCATGCTGCTCCTCGTCCCGTGTGCAACCGGCGGACGCCGGCCGGCGTGGCGGCGCAACGCTACCGCGCCCAGAGAGGCAGGGGGACACCTGGTTGGCGAAGACCCCCCTGGGAGCCAGCGGCGGCCCGAGGATCACGGCTGGAGCCGCTCGAGCGCCCATCCGTCGCCGTCTCGGCGGAACCGCAACCGGTCGTGCAGACGTGCGGGCCGCCCCTGCCAGAACTCGACCTCCTCGGCGCGGACCCGGTAGCCGACCCAGTGCGGGGGGCAGGGCACCTCTCCCTCGGCGAACCGGTCGTCGAGCTCCGCGACCTGCGCCTCCAGGGCGGCGCGGTCGGCGATCGGCGCCGACTGGTCGGACGCCCAGGTTCCCACCTGGCTCGCCCGGGGGCGGCTGGCGAAGTAGTCCTCCGACTCCTCGTCCGGGACCGGTTCGACGGGGCCTCGCAGCCGTACCTGCCGGTAGAGCGGCTGCCAGTGCCACACCAAGGTCGCCACCGGGTGGGCCTCGAGCTGCGCGGCCTTGGCGGACCGCCCGTCGGTGTAGAAGCTCACCCCGCGCTCGTCGACCCCGCGCACCAGCATGATGCGCGCGTCGGGCCAGCCGTCCCGGTCCACGGTCGCCAGCGTGGCCGCATTCGGCTCGGAGAGCTCGGCGGCGAACGCCTGCTCGAGCCAGCGCCGCAGCTGCACCAGGGGGTCGGGATCGACGGTCTCCTCGGTCAGTACGTCGCCGCGGTACTCCTCCCGGGCGGTCGCGATCGGGTCCACCTCGGCCCCTTCGATCGGTGATGCCGGTCCTGGTGAGGTCCGATCCTGCTCGATCGGGACCGGCCGGCTGGGCTGGACGGTAGCGCCACCGCGGCCACAGCTCACCCCGTGAGCGCGCGGCACGCCCTATGGTTCGCGCGTGCCGTGACGGGAGCGGGCCCTTGGGCCGGGACATCGAGGAGATCCGGTTCACCCGGGAGGACCGGCAGCGCTATCGCGAGAAGGTCAAGGCCTGCCTCGAGGTGCTCCGGCGCATGCGCGAGGCCGAGATGTTCGAGGTCGGGCGCAAGCTGATCGGCGTCGAGGTGGAGTTCTACGTCGTCGACGTCGACGGCGAACCGATGATGATCAACGCGGAGCTGCTGAACCGGATCGAGTCCGAGGACTTCCAGACCGAGCTCGCCCAGTTCAACATCGAGTTCAACCTCGCCCCCCACAAGCTCAACGGCACCGTGTTCCGCGAGATCGAGGAGGAGCTCGAGACCTCCTTCGACCACGCCTACCGGCGCGCCGAGGAACTGGACGCCAAGGTCGCGATGGTCGGTGTCATCCCGACCCTGAGGGACCTGCACGTCACGATCCAGAACCTCTCCGCCAACCCTCGCTACCACCTGCTCAACGAGCAGATCCTGGAGGCCCGTGGCGAGGACCTCAGCGTCGAGATCGAGGGGCAGGAGAAGCTGGCCCTGAAGATGTCCTCGATCGCGATGGAGGCGGCCGCCACCTCGGTGCAACTGCACCTCCAGGTCAGCCCGCAGGGCTTCGCGGCGGCGTGGAACGCCGCCCAGGCCGCGTCCGCCGCCCAGGTCGCCGCAGGGGCGAACTCCCCGTTCCTGCTGGGCAAGGAGCTGTGGCGTGAGACCCGGATCGCGCTGTTCCAGCAGGCGATCGACACGCGTTCGGAGGAGCTGACCGCCCAAGGGGTCCGTCCCCGCGTGTGGTTCGGCGAGCGCTGGATCGATGACGTGATGGACCTGTTCGACGAGAACGTCCGCTACTTCCCTGCTCTGCTCCCTCTGGTCGAGGACGAGGACCCCGCGACCGAACTCGAGCGCGGCGCGATCCCCCGGCTACCGGAGCTGGTGCTCCACAACGGCACGATCTGGCGCTGGAACCGCCCGGTCTACGGCATCGCCCGTGGCAAGCCGCACCTGCGGGTCGAGAACCGCGTGCTGCCCGCCGGACCGACGATGGTCGACATCGTCGCCAACGCCGCCTTCTACTTCGGGCTGATCCGTGGACTCACCGAGATGGACCCGCCGCTGCCTCGGCAGCTGTCCTTCCAGGCCGCTCACGACAACTTCTTCCGGGCCGCGCGCGACGGGATCGACAGCGAGCTGTTCTGGCCCGGTGTCGGCGAGGTGCCCGCCAGCGAGCTGATCCTGCGGACGTTGCTGCCGATCGCCCACGCCGGGCTGGACGGGTGGGGGGTCGACCGTCGCGATCGCGACCACTACCTCGGCATCATCGAACAGCGGGCCCTGAAGCGGCTCACGGGGGCGTCGTGGCAGGTCCGCAGCTTCCGGAACCTGCTGGACCGCGCCGACTCGCGCGATCAGGCGATCACCGAGATGACCCGCCAGTACCTCATCGGGATGCGCTCGAACGAACCGGTCCACACCTGGCCGATCCCCCGCTGAGGGACTCAGCTCTGCACGCTGACCGTGCCCCGCATCGACGGGTGGATGCGACAGAAGTAGGCGATCTCGCCGGGATCGTCGAAGGTGATCGTCGCCGTCGCGCCCTGGGTGGAGATCTCCTCGTCGAACGCATCGCCCGGATCGTCGGGGGTCCCGGCGGTCACGGTGTGGCCGACCGTGTCCTGGTTGGTGAAGGTGATCGACGTGCCGGCATCGACGGTGATGCTGTCGGGGTCGAACGCGATGTTGCGGGCGTCGACGGCGGCTCCGGCGGCGTCGGGCACCTCGCCGGCATCCCCGCCATCACCGCAAGCGGTCAGCGCGACGAGTGCGCCAGCAGCCAGCAGCGTCCGCCGCCGGAGTGTGCGTGAACGGCTCATGTACCTGTCCCTCCTGCTCGGCCCCATCCTGACGGTCGGTGGACCCCGCGTCCACCCCTGGCAACCCGCCGCCCCGCCGAGCTCGTCCACCTCCGGCTCGGCGAAGGCCGTCGCGTGCGCATCCCGCCTCGATGTGGCCCCGGACAGCTCCGGCGCTCTACGGTGAGCACCCCGCGCCGAGGCGTTCCCGCCTCCGACCGCGCCACACCCCTGCCACCACGCGAGTCCCCGTGATCAGCGACGACTTCCGCTACCGCCCCGACGGCCTGCCGACCGAGCTGTTGGCCGCGGACGAGCGATCGCTCCTGCGGGAGCTCGGTGGGCCCACGCTGGTACGCATCCCGGGCGGTCAGGACCAGGCCCCCCGTGCCCTCTCCGTGCTGTTGCACGGCGACGAGCCCACCGGGTTCCAGGCCCTGCTCAAGGTCCTACGTCGCTCTCCCGTGCTGCCCTACGACCTGTACGTGTTCGTCGGCAACGTCCGTGCGGCGCTCGCATCGCCCGGGTACGCCATGCGCTACCTCGACGACCAGGAGGACCTCAACCGCGTCTGGCAGGCGGGCCCGGACCCGGGCCCCCTACGCGAGGCCGCCCTGACCGCCTACGACCACCTCGAGGCAGCCGGGGTCAGCTCCCTGGTCGACCTGCACAACACCTCGGGAGACACCCCCTACTACGCCATCATGACCCAGGTGTCGCCGGGGACGATCAACCTCGCCTCCCGGTTCTCGTCACGCCTCGTCCACTGGGAACTGTGTCAGGGGGCCCTGGTCGAACGCATCAGCACCCGCTGCCCCGCGATCGCGGTCGAGTGCGGGCTGGCCGGTCGCCGTGCGTCCTTCGACTTCGCCCTGGACGGGGTGCGCCGCTACCTGACCCCCGAACCGCTCGTCACCGACCGGGTGTCGGCCGACCACGACCTTCTGGGCGGTCTGCACCGTGTGACGGTCCACCCCGGCGCGCGCTTCCGCTTCGGTGGAGAACTGACCGACGACCTCGACCTGGTCATCCCCACGGATGCGGACCGCAGCAACTTCGTCGAGGTGGCCGCCGGCCACGTGCTGGGGCGCGTGCGCACCGACGGGCCCCTCCCCGTGGCGGTGCAGGCGCCCGACGGCCGCGACGCGACGGACGAGATGCTCACCGTCCAGGACGGCGACCTGCGTCTGCGACGTGCGGCGATCCCCGTGATGATGACCCGCACCGTGGTGGCCGTCCGCAAGGACTGCCTCGTCTACCTGGCCGTGGACCCCACGCGGCCACCGGCCGCGTCCAACGCCGCGATGTCGATCCCCTCGAACAGGTCCTCCTCGGTCCGCTCGAACGGGACGTCCGAGCGCAGCACGACGTAGGACTCGTAGGGGTAGGTGGACCGTTCCAGATCGCGGGGGACCTGGAACCAGCCGCCGTCCGGGTCGATCTGGGAGACGTGCGCGATCAGTGCCGCGTCACGCCGGGAGAACCAGTCGGCGCAGGCGATCCTGGCGTCGGGGGTGTCGTCGATCGCCTCCTCGGCCCGCTGGCCACGCCGTTCCAGCCACTTCTCGTAGGGACTCTCCAGGCCGCGTTCGAGCAGGGCTTCATGCAGGGTGAGGACGCGTTCGCTGGGGAAGATGGACGACGCGTAGACCTTCGCGACCCGCCAGGGCGGCTGGTCACCACCCGGCGCATCGTCGAGCTCCGCGTCGGGATCCTCGGCGAGCTCCATCCCCCGCATCGTCACGGTGTGGTTCATGATGTGGTCGGGGTGGGGGTAGCCGCCGTCCTCCGGGTAGGTCACGACGACGTGGGGACGTTCGCGACGCAGGATGCCGGCGATCAGGCGGGAGGGTTCATCGATCGGCGTACGCCCGAAGGTGCCCTCCGGGACGTCGTCGGGGTCCTCGTGGTAGCCCGAGTCGACGTAGCCGAGCTGGTAGGACCGGGTGAACCCGATGGCGGCGACCGCGTCCTGCAGCTCCTTGGAGCGGACCTCGGCCATCGCCTCCTTCGGGATGTCGCCAGCCTTCGGGTTCAGCACGTCCCCCGCTTCACCGCCGGTGCAGGTGATCAGGGTCACCTCGGCTCCCTCGTCGACGTAGCGGGCAGCGGTGGCCGCCCCCTTCGAGGCCTCGTCGTCGGGGTGGGCGTGCACGAACAGCAGGCGGCGGGTCACTGGTCCTCCTTCGCGCGGCGGGGGTTCTTCGCGCGGCGGGAGCGTTCGGGGGGATCGTCGGGGTCCGGGTCGGAGGCCTTGCGAGCCGCGCCGGACCGGCCCCTCCAGGCGGCGGCGAGCCGTCGTCCGGCCGCGGAGCGCTCGAGCTCCTCGATCGCATCCCGCACGAGCTGCGCTGCCCCCATCACGTCTTCGACGCCACCGGTCAACCGGACGACCATCGGGGCGCCCGGGTAGCTGCCCAGCTTGACGTCGGGGAACCGTCGCTGGAGCTCGACGAAGGTCAGGTTGAGCACGCTCTCGGGGAAGTGGTGGTGGAGCTCGATGACGGTGGGGGCCTGGTTGACGTCAGCCAGGAACCGCGGTTCCAGCACCTGACCGACGAGCTGCCGGAACTCCGAGGGGACCCCCGGGAGGATGACCACGGTCGCGCCATCCGCCTTGCAACCGCCGTCGAGGTCGATCGCGACCGCCGGGACCCAACTGCCCGGCCGCTGGAGCAGCGTGCTTCCCGCAGGGATGCGGGCCATGCGCTTGAGGTGCCACTCGAACCGCTCGTCGACGTCCAGCCCCTGTTCGCGGGTCCAGGTGACGATCCCGTCGAGACGTTCGGCGATCCGCTCGTCCTCGACGATCTCGCGCCCGAGGCTGGTGGCCACCGCCTCGAAGGTGATGTCGTCCGGGGTCGAGCCGATCCCACCCGAGGTGACGATCAGGCGCGGCCGGCTGCGAGCGAGTTCGGCCTGGAGGGCCTCGTCGATGTCCGGGAACCCGTCCGGTACGACGTGGACCCGGGTGAGCGGCACGCCGTGTTCACGCAGCCGCTCGGCGAAGAAACCGGAGTTCGCGTCGGCCACGTAGCCGCCCAGGATCTCGTCACCGATGACCACCATGGACGCCTCGAGCGCGCCACGTGAGCGGTCCGGGAGCACGGAGGCAGGCGAGGTCGCCGGATCGGGCATGGGAGCCTCATGAGGGGCGCAGGGGACAGCAGCGGGGACGCGGCGCAGGGTAGCCCCGCCGGTACAGCCGGGGTGAGGTGGCGCCGTGGGCCGCTGGTAGCGTCCGTTCGCCATGTACCTCAGCCCCGACGACGCCAAGAGCGACGTCATCCTCGCCGCTGCCACGTTGCTCTTCGGTGGCCTCGCGCGGACGATCGTCGCGCAGCTTCCCCTGTACCCGCGACAGGGGGTGCTGGCGCTCGCCTTCGATCTGGTCTGGCTGGTGCTCTTGACGGCGGCCGTTCCCTGGTGGCTGTCGCGCTACCGCGGCGACGGGCTCGCCGCCTTCGGCCTGGACGGTGACCGCGGCGCGCTCGGTGGTGGTGTGCTGCTCGCCACGCCGATCATCGTGGCCTCCGTGATCGCCACCTTCGTGATGGGCTTCGGGATCACCACCGGCCTGCTGGGCGATCTGGGCCGGGTCCTGGTGTTCGGCGAAGGCCAGGTCGTCCTGCTCGCGGCCGCGTCGCTGGGACGCTTCGTGCTGCTCACCGCCGGGGCAACCCTGGTGATCAGCTTCCTCGCCGTACGCAGCCGCGAGGCCTTCCCGCGCTCCCCCGACACCTCGTTGACCGAGCTCCTGCGGACCTTCGGGATGGGCGCGGCAGGCATCGCCCTGGTGATCGGCCTGCTGCGGTCGATCAGTCCGACCTTTGGGATCCTGTCCGTGCTGATCCAGGTCCCTGCGGTGGTCGCCGTGCTGCTCCTCGCTGACCGCAGGATCCCGTCGCGGGTCGCGGTCCCCCGAGCGACGATCGTGGCACCGGCGATCGTGGTGCTGGTCGTCCACATCTTCGCGTTCGGTGGGTTCTTCCGTGGAGACCTGGCTGCGGGGCTCTACGCCGGCTCCCTCGGCGCAGCCGTGGCGATCGCCATCTCGGCACTGGTGCAACTCCGGGGGGTCGCCTGGGCGATCGTGCCGCTGCTGGCGGCGGCGCACTGGTGGTCGGGACCCTTCTCGCCCCTGCCCTTCTGATCCGCCTCGGCAGGCTGCTGCGGGAGGCTCGCGGGGATCCTCGCTGTGGCTGGGCGTCGCAGGCCCTGCCGCCGTGCCTCCGAGCCTGTCCGGTTCCTGCTGGAGCGGTGGAGCGTGAGGTTGTCCCCAGGTTCGGTGTAGGTCCTTCCCTCGTGTCACCCCGACCGCTAAACTCGTACATATGTTCGAGTCCCCGAGCCAGCTGGGACGGCCCGAGGCGACCACCCGGAACACCGGAGGCACCCGATGACCCGCCCGCCACGATCGATCGGGCCAGGCTGGCCCGATCTCGGTCGGTCATGGGCGCGTCACCGTGCGCACGGCTACGACGCCCGGGCCGTGGCACGCGAGTCCCGGCCTGGCTACGACGCCACCACCGTCGACCAGGTGGGCGCGCGGTTGCGTCAGACCGTCGAACGCCTCGGGGAACTGGCAGACCTCCTCCCCGATCGTCCGGCCGGCGAGTCCCTGGCGGCCGCGGGCCACCTCGATGCGGACACGCTCGAACGGTGGGTCCGGGATCTGCGACGGATGGAGGGCATCCTCGCAACGGCGAAAGCATCGGTGATCGCGCTGGGTGACGTGGTCAAGGTCGCCGAGCAGGCCGGCATGGCCTCGACCGGACAGTGGTTCAAGCAGCGGTTCAACACCTCCTCCCGCGAAGCGTCCCGACAGCAGCAACTCGCCGACACGTTGGACCGACTGCCCAGGACCCGGGATGCGCTGGTCGCCGGCCAGCTCGGGCCTGAGCAGGCGAGCCTGCTCGGGCACGCCGCCCGCCGCGGGCGGCTCGGCGCGGCGGACGAGATCGAGGACACCCTCCTTGACACCGCCAGCCGCACCTCACCCGAACAGCTGCGGGAGCGGATCCGCCGGGCCGAGCAGGCCAAGGACGACGATGCCCTCCGCCGCGACGAGAACCGCCAGTACGCGCTGCGACGCGCCTCCTGCGTGAAGCAGGACGACGGCATGTGGCGCCTCGACGCACTGCTGCCCGGCGTCGAGGGCGAGATGTTCGCCACCGCCCTCGAAGCCTTCACCACCCCCGACCCGGCCGACACCCCACCGCACCTGCGACGCCGGGCCGACCAACGTCTGGCCGACGGGCTGATCACGCTGAGCCGGGCCGTCCTCGACAACAAGCTCGCCCCGCAGGCCGGCGGACTCAAACCCCACCTGATGGTGCTGGTCCCCTACGACGGTCCCGACCCGTGGCATCCCGCACGGCTGGACGACGCCCGACAGCATGCTGACGAACGTGTGCTCGCGCAGACCGCGGCAGGGACCACCCTGTCCCCCGCAGCGACGCAGCGACTGTTCTGCGACGCCCGCCTGAGTCGCATCGTGATGTCGCCCCGGTCCGAACCTCTCGACGTGGGCCGGGCGACCCGCACCTGGACCGTCGCCCAACATGCCGCGCTCGCGGTGCGTGACCGCGGCTGCCGCGGACCGGGCTGTGACCGGCCCGCCGCCTGGTGCGACCGCCACCACGTGGACTGGTGGTCCAACGGCGGGCCCACGGACCTACCTAACGGCATCCTGCTCTGCCACCAGCATCACCGGCTCGTCCACGAGGGCGGCTGGAAGCTGCGTGTCGACCCCGACACCGCCGTTGCAACCTTCACCGACCCCGGCGGACGGCGCTACACCACCCACGCGCCAGATCCTGACCTGCCCAGAGCCCCAGGAAGGGGCGCCGGTCCGGGCGATCAACACCACGCCCAACGGGCCAACGGACTGCCCACCCCCACCCCGGAACCGACCGACGACCCCGACCTCAACCCGAGCAACCGCGAAGCGCTCCGACTCCCCCTCGCCAACGCCCCACCCGGATGAACCCACCCAGCTGCGCTGCATCCACCAGCATCCTGACACCGGGCTGCCCTACCCGAGAGCACGGCTGGCATCGCCGCGCGGATCGGCGTCAGCCGAGGTCGCGGTAGGCGGTGATCCCCGCGAGGTGCTGCTCGCGCGCCTCCTGGTTCTGCACGCCCAGGCCCTCCTCGGGAGCGCCGACCAGGATCCCGATCTTGCCCGCGTGGAGGTTGTGGTGCATCTCATACGCACCCTGGGCCGCCTGCTCCAGCGGGTAGACCTTGGACAGGATCGGGTGGATCATCCCGAGGTCGCCCAGCCGGTTGGCCTGCCACGCCTCGTCGTAGTTGGCGAAGTGCGACCCGATGATCCGCTTGAGCCGCATCCACAGGTGCCGGTTGTCGTACTCGTGCAGGTACCCCGACGTCGACGCGCACGTCACGATGGTGCCGCCACGCTTGCAGACCAGCACCGATGCGCCGAAGGTGGTGCGACCCGGGTGTTCGAAGACGATATCGGGGTCCTGACCGACCATCTGCCGTATCCGCTTGCCGAAGCGACGCATCTCGTCGTAGTCGGGTTCACCGTCGGCGGTCTCGAACCGGTAGCCCTCGGCCTTGCGGTCGATGATGTGCTCGACGCCGACGTCCCGCAGCAGCTGGGCCTTCTCCTCGCTCGAGACGACGCAGACCGGGATGCCACCACCGTTGAGGACCAGCTGGGTCGCGAAACCGCCCAGTCCGCCGGTTGCCCCCCAGATCAGCACGATGTCGCCCTGCTTCATCGGGGCACCGTTGCGGCTCACCAGCATGCGGTACGACGTGGCCAGCACCAAGCCGAGGGACGCCGCCTCCTCCCACGTCAGGTGGTCCGGCATCGGCATCAGCTGGTTGGCCTTCACCATCGCGATATCGGCCAGACCGCCGAAGTTGGTCTCGAAACCCCAGATCCGCTGTGACGGGTCGAGCATGGAGTCCATGTGGCCTTCAGGCGACTCGAGGTCGACGTAGTTGCAGTGCACGGTGACCCGGTCGCCCGGCCGCCATTGGGTGACGCCGGGCCCCACCTGCAACACCACCGCCGCGGCGTCGGACCCCACGATGTGGTACGGCAGATCGTGCCGGGCACCGAGTTCGGACTCGCGACCGAATCGCTCCAGGAACCCGAAGGTGGACAGCGGCTCGAAGATCGAGGTCCAGACGGTGTTGTAGTTGAGCGCCGAGGCCATCGGCGCGATCAGGACCTCGTTCGGGCCGAGTGGCGGGATCGGCACCTCGTCGATGCGCAGGCTCTCGCGGGGGTCCTTGTCCTCGGTCGGCCGGTCAGCGAACATGTCGATGTCGTCCTTGCGGACCACCGCAGCTCGCATCGTGTCCGGAAGGGGCAACGCCGCGAGCGCGTCAGCGTCCGCCCCGTCGATGATCGCCTGGTGGATGGCCTCCATCGTCATGCTGCTCCCCTCCTGCGCGGCCTCACCCGCGCGGCCTGCCGGGGCTCCCTGGCCACTCACGACCACCGGCAGGTGCGAACGCTAGCGAGGTGGCCGTGAGGGTCTGGAATCGGCGCCCGTCCCCGGGGGCTCGTCGTCGTCCGGATCGTCCTCCCCGCTGCGGTCGCCGAGCTCCGCGGGCCCCCGGGACGGTGCGCCGTCATCCTCACGCCGGACGTCCACCACCTCGACGTCGAAGACCCCGGGTTGACCTGACGAAGGTCCACGTCCACGCCGGGGATCGGCACGGCGTGGATCGCCTCCCGGGCCACCGACCACCTGGGTGCCGATCCGGGACCGTAGGGTGCGCGCGACCAGCCGTCGCGAGACCGGGACCAGGAGCAGGAAGCCGACCACGTCGGTGATGAACCCTGGGGTGAGCAGCAGGGTGCCGCCGACGATGACCAGGGCGCCCTGCGCCACCTCGTCGCCGGGCCAGCGGCCCGCCTCGAGCGCCTCACGGAACGCTCGCCAGGCGCGCGCCCCCTCGCGACGGAGCAACCAGGCGCCGAGCACGCTGTCGGCGACCAGCAACGCCACCGTCCACCACGCGCCGATCACCTGGCCGACCTGGATGATGACGACGATCTCCAGGATCGGGATGACGACGAACAGCAGGACGAGGAGGGCAGGCATGGCCTCAGCCTACGGTGCACCGCTCGAGCGTGTCCGCGCGGCGCGCCGGTCGAGCGGCCGGGTCCTGCTCGAGGGGATCCACGCCCTCAAACATGCGCGGCGGTTCGGCGCAGACATCGAGGTGGTGCTGACTCCGGATCGCACGGCCGCGGCCCGTCTGCTGGAGGACCTCGCGCCCGACGTGACGCTCCCCGACGTCACCGCCGAGGTCGACCACGCCACCTGGGAGGCGGCCACGCTCGGTCGTGAGCTGCCCTCACCCTGCCTGGCCGTGGCACGACGACCCATCGTGTCCGCCACCGACGTGCTGTCCGCAGCCGGACGGATCGTGGTGTTGGAGGCACCACGCCACCTCGGCAACCTCGGAGCCGCGGTGCGCGTCGCCGCGGCGGCGTCCGCCGGTGGGGTGCTGGTCCTGGGCGAGGCCGACCCCTGGCATCCGACGGCGGTGCGGGCTGCGGCGGGCCTGCAGTTCGCCCTGCCGGTCGCGCGAGCCGATGCGCTGCCCGTCATCGACCGGGCCGTCGTGGCACTGGACGCGGGCGGCGACCCTTCGGGTCGGGTGCCGCCGGACGCGATCGTGCTCTTCGGCACCGAGCGGGGCGGACTGACGCCCGCACTGCGATCGCGGGCCGGTGCGACCATCGCGATACCGATGCGGGCCGGGGTCTCCAGCCTGAACCTCGCCACCGCGGTCGCCGCGACCCTCTACGGCCGCTGACAGCGCCGTCACCGGGCGGGGAGCTCGGCCCCGTCGACCAGATCGGCCGGCGAGATCAGCCGGCGAGGTCGACCTCCAGCCAGCGCTCGACCCGACGGTTCAGCGCATCCAGCGTCGCACGCATCACGGCACGTTCGGGATCGTCGCGGACCAACGAGGCGCCGATCAGGGTCTCCTCGCCCCGCTCGGTCACGACACCGGCGGTGACGGTCGCCAGAGGTGGCTCTCCCGACACGGAGACGTGTACGGCGTCGACGCTGACCACCAGCCGGTCGCCGGTCAACTCCCGGAGCGCGTCGGCCGTGGCGGTGGCGACGGCCCGGAGGATCCCCTGGCGTGTCGGCACCGAGTGCGCCTCGCCCGTGACGGTGCGTCCCCGGTGACTGAGGGTCGCGGTGACACGGATGTCCGAGATGTCGATGTGCGTGTCGAGGTTCCGGATCGCGGCACGACCGACCGAGCGACGGTCCGGTTCAGCCTCTCCGGCGACGATCCGCCAGGCCCGATGGTCCCCTCCCTCGTCCGGCCGGTCGGTCTCCGGGCGATCGTCCGATCCCGACGGCGCTTCGTCGGCCGCCTCGTCCGGTGTCGGCGCAGCGCCAGGGAAGGACGCTCCTTCGGTGACGAGCCGCAGGGGCCCGGGCGCGTCCCCCTCGTCCTCGGCGAGGGTGGTGAGGACGTCCACCAGCTCCTCGGCGATCTCGTCGGGCGGACCCTCGAGGTCATCGGGTTCCTCGGCGACGTGCGACCCTTCGGCAACACGCGGCTCCTCGGGAACATCCGGCTCCTCAGCAACACGCGGCTCCTCGGGAACACGCGGCTCCTCGGGAACATCCGGTTCCTCGGCGACGGCCGCCTCGGTCGATCCTGGATGTGGATCCGTCCCTGCCGCCTCCGCGAGCACCG
>PWTE01000169.1 GCA_003563915.1 Nitriliruptoraceae bacterium
CGCTCCGCAGGTGCGCGGCGGGCGTGCTCGCCTCACCGCAGGGTGCGCCGGCCTGGCCGACCAGCTCGAGCGCGGCCTGCAGGGTCTGGTCGGCCTGCTGGCCGAGCTGGATGGCCTGCTGTGCATGCTCCCGGGCGGTGCGCACCTCCTCGGCGGCGCGGTCCAGCGAGTGCTCGGTGCGGTCAACGGCGTCGTTGGCTGACCCGACCGCCTCCTCGACCTGCTCGGTGGCGGCATCGGCGGCGCGTGTGGCCTCGGCCTGTGCGCGCAAGCTGGTGGTCGTGTGGGCTGCCTGCTCTTCATGTTCGCCGAGGTAGCGGCCATCGATCCGGGTACCCGCACGGTCGCGCCACCAGCTTCGGGTCGTGGCGCGCTCCCGGGCGAAGCGGGTGGCCTCGCGTTCGAGCAACCACAGGGGATCGCTCATCCGTCGACTCCGATCCGTTCGAGCTCACGCAGCTGACCTGCGGCGCCGCGAAGCTCCTTCATCCCGCCGTGGGCGGCCCGACGTGCACGCTCGCCCGCACGTCCGGCCTCCTTCAGCGCCGCACCGGCCTCGCTCGCCGCCTCAGCCTGCCGCGTCGCGGCGTCCTGGGCGGTCTCGAGGTGGTCCTTGCTCGTATCGAGGTGCGAGCCCGCCTGCTCGAGGTCGACCTCGGCGACGTCGGCATGCTCCTGGGCGCGACGGGAGACCTGGCGGGCCTGGCTGCCGGTCTGCCGGGCCTGCTCGACCTGTCGGCCGGCGTCGGCGACGGTGTCCACCGCCTGCTCGCAGCAGCGCAGCCGGGCCCGCGCCGACTCGAGGTCGGACCGGGCGGAGGTGACCCGGGCCCGGGCCGTCGCCAGCGCCTGGCGACCGGACATCACCGCAGCACGGGCGGTGGTCACCCGGGTCTGCTCGGCGACGCACGGGGGGGACTTCGGGTTGGCCTGGCAGGCCTTGAGGGCCGCCTGGGCAGCCTTGAGCTCACCCTCCGCGTCCTGCAGTGAGGACTGTGCCGCGTCGAGGGCGACCTGCGCCTGCTCGAGCTCGCGCTCGGCGCGGTGGACCCACTGGGCGGCTGCCTGGCGCTCCTGGTCCCAACGCTGGGCCTGCTCGGAGATGTGCGTTCGGGCCTGCCCGATGAGCTGCACCAGCTCGTCCATCTGCGAGCCGACCTCATCGACGTGGCGCACTGCCTCCCTGACGACCTCGCGGCCGGTGTCGACACGCTCGGTGGTGTCGGTGATGAGGTTGTGCAGCGCTGCGACCTTGCGGCTGACCTGGGTGGTCTGCTCGTCGAGCATCGTCTGGCGCGCCTGTCCGGCGGTCAGCGCCTCACCGGTGCGACGGTCGGCGCGCTGCAGATCTGCCGCCAGCGTGTCGAGCTTGGCGGCGTGGCGGGCGGGGCTGGCGCTCACAGCTGGGTGCGGGCCAGCTCGCGCAGCGCGTCGATCCGCTCCTCGAGCAGGCTGAGCAGCCCACGGGTGCCGGTGACGTAGGCGTCGAAGGCGGCGGCGCTGCGCTCGAAGCGGCTGCGGAACTCCTGTGCGGCCTGCCAGTCGTAGCCTTCGATGCGCCGGTAGGCGTCACGGGTGCGGGTGAAGCCCTCCTCGACGCGCTCCCGGTGGGTGAGCAGCGCGGTGCGGTAGTCGTCGAGCAGGTCGGCAAGCCGGGCAGGATCAACCATCGAGGTACCGCCTGAGCGCGCGGATCTGGCGGGTCAGGAACTGCTCGAAGGCGTCGGCCTCCCGGTCGGCGTATTCGGTGACCGGTTCGACCAGTTCGTCGTGACGTTGGTCGTAGGTACGCCGGAACCGGTCGCGCCAGACCGGGTCGACCTGCTCGTGGTGACGGTTGACCTCCGCCAACCCGGCGCGCAGCTGTTCGTTGAACCCGGTCAGGCTCGCGTGGAACCGGTGCAGGTCCCGGGCGAGCTCGTCGTAGCCACTCATCGTGGTGCTCCCATCGCCTCGTTCAGCGCGTCGAGCAGGGCCGCGACCGGGTCGGGGAGATCCATGTCGAGGCTGGGAGGCACGAAGCGTTCGGGGACGCCGCGGCGGGCGTCGAGGTAGGCGCCCTGCTTCGGCGGCTCGCGCTCTGCCAGGCGGGCAGGGGTGGGGTCGGTCATCAGCGAGAACGCGTCGTCCTCCGACATCTGCAGCCCGATCCGGTGCCGGAAGGACGCCACCGCCCGGTCGGGGAGCAGCACCCGCAGGCTGCCCATCGCTGCGATCGACACGACCAGATGCACCCCGACGCGTGGCCCGGTGCGCAGCAGGTCGAGCAGCGTGCGTCCGAGCTCGGAGGGCTCCGGGCCGAAGTCGTCCTGCACCATCACGAGTGCCCCGACGCGGTCGAGGTCGTGCAGGACCACGATGCGGCTGGGTTCGTCCAGCACCGCACGATCCTCCAGTGCGGTGCGCCGTTCAACCTCGCGCGCAGCGGCGGTGATCGCCTCGGCGGCGCCCGCTTCGGTGTCGGCGGAGTCGGCCTGGACACCTCGGCCGCGGAGCTCGGCGAGCAGACGCGGCAGCAGCCCGTACCAGTCGGTGCCCTCCCGGGACAGGTCGGCGACGACCAGCTCGGCGGGAGCGCCGTGGCTGGCGAGGTCGGCGACGGCAGCGCACATGGTGGCCACCAGGCCCATGCGGATCGGGGTGTCGTCGCCGACCACCAGCAGGTTGGCATCGGGGCCGCGCGCCAGCACCGCCGCGACCTGGCCGCGCACGGTGAGCGCCCGGCCG
>PWTE01000151.1 GCA_003563915.1 Nitriliruptoraceae bacterium
AGTAGGCCGTTGACGGACGCGACGGCGGACCGTTGCTGCGCAACCGCTGGGGCAACCGCATAACCCGCAACAACTTCGCCGCCGCAGTCGCGCGGCTCGCCCGCGGGGCCGGCATCGCCCGGCGGATGACCCCACATACCCTGCGGCACGCCGCCATCACCGCCGCGTTGAACCTCGGCGCGCACCTTCGTGACGTGCAAGACTTCACCCGCCACGCCGACCCCAAGGCCGCGATGCGCTACGACCGCAACCGTCACAGCCTCGACCGGCACGCCACCTACGCCATCGCCCAGTACATCGCCGGATCCGAGGAGAGGATCCGGGCGTTCTCGCCATGCTCCAGCCGCTCGCGTGCAGCCTTGTGTGGCTTCCGCTGTGAACAACGAGGATGGGCGTAGATGCTGATCGCGCAGGATGGGAACCTGCAACTGCTCCCCGACACGCCTGAGGCGGTCTGGGGCCTGCTATCGCTTCTGATGAACGTCGTACTGGTCGCCGCCGTGGTGGGCTTGTTCGTCTGGGTCAAGCGGTCAGCGGACCGTCGTCGCGCCCTCGAAGCGCGCGTCAAGAGCCTCGAAGCGCACGCCTTCGAGGACCGCACCACGTAGGCCGGCGCTGCCCTGCCCTTCGCGTCTCCGGCAGTTGACAAACGTGATGACCGTGGGAATGCTGCCCAGGTTGCGATAGCGACAGCACACCGATCCGCTGCGGTCGATGGCGTACGGTCGTTCGTGCCGGAGGTCGCTTGGTCTTGACGGTCTGGGATGAACTCGATGGCCAGTGGCGTAGCTGGGCCGACCTGGGCTGCGAGCTCACGGACGATGACTGGGGCATGCCGACGCGGCTGCCGGCTTGGAGCGTTCGTGACCTCTACGCGCATGTCGCAGCCTGGCCCGTGATGCTCGCACGACTCATCGGTGCCCCGCCTGCGAAGGAGCCACCGGACTGGAGCGACGCGGCGTCGCTGCTCCGTGCGTTCAACCAGCCCGGCGGCATGGCAACGTCGGCCGCGGAGACGGTTGCTGCTGCGGCACGTCGAGCCGCCTCCGCTCGACGGCCGGAAACGTTGGCTGACCAATTCGGGCAGGTCGGTCGTCAGGCCCTCAAGCTTGGCAGGAAGCAACCGAACAAGATCGTGGACTACCTCGGGAGCGGAACGGTCAGGGTCGTCGATGCGGCCGACATCGGTCTGCTTGAGGCAGTGGTACATCGCCTCGACCTGAACGAGGCCCTCGACCGGTCCGACGCACCGTCGACATCGGCTCTCGACCGCGTACGCAACGTCCTCGTGGGTATGGCCGACTCGATCGACTTCATCGAAGCTGCCACCGGCCGTAGCAGCGCGCAGGTGCTCCCCGTCCTCCGGTAGCTGGTCTGGCTGGACTTCGGACTACGGGCGTTAGGTCTCGGCTGCCGGCGCCTCGAGCGCGGTGAAGTACCGGTCGAGCATGAAGGTCAACTCGTCCACCCACTCGTTGAGCGGACCAGTCGCCAGACTGGCGAGGCGCTGTTCCGCCTCTCTCCCCGCGGCGCGGATGACATCGTCCTCGAAGCCCTCGAAGTTCAAGTACCGCCTCCCCCGCTCCTGCTTGACCCACAGGTCCCGGCAGAGGATCTCCTGAGGTCTGTAGCTCTCTCGGAGCCGTGTTGACCAGCCGCGGTAGCGGGTCATGACGTCGTTGACCGCCTCGACCCCGTCGCAGTGGAAGAGGGCGTAGCCCCGGGGTTGTACGCCGCCGGCTCACCTCGAGCCGACACGCCGTTCTCGCGAGCTACGTATGGGAAGCCCCGTGGCGCGAGGATAGGGTCGAGCCGTGCGGATACCACTGCGCTGAAGTCGGGCTCGTCCACTCGGGGCCCTCTGCAGTCGTTGAGCGGCCAACGTAGGCGGCGAACACCAGGCGGCGTAGCCAATCCGGACGTTCTTCACTGCCCGAGCCCTGCCGCACGGGAGCGCGGTGTCCACGTCGCAGCGGGCCCGTAGCTTGTCTGGGTCGCCTTGTCGTCATCGAGCGTGGCGGTGAGGTCGGGAAGGGGGGGTGGGTGCGTCCCGCTACGGCGCCATCGAGAACATGGTGGTGCCTTCCCTATCCAGCAGGAGTTCTCCGGAGAGGTACTCGCTGCCGTTGTCCCTCTCCGCGGTGACCTCGTAGTTCCCCGGGGGGATATCCAGGGCGACGAGGACGCGTCCCTGACGGGTCTGTTCTTCGTCGAGTCGGATTGCCCCTTCCGCGCTGGTCAGGGTTACTGACGCCACCTCGTCTGGTGCTTGGCCGGCCACCACCAGTTGCTGACCGGCCGATGCCTCTCCGAGCCAGACCGCCTCGGGCATGTCAAGGGGCCCACACCAGGATCCGCTGCCGCCGTCGTCGCCGACCTCGATACAGGTCTGCCGCCCGGAGACCATGGTGACCGGCACGCCGTCCACCGTCGCGATCACCTCACGTCCCGTCATGGTGCAGGCAGCAACGCCGAGGAGAACCAGTCCCACGAACGCCCGCTTCATGCCCCCCCCGATCCGTCGAGTCATGATGTCGGCAAGCCCTGCCACCGTAGACCCTCACGACCGTAGGCCCGGAGATGTTCAACCGACCGACAGAGGCACAACCGCCGTGTCCTCGCGGTGCCCCAGCACCCGCGTTGGGCGGTCCCCCCTACGCGACGTCGTCCGGCGCGCCTGCCGCCGTGAGCAACCGTCGCCACATCAGCCACGTGGGTCTGG
>PWTE01000129.1 GCA_003563915.1 Nitriliruptoraceae bacterium
GAAAGCTGACCAGCAGCTCGTCACGGACACCCCCCAACACGCCGGACATCGGATGTTGCGCCCACTCTCGGGCGGTGTAGAACTCACTGAGCGTAAACGAGACCGGAGCCCCGAGCCGGTCAGGTAGCGAGCACGACTCACAGCGCCAGTACCACTGCCAGAACGGCGCGAGGTCCTCCGCCTCGAGCTCCTTCTGGCTCACCAGTGCGCGATCGCCGGAACCGACCCGCTGCGTGTGGCGATGCCGACGTCCCGGAGTGTCGAGCCAGTGGAACGCCGCCCAGTCGCAGCCGAGGAGTTCCTGCAGGTCATCCAGGACCTCGAAGACCGTGTCCGTATCAGCCGGCCCGGTGCCACAGCGATCGACAAGTGGCGGATCGCCCCGGTGGTACGCGGATCGAGGAACGTGGTCGGCACCAGACCCCCTGACCTCGCGACCACCATACGTCGAATGTCGTATTCCGTCACGCGAGCCGCCCACAGAGACTCATGGCACCACACCGTCGTGGCTCACGGTCGCGAGCAGCCGAGGCTCCTCCGACGGTCCGACGGTGATGGCTGAGCTCGGAGTCATCTGACCGCAGAAGGAGGACCCCACCATGACCACAGCTACCCGACCCCGTCCCCTGCGCCGCTCACTGCTCCTCGCTGCCGGGTTGCTGGTCGTGGCCGGCACGGTCGCGCTGGCGTTGACCGGCGGCGCGCAGGCCGAGGACGACCCGCCCGACCCGATCGATGCAGAACTGCTGACAGGCCCCTCGACCTTCACCGACGACGTCGCGATCCAGGTCCGGGAGAAGCCGGAGGGCCGATCCACCGAGGTCGTCAACCTGCGCGACGCGTCACAGATCATCACCGCCGAGGTCACCATCCAGCCGGGCGCCGTGTTCCCGTGGCACACCCACCCGGGCACCGCTTTGGCGATCGTCGCCGGCAACGATGCCGGGGGGACAGCCCTGGAGTTCATGTACGACGACTGCAGCACCTACAGCTACGGGGTGGGTGAGGCGTTCGTCGACCCCGGGTTCGACAACGTGCATACGGCGTGGAACCCGTCTGAGGCGGTAACGACCGTCATCGTGACCTTCATCGGCGTCACCGACCTCGATCCCGACATCGGGCTCACGCTCCCGATCGATACGGGCGAGGCTGAGGCCCTCAACGAGGCATGTTTCGACGAGAACGACGGGTTCGTGCCTACGCCATAAGCGCCGAGAAGCTCGACCGGCCGGCGTGCTCGTGGACGACCAGTCCCGCGAGCGCGCCGCTGCGGTGCGCGAGTAGCCAGTTGCCCACCGCACCTGCGCTGGCCGTCTCGAGGGTTGCGGGTCGCGCTTCGGCGCGGTCCCCTGCGTGCGGGTCGAGGAGGGATGCCGTGCGTCGGATGGTCGCGATCGCCACCGTGCTGACGGCAGCGCTCGTGCTCACGGCCTGCGCCACGGATGAGCCGGACGACCCCGCTGAACCGCCGGAGACGGTGGACGCCGAGGAGGCGACCCCCGAGCCCGAGGACCCCGACGAGTTCGATCCTCCTCCGGAGGAGCAGGACGAGCCGGTGGAGGCCGAGGAGCCTGGCGAGCAGCGGCGCGCTGCCGACCTCCCCGTCCCACGAACCGAGGTCACCGGCGCCGTCTGGGATGGTCGCATCGTGGCCGTCGGTGGTCTGGATGCAAACGGGGCCGCCCTCCCGCACGTGCACTTCTACGACCCTGACGCGGACAGGTGGGACGAGGGACCGGAACTGCCCGTCGCGCTGCACCACACGGCCGTGGAGACCCTCGGCGACCGCGTCTACGTGGTCGGCGGCTACTCGATCCAGGGTGGCGCATGGGTCGCCGAGGCAGCCGTGTGGAGCCTCGGGCCCGGTGAGGACGCGTGGCGCGAGGAACCTCCCCTCGCAACACCACGCGGCGCACTGGCGGTCGCCTCTACCGGTGACCAGCTGGTCGCCATCGGCGGGGTCGACCCCGCGCGGCAGGTGCTCACCTCGACCGAGATCCTCGAGGAGGGTGCCGACGGGTGGGAGCCGGGCCCCGAGCTTGCCACACCCCGTGAGCATCTCGACGCGACAGCGGTCGGCGACGAGGTGTACGCGATCGCCGGCCGCGCCGGCGGGTTCGACACCAACCGAGCCTCGGTCGAGGTGCTGCGCGATGGCGGATGGGTCGAGGCGCCGCCGCTGGAGCACTCCCGCGGCGGGATCGGCGCAGACACCGTCGACGGGGTGCCCTGCGTGACCGGCGGAGAGGAGCCCGAGGGGACCATCGCCACGGTCGAGTGCCTGGTCGGAGACTCCTGGCAGGTCGTCGCGGAGCTTGAGGTCGCCCGGCACGGGCTCGTCGTCGCCGCACTCGACGGCGAGCTTCACGTCGCCGGAGGCGGCCCCGACCCGGGCCTCACCATCAGCGACGTCCACGAGGTGATCCCGATCACCCAGCCATGACCGTCCACGTGCCCACGGCGTGTCCACAGCCGGTGATGCCCGGGGGTCTGAAGGTCAGGAGGACTTTCCGGTGTCCTCGACGTAGAGGTAGTACTCCTGCCGAAGCCTGTTACGCGGGATGGTGCCCAGTACCAGAACATCCCGCTGACCTGCGGAAACACATCCGTGTCGTGCCACGCCGTGTTGCCAGAGTTCCCTCCGTTCTCACCGGGACGTGTCCACACCGTGTCCACGGATCGACGGTGACCGCCATCATCAGCTCCTGCC
>PWTE01000214.1 GCA_003563915.1 Nitriliruptoraceae bacterium
AAACGGTTGGTGGAGCGCATGCATGGACAGATACATGTTCAGTCTGAGCCAGGCAAAGGATCTGTGTTTGTAGTGGAGATACCGAATGTGCGCATGTCGACCGCCTTGCCCAGGTTCGGTTTGTTTGGCCGGACACGGGTCGGCCGGACGAGGGCTAGATGGGTAGCAATCCCGGTGTGAGCGTGTCTGCAGTTTGAGTACGGCTCCGCAGCAATGCTCGTTCCAAGAGCGTTGCAACGAGAAATCTGCGAGGAATTTCGGCTGACACGAGGTTTGACACGACCCCTGCCACGCTTCTGGAACGAGGCGATCGGACGGTGAGCTCCCCTCACAGGAGCGACCGTCATGCTCGATGTCATCCCGCCGCCGTACGGCGATGTCACCCGCCGCTGGAGCCTCCTCGCACCCGAGGTCCAAGACCGGCACAGCCACCGCCTGCTGGGTGTTCCGCTCGACGACGTCCACATCGAGCGGCCGGTCTCCCGCGATCAGCAGCAGCACTACCGAAGGCTGGTCGACGCCGCGCTTGATGGCGAGGCCGTCGCGTTCGCGTGGCTGGCCTACTCCCACGCGCCGCTGCTCGTCGCGCGGGGTCGTCCCCTGTTCGACGCCGATCCCGTGGAGTGGGGAGAGGCCGCCCTCGAGGTCCTGCATCAGGGGCTGCATCGCGCTGCCGCAGCCGAGGGCCCATGGGCAAGACGCCGGGTCGCGCTGCACCTGTGCAGTCGGATGAGCCGCGCCGTCCAGCGGCACATGGTGCATGCCAAGCACGTTCAGCCGGTCGATCCCGTCCAGCTCGAGTGGCGCGCCGAGAGCTTCATCGACCCGCACCGCGATCCGCATCCGGATCTGACCATCGCGCTCGACCAGGCGCTGTCCGAGCTCGAGCCCTCGGTCGCTGATGGCCTCCGAGCGGCGTCCTCGCTCGTGCCGCTCGGTGAGGTCGCCGACGCCCACGCGATCGACGAGGTCCTGCTGAGGCAGCGCATGTCACGCGCTCGTCGCCAGCTGAGGCCCCAGCTCGCCGAGTTCTCGAGGAGCGCGTGATGGCTGCCCCCGTGATCCAGGTCACTGCCATCCACCTCGCGGTCCTCGGAGACGTTACCGAGTCGGGCACCGACCAGGTATGCGGGGTCCTGGCCTACGACGGCCATGGACGACGCCACCTGCATCCCGTCACTCCCACAACGCCGGGCGACTCCCTCGCGGCGTGGCTGACCGACGGTGAGCCACGGCAGCTGCAGTTGCCGTTCGATGTTGGCCTGCTGCCGACCACCTCGTCGGGTCGAACGTGGCGGACCTGGGTGCTGCCGACGGTCCCGACCTCGATGCGGTCGCTGCCACCCGACAGGTTGGCGGCTGCCGTCGCTGATCAGCTGCTCGCCGGGGTCGCGTCATGACCGCCGCGACTAGCACCACCTCCAAGCCGTCGATCGAGGACCGGCGCGCCGAGGTCCAGGCCAAGCTCGAGGCCGAGCTGAAGCGGATCGTCGACTCAGGTGAGTACGCCGCGTGGTTTACAAAGATGGCGGCGTTCCACCGGTACTCGCCGACCAACGCCGCGTGGATCCTCGCCCAGGCGCCCGAGGCGACGAAGGTCGCGTCGTACCGGACGTGGCAGCAGGTCGGCCGGCAGGTCCGCAAGGGTGAGACCGGGATCATGGTCTTCCACCCGAAGCCCTACTGGGTGGACCCGACCAGTGGGGAGCGCGTCCGGCCACCTCGCGATCCGGCGAAGCGTGCCCGGCTCGAACAGCGGATCGGGTTCGGCGTCGGTCACGTCTTCGACGTCGCTCAGACCGATGGTGAGCCGCTCCCTGAGCTCGGCAAGCCCGCGCCGGCTGATGCGCCCCGGGCCCTGGCCGAGCACCTCGACGGCTGGTGTGTTGAGCAGGGTGTCACCGTCGAGAGTCGTGACCTGCCGCCCGGCCTGTACGGCTACTACCAGCGTGATGGCGATCGGATCGTGCTCGCCACGGCGAACACGCCCGGTGAGCGTGTCGCGACCCTCGCCCACGAGCTTGCCCACCGTCAGGACCCCGAACTCCTCCGAGCCGAGGTCATCGGAGACCGGCGCTACTACGCCCACAACCGGGCCGACTGTGAGGCGGTCGCCGAGGCCGCCGCGCACGCGATCTCCGCGCGCTTCAACCACGACATCACCGGCCATTCCGCCGGCTACATCGCCAGCTGGGTCGAGGGCGACGTCACCCGGCTGAGCGAGCTCCAGCAGCGTGTCGGCAAGGTCACCGGCACGCTGCTGCCGCCCGACCAGCTCGACCTGGCCCTCGATGCCGCCCGTCAGCAAGCCGCCACCGCGCGCACGTCAGCCCTCGCGGCAGGACGGTCGCGGTCGTGAGCGCCCGCGCGACCGACGAGCAGCTCGAGCGGTTCGCGGCCTTCCTCGCCAAGGTCACGCTCGAGATCGAACGTGACCTGCGCAAGCCGGAGCTGCTGCTCGAGGTGATGCCGACCCGGACCTGGGAGCAGTGGCAGCGCGGCCGGCTGCCCGGCAAGTTCCACGGCGGCCCGGTGATGGATGCCGACATAGGTACGCCACGCATCGAGCGGCTCAGCGACAGCCGTGCGATCGCCAACGTCGTCACCCGCACCGACGCTGAACGGTGGGGTGCGCTCACCATGAACCTCGACGCCTCGACCGGCCGGTGGCGTGCCGCGAGCATCCAACGGCTCTACGCCGCACGCCAC
>PWTE01000081.1 GCA_003563915.1 Nitriliruptoraceae bacterium
CTCGGGTGAGCGGATGCGACGCCACCGGTCCTGGGCTGCCTCGAGCAGCTTGAAGGCCATCGCGACCGCTGCTTGACGGTTGCCCGCACCCTTGATCACCCGAGTCCTGAGTCGGACCGTCGAGAAGATCGACTCGGGTTGGTCGTGCGCAGGTGCTTCCAGTGCGCCTCGGGGAAGTCGTAGAAGCTCCAGCAGCACGTCGAGCTCGCCGGTGACCTTGCCCACCGCCTTGGGATGCTCAGCCAGCACGTCGGCCAGGGCCTTGGCCGCAGCCAGAGCCTTGGTACGCGACTGGGCATGGCTGATGTCGTGCAACAGCCGCTTGCTCGGCGCGTGCGTGCAGCCGCTTGGGAAGCGCGGAGAGCACGCAGGCAACCTTGTTCACCCAGCAGCGCTGCTGGGTGATCTCGGGCCAGACCTGCCCCAGCGCGTTCCACTGCGACGAACTCGACGCTGTGCTCGACGAGGTCCGAACCCTGGTCGCCAGTGCCTGTGCCGAGTCGGGCCGACACCCCCGCCCGTGTGCCGCTTGGCGGCATTGCGCCTGACGCCCGACTGCTGGACTCCGAAACCAAGCTGATCACCCACACCTGTCGCATCGCGGCCTACAACACCGAGTCGGGCCTGGCCCGGCTGCGAGCACCCCACTACGCCCGTGCAGCCGACGAGGCCCGAAGCCCGATCCGTGAGGCGCTTGGCGTCGCCGGCGACATCCACATCGCCAACGGCGGTCTGCATGTCACGCTCAACGCACTGTCCGCCCCCCCGACGCACCCACGCCCTGACAGCGACCTGCGAACAACTCAACGACGCCGAAGCCGTCTGCCCCGACACCGACCTCATGCTGCACGACACCGCCAAACCCCACCCCGGCACCACATGGACAAGCCTATGGCACCAGAAGTGCTGATCTGCAACTCGACGAACCAGATCGCCGGACTCGACGACGACTGCAACCTGATCCGGTCGGTGGTGCTGGCGGTGAGACTGTTCCCGTCGCGCAGCGCACGGACGAGAAGTCGGGCGGTGGAGGTGCGAAGTCCGACGTCCGCGTCGAGGTACAGGCAAGAGACCGAGGCGGCGGCATGACCGACCAGCAGGCCAGCGGACTTCGAGGCCTCCGCGAGTTCGACAACGCGAACGCTGGGAAGGCTTCTGGCGATGCTCGTCGTGTCGTCGGCAGAGCCATTGCAAGAGATGACGACATCAGATTCGCCCTCGGCGTCATCAGCGAGAAGCGAACTCAAGGCGCACGAGATGCTCGACGCTTTGTTGTTGGCCGCAACGCTACCGAACCCGCCGGACGACTCACCAGAGGCCAGTCTCGAGCGGGTTCGGCATCGTTGACCTGACGCGACTCACGCAGGCTCGCCGGACGACCGACGTCGGGTGACGAGCAGCGCACCGAGACCGATCAGAACCGCGCCGACCAGTGCGAGCAGGGTGACGCTGGTTCCGGTACGCGGCAGGTCCACCCCAATGACCGCGACCTCATCCTCGACGACCTCGTCAGGGGGAGGAACGGGGTCCGGCTGCTCCTCGATCTCCTCTTCGACCTCAGGCTCCTCAGGGACCTCAGGCTCCTCAGGGACCTCAGGCTCCTCAGGGACCTCAGGCTCGACAGGCGGGACGGGAGGATAATCCGGGTCGGCGAACGCTGCCGTTGCTCCGCTGAGCATCCCCAGCGCAACGAACACCGCGATGACCATTCGGAAGTATCGTGCGCTCATGCAACTCGCTCCTCATAGGATGGGACTTGGATCTTCGGTTGGCTCCATGCCACGAGGCCGGACGATCGGGTTGACCACCCTGCTGACCCCTTCACTGCATACTACACACCGTCCGGAGGTATGCGAAATGATAATCGCGTGGAGTGTTCAGCAATGTACGCTAAGTGGTCAGCCGTGAGCTGATTCAGTTTGCTCCGAGGCTAGCTCGAAACGCAGGACGACCCGACCTGAAGTTGTGGCCTCCCACCGTGCGACTTCGGCATGGTCGGGGTCGAGTTCCGCGCCCGGCGGCAAGGAGGTGAAACGCGCACCGTCCGGAGCCACGACTCGCACCGTGAGTTCGGTGCCGAACAGGGTCGTGGCGAGCAGGTGCTCCACCTCGACGACCATCCGGTCACCCTCCCACCACCACCCATCGGTGGTCTCCGTCGCGTAGCGCAGGGTCTGCTGTTCACCTGCCGGCAGCAGCAGGCCGAGATCGTGCGCCGGACGACCGAGCTCGCGACCACCGTCCTGCGAGCCCGAAGGCACCTCGACGAAGCGGCAGGTCATCCCGCAGAACACGCTGATCCAGGAGAGATTGTCCCCGGCCTCGACCAGGTCGGACCAGGGGCCGAGCACATACGACGGATACCCCTCGGATGGTGCCTGATTGGTGAACTGTGCGGTCAGCGATGCCGCAGTCCTGCCGTCGCCCAGCACCTCGACCACGTGCTCCAATCGACGCTCGCTGAAATAGTCGACCTTGTTCGCCGCCGCGTTGTTGACCGCCACGGTCAGCGACTCGCCGGCTGCCGGCGCGAACTCACCGCCGACCCCCGCGCGCTCGAACACCGGCTGAACGACCGGGTCAGCGCTGTAGACGAGCAGGTGGCCGCCTTCGGCCAGGGACGCGAGCATCTCGAAGGTTGCGGCGACGTCGTTGTCCTCCAGGATCTCGAAGGCCTCGTTGAACGCGGCCGTGGCCACAG
>PWTE01000354.1 GCA_003563915.1 Nitriliruptoraceae bacterium
CGGATGCCATCCTGGATCGCGCCTGCCCACACCCGCCAGCCAGGAGGGCTGCCATGCAACCGATCGGCTACCAGGTGACCTTCGACGTCCACGACCCGCACGCCCAAGCGCACTTCTGGGCCGCTGCCCTCGGTTACGAGGTGGAGGACCACGACCCGGTGATCCGCCGGATCCTCGACCAGGGCATCGCATCGCGGGACGATGTCGTCGAGATCGACGGGCGGCTGTACTGGAGCGTGGCCGCCGCCATCCGTCATCCCGACGACACCGACCGGGATGCGTTGACCGACCCGGCACCCCGCCGTCTGCTCTTCTGGCAGGTGCCGGAGGACAATGCGGGCAAGAACCGGCTCCACCTCGACCTCAACGTCGGCCGCGACCGTCTCGACGACGAGGTGGCACGCCTGACGGCGCTCGGCGCGACGGAGCTGTACCGGGTAGACGAGCCGCACTCGTTCCACGTCACCCTGGCCGATCCCGAGGGCAACGAGTTCTGCCTCCAGTGAGCCCGGTCGCCGCCCTAGGGTGGCGTCGAACGGAGGCCCTCGACGTGGCTGGCAGTCGCTCGTGGCGGTGGCGCAACGTCCCGGTTCCGGAGCCGCATCTCGCGGGGTTGGTGGTCGGTCTGCTCCTGCAGCGCCGTTGGCCGCGTCAGCTGAGCGGTCGCCCCGCGGTTCGCATCGGCGGTGTTGCGCTCCTCGCCGCCGGGACCGCGGTCGTGGTCTGGGCGACGGCGTCGGCCGGCTCCGACGTCCTCAAGGAACCGGGCCGCCTCGTCACCGGTGGCCCTTACGCCCACAGCCGTAACCCGATGTACGTCGGGTGGACCCTGATGTACGTGGGAGCGGCCGCTGCCCGGGACGCCGCCTGGCCGCTGCTCCTGCTTCCGGGTGTCGCCGCCGCGACCCACCGGCAGGTCCGCCGCGAGGAGGCGGCATTGGCGGCGCGTTTCGGCGCGGGGTTCGAGGCCTACGCCACCAGGGTCCGCCGCTACCTCTAGCCCTCGATCGCCTGACCCGTAGCGTGCTGTCTCGCGCGGACCACTACGCTCCTCCGGCGTCGCGGTGCCGGCGGAGGTACCGCGTTGGGGGTCGCCATGACGACCGACGCTCCAGATGACGAGGGCCTGGCTCGCGCAGGCCGCGAGGCGTACATGCGCCGCGCGTGGGCCGACGCCTTCGCCGCCCTGACCGACGCCGATGGCCGCGCGGCGCTGGCGGCCGACGACCTCGAGCGTCTCGCCTTCGCCGCCTACCTCACGGGCCGTGAGTACGCCGCGCTCGCCGCCCTGGAGCGCGCCCACCAGGCGCACCTCGACAGCGGCGAGGTAGCTCGTGGGGTCCGGTGCGCGTTCTGGCTCGGGATGCTGCTACTCCAGGGTGGGCAGCCAGCCCAGGGCGGCGGATGGCTCGCGCGAGCCCAAGCGACCCTCGCCGCGACCGACGGGGACGAGATCGAGCAGGCCTATCTGCAGGTGCCGCTGGCGATCCGGGCGCTCGACGAGGGCGACCCCGCGACCGCGGCCGCCCTGTTCGAGCAGATCGGGCGGGCCGGCGACCAGGTGGGCGATCCCGACCTGATCGCCCTCAGCCGCCTCGGACAGGGGCAGGCCCACATCGACCAGGGCGAGCCGGAGCGGGGCGTCGCATTGCTGGACGAGGCGATGGTCACCGTGACCGCGGGATCAGGCTCACCGCTCGTCGCCGGGATCGTCTACTGCGCCGTCATCATCGCCTGTCAGGAGGCGTTCGACCTGCGGCGCGCCCAGGAGTGGACCCGGGCGCTGACCCGGTGGTGCCAGGCGCAACCGGACCTGCATCCCTTCCGCGGCCAGTGCCTGGTGCACCGCTCCGAGGTCTTGACGCTCCAAGGGGACTGGCTTGACGCGATGCGGGAGGTGGAGACGGCCTGTCGGCACCTGGGCCAGCAAGGTGGCGACCCCGCCATCGGGATGGCGCACTACCAGCGTGCGGAGCTGTGTCGCCTGCGCGGGGCGTTCGACGACGCCGAGGCCGCCTACCACGACGCGAGCCGGTGGGGGCATCCCGTTCAACCGGGGCTCGCGCTCTTGCGGCTGGCGCAGGGACGCGTCGGCGACGCCGAGGCAGCCATCCGCCGGGTCTCCCAGGAGGACCATCCCCCGGCCCATCGGTGCCGTGTCCTGATCGCCTGCGGTGAGATCATGCTGGCCGCGGGGGACCTCGACACGGCCCGGACCGCCGTCGACGACCTGGCGGCGTTCGCTCGGTCGGTGACCTCGCCATACCTCGACGCGACTGTCGCGTCCCTGCGCGGCGCGGTCGAGCTGGCGGAGGGCGACGCCGCGACGGCGTGTCGTTCGCTCCAAGCGGCCGTGGACGGCTGGCACCAGCTGGACGTGCCCTACGAGCTGGCGCGGACCAAGCTGACGCTGGTCCGGGCGCTGCGCCAGCTCGGCGACCACGACACCGCTGAGGTGGAGCTGGCGGCGGTCCAGCGAACGCTGGAGCGGTTGGGTGCGACGCCGGCGTTGACCCAGGCCCGGGCGCTAGCCCGCTCGGGCGCGCCGGAGCGGCCGGCCGGGTTGACCGCGCGTGAGGTGGAGGTGCTCCGGCTGGTGGCCGCCGGCCGGTCCAACGGCGACATCGCCGACGACCTCGTGATCAGCAGCAAGACGGTGGCTCGGCACCTCAGCAACATCTACCGCAAGCTCGGCGTCGGTTCGCGGGCCGCGGCGACCGCCTACGCCTACGAGCTCGGCATCGTGGGCGGCCGGGGGGCGTAGTCCGGTCAGGGTCATCTACAGCGAACGACCCATCCGTCGGGTCGGGACGAAGATGGGCACCGCGCCCGATGCGGTGCCGCATCTCCCGCCGGATGCTGGGGACCACAGCGCCGCCAGCCGGGCGGACCTGAACGGGAGGTGCTCGCCGTGACGACATCCGCCTCGGACCCCTCGGACGCGACGATCCCACCGAGGAAACGCCTGCTTGCCGCGTTGCCGGCGGTCGAGGAGCGCTACCTCGAGGCAGCTGGCCTCGAGACGGCGATCCTCGAGGGCGGCTCGGGCCCCCCGCTGGTACTGCTCCACGGTGCGGGCGAGTTCGGTGCCACCTGGGCCGCGGTCCTCCCCGAACTCGTCCAGCACCACCGCGTGATCGCGCCCGACCTGCCGGGACACGGGGCGTCTGCGACCGACCCTGAGCTGGACGCCGACGACGTCATCGCGTGGCTGCAGGAGCTGATCGCGGCGACGTGCCTGGAGCCACCGGTGCTCGTCGGTCATCTGCTCGGTGGCGCGATCGCGCTTCGGGTGGCGCACGCTGCCCCGTCGTCGGTCCGTGGTCTGGTGCTCGTCGACACGCTCGGGCTCGCGCCCTACCGACCTGCGCCGAGCTTCGCGGTCGCGCTCGCCGGGTTCCTGATCCGACCGACCGCACGGTCGCGCGACCGGATGTTCCGGCGCTGCTTCCTCGACCTCGAGGCCGTGCAGGCCGAGGCCGGGGCACTGTGGCCGCACCTGGCCGACTACGCGCTCGACCGTGCCCGGGACCCCGCGCTCAAGCCCACCTTGCGGCGGCTGATGCCCACCCTTGGAACACCGCTCTCACCGGAGGCCCTGGCGGCGGTCGGCGTCCCCACCACCCTGATCCATGGGCGCCACGACCCTCAGATCAAGCTCAGGATCGCCGAGGACGCGAGCGAACGGTACGGCTGGCCGCTGTACGTGATCGAGGATGCCGCCGACGACCCCGCGGTGGAGCAGCCGGAGCGCTTCCTTGCCGCGTTGCGAGGTGCGCTCGTCGGCCTCGCCGACCGCCGCTGACCGACCGCCTCGTTGGCGCTGCCGAGGTAGAGGTTGGCGGGGCAGGTCACCTGGGTTCCCGGACGCGGACTGGGTCCTGCGGCGGTCCGCTCAAGCACCGGTAGAGCGCATCGCGGAGCGCGACCTCGCGCGGGTCGGTAGGGCTGCCGAAGCCCATCCGGTTGGGTGTGTAGGAGAAGCCGATCCCGAGGGCCGGGTCGGCCATCCCGATCGACCCACCGGTGCCGGCCATGGCGTAGCTGCGCTCGTCCGAGCCGAGCGGGAAGCCCGGGAACGCGCGGCCGTGGCCGAGGCTGAAGGGCATGTCGCTGTGCAGCACGAGGTCGCGGCGACCGCCTGGTGGCGCCACCGGCAGCTCCTCGAGCGCCGCCACGGTGTCGGCCGTGAGCCCCAGGTGTCGCCCGCCGGTGGCCAGTTCGGCGTAGGCGCGCGCGATGCCACGGGCGTTGCCGACCCCACCGATCGAGGCGAGTTCGTGGCGCAACAGCTCGCGGTCGTTGATGTGTTCCGGGTGTTGCGCGGTCGGGAGCATCTTGAAGGTGCGGGAGGTGAGACTGCGGGGGTTGCAGAACGCCGCCAGCAACCGCCAGGGTGCGCTACCGAGGTGGAGGAGCCCTCGAGCGGGGTGTACGCCGTGGAACCTCGCGAGCCGGTGATCCTCGATCTCGTCGGGTAGGCCGATGTAGAACTCGATCCCCAGCGGTGACGCGACATCCTCGCCGAAGGCACGACCGAGGGTGCGGCCAGCCGGGTCGACCCGTCGGAACAGCTCGCCGACGTAGAACCCGAAGGTCACCGCGTGGTAGCCCTGTCGGCTGCCCGGCTCCCACAGCGGTGCCTGCCTGGCGAGCACGACGGCCAGCGCATCGGGATCGGCGAGCAGCTCCGGTCCGATCGGTTCATCGAGCGCAGCCAGCCCAGCCTGATGTGACAGCAGCTGGCGCACCGTGATCCCGCTCTTGCCGTTCTGCGCGAACCCGGGCCAGTAGGTGGCCACCCGCTCGTCGAGGTGCAGATGCCCGCGGCTGTGTGCGAGCAGGATCGCCATCGACGCCAGACCCTTGGTGGTCGAGAACACCGGAACCAGCGTGTCCCGCTCCCACGGCAGCCCGAGGTTCCCGTCGCGCTGGCCGCCCCACAGATCCACGATGACCTCGTCACCGCGGTACACGGCACACGCGCCACCGATCGCCTGGCCTCGGACGAACTGGTCACGGAAGACGTCGGCAACGCGCCCGAAGCCGGGCTCAACGTCACCGTGGACCTGTTCCGGCCGAACCCGCACACGCGCTGTCATCAGCACCCCCTCCGGACCTCGCGGTCATCTTCGTCACCCCAGCCACCGCCAGCGACACCGCGACCACCTCAACAGCGGTGGTGCTGGCTACACCCACCCTCAGGATCGACCGACCGGGATGCGAGGCGTGACGACAGCGTCCCTGCGGGCCTCGTACTCACCGAGGCCGACGAACGCCACTGCCCACACGATCGCGAGGACCGCCCACGCGGTAGAGAGCTGTGACACGGCAGTGATGGCCAGCGATCCGACCCCGAGGGCTGCCGCCATCAACGACGCCGCCCACAGGGGGAACCGCCAGCCCCACACCCGCCACGCCGCGACCGCAGCGAAGAGCACGACCAGCAGGGTGTAGGCCGCCATGACGATCCAGTGACCGAACGCGTGGTGCTCATCGTGTGCCCCGCTGCCGGCATGGATGCTGAGCTGGCCTGCCGCGTACACGATCAACGGAACGGCGCTGACGGCGGTCAACGCCAGGAGCGCCCGACTCGGTCGCGCCACCGAGGTGACCCTGACGCGCCATGGAGACGGGTGGGCGACGAACGCGAGTCCGGCGATCACGATGGCACCTCCAACGACCGGTGCCGCCCCAGGAGGCAGGTCCGCGAGGAGCAGGAACATCCCGAACGCCAGCACAGATCCGATGCCGTACACCCAGGCCGCGCCCACCTGGCTGGCGGGCCGACGCAGCTGCACGAGCACCGCCGCGAGGATGATCCACGCCAGGACCCCCTGGGCGAACATGTGGATCTCGTGGGTGGCGCCGGCGCCCTCCGGGAGGCCCGCGAACGCGGTCACGATGAAGCCGAGCTGTTCCGGCCGTTCTCCGAGGTGCAGGACGAGCAGCAGCACCAGCAGCACCCAGAAGCTGATCAGCCGCCAGCGCGGGATCCTCGGTGTGGTCGTCTCGGTCATGATGTCTCCTTGTCAGGTCAGCCGGCCGCAGGCCGGGTCGAGCGCAGCCGATCGGCGACCGCGTCCGACAGCGGTCAGAGGGGCGGGAGGCTCGGGTGGTCCGGCTGCGACGTGGCCTCGGTCTCGATCGCTTGCATCGCGGCCAGGACGAGGTCCTCGCGCCAGTGCCGACCCAGGACCTGCACCCCGACCGGCAGGCCGGCGCTGCCCTGCTCGGCCTGACGTGCCACCTCGATCGCCTTGTCCTTGCTCGCGATCCGATCGCTCTCCTCGCCGGCCCGGACGCGGGTCACCGGCGCGACACCGGCGGGTAGGCCGATCAAGGTCGACAGGAGCGCCGGCGTGTGGACGTCTGGGAGGTACTTCCCCGATCCGTGTGGAACGGCGGGAACGGGCGTCACCGGGCAGAGCACCAGGTCGTCCCGGCCCGCGTCCAGCGCCGCCACGAACGTGTCCCGGTAGGTCAGCCGATCCCCCTGGATGTCCGACAGCTCGCGGGCGGATGCCTTGCGCATGTGTCGGAGGAGCCGCGCCGCGCGCTGCTGTCCGGTCGCCTGCAGCATCGTGCCGAGCAGGCGGACCGCGGCGTTCGGCAGAGCGGCCCCCTGGACGTCCTGCTTGATCAGCGGATGCGGCTTCTCGTCGTCCAGCATCTGGCGGAGCCAGCTCCCACCGTCAGCGGTCCACCACCGCATGGCGAGCGCGATCGCCTCCCCCACATCGGGCGGGGACGCCCACGGTTCGACGACCGCGCCAGCCGAGCGCAGCGCGGTGGCGGCCTCCTCCAGGGCGCGTCGGATCGCTGGTGAGGGCGGGAACCCGTCGATCTCCGGGAGCAGCGCGACCCGGAGCCCGACGACGCCTGTCTCGGGCGGGTCCTGCCATGGCACGGGGGGGTTGAGCCCGGTGGGTCGCCTGGCGATGGCGTCGACCAGGACCCGCAAGCCAAGGACAAGGTCGGCCGTGGTGCGCGCGAACGGTCCCGCTTGGGCGTCCGCCAGTCCGGCGGCGGTACGCACCGGCGGTCGGTCGATGGGCAGCCGCGGGATCGTCGAGACGAGCGAGGACACCCCGCACCACGCCGCGGGGATCCGCAGACTGCCGCCGAGGTCCCCGCCCAGGCTCAGCGGGATCGCCATGGCCGCCACCAACGCCGCGTCGCCGCCACTGCTGCCTCCAGGCGTGCGCTCCAGATCCCACGGGTTGTTGGTCCGCCCGAACATCGCGTTGTCGGTCTCGATCGCCCCAAGCGCGGGCGGCACGTTGGTCTTGCCGAGCACGATCGCGCCGGCCTCACGCCAGGCAGCGACCATCGGACCGTCACGCTCGACCGGCCGCTCCGCCAGCCGGGAGATGCCGAAGCTGGTGGGCAGTCCAGCGACGTCGAACTGGTCCTTGATCGTCACCGGGACACCATGCAGCGGACCGCACGGATCGCCACGCCGCTGCGCCTCGTCGGCGGCGTCCGCCTCGCGGCGAGCCTCCTCGAAGCGGCGGACGGCCACCGCGTTGAGCTGGCTGTCGACCTCCTCGATGCGGTCGATGTGCGCGTCGACCGCATCCCGGGCGGACACGTCACCGGCCGCGATGCTGCTCGCGAGCTCGGCCGCGCCCAGCCGGGTCAACGTGACGGTGGTCTGCATCGGTCGCCTCCTGCGCCGGATCCGTGGTGATCACGGTTCTACGGGGCAGGTCGACGTGCGACGTCAACCGAAGGTCGCAACGGGGGATGAACAGGGTCGTAGCGGGGTCGGTAGGGACGCGCTACGCCTCGTTGGACCGCTACAGCAGCCGCAACTCGCGCGCTCGGGCTGCGGCGTGCGTCCTCGAGGACACCCCGAGCTTCCGCAGGATGCGGGTCAGGTGCGACTTGACCGTCGCCTCGCTGATGAACAGGACCTCAGCGATCTCCCGGTTTGAGGCCCCGGTCGAGACGTGCCCCAGCACCTCGAGCTCTCGAGTCGAGAGGACCTCGTCGGTCCCAGGGATCGGCAGCGCCTCACGCGCTTCGTTCGACGGCACGCTGGCCGACAGCACCGCACGGAGCAGGTCGGCGTGGATCCCGGCCTGGAGGCAGCGTTCCAACACCCGGCGGTTGGTCCGGGCGTCGGGGAACAGCAGGCCAGGACCGACGCGGGCGGCGACGTCCAGCGTGGGGAGCGCCGCCTCGATCGCAGCCGCCGCCCGACCCTGCTCGAGCAGGAGGTCGGCGCGGTCCAACCCGGGCATCCCGGCCACCAGCCAGCACCGGCCGGCGCGCTGCGCGTCCTCGCCCTCCCGGAGGATCTCCAGGGCGTCGTCGGTCCGACCCTCGATCCGCGCGACCATCCCCCGCGCGACAGCGCGCACGACTTCGGCCTCGAGGTGTCCGCTCGGCGCCGGCCCGGCGAGGTACCGGTCGTAGGTCGCCACGACCTCACGGTGTTCCCCGGCGAGCCACTGCAGGCGCATCGCGGCATACGCGTACGTGTGGTGGTACTGGCGGTAGACGGGGTCGTCCAACCGCGGCAGCGCATCGTCGAGGATGCGCTGCACGGCGCCGAGGTCACCGGATCCGAAACACACCGCCATCAGCAGGAGCTCGGCCTCCTGATGCTTCCACGCCATGCGGCCGTAGCCCATCGACTCGGCGAGGCAGAGGCGCAACTCGGCCGCGGCGCCAGCGACGTCGAGGCGCAACAGCGCTGCCCCCGCTCGGACCGGCCGCATGCACATGACGGTGGCGTGGTCGTCATCGCCGAGTCCGCTGACCATCCGGTCCGCAGCCTCGGACATCCAGTCTCGCCCCCGGTCGGTGAACAACAGCATCGGCGATAGCGCTGGGCCGACCATCTTGTACGCCTGTGGCTCACCAGACCGCAGCGCGAGATCGACGGCTTCTCCGGCGCAGCGCGATACCTCGGTCCAGTCGTTGCGGTAGTAGTTCCACCAGATCGCGACCGCCAGGGCGACGGGGCGCCACGACGCGTCGATGTGCTCGAGCGCGTGTCCGATGGTCTCGCCCGCGCCGTCGAGGTTGCCCAGTTGGAGGTACGCCTCAGCGAGCACCGCGTTCACCTCGGCCGCCGCCCCGTGCTGACCGGACCCCACCAGACGGTCTCGCAGTGGCTCGAGTTCGCCGATGACCTCGTGCGCTCGGCCGGACGCGTGCTGCGGCCAGATGAGCATCATGGTCAGTCGGTGGTCGGCCTCGCGGATCTCTGGAGGGAGGGCTCGGATCGCCGGCAGGAGCGACACGACCGTGCTCGTGTCGAGGTCGGAGAAGCCGAGGTGGACGATGAGGTCGGCGGCAGCAGCGTGGTCCCCAGCGGCGAGCAGGTGGGGCAGCGCGCGGAAAGGCGGGAGGGCTCCGGCTGCGCGCCGGTGGAGCTGCGTGACATCGGGCCGAGCGGACGTCGCGGTGAGCTGCTCGCGCAGGAACGCGGCGAACAGGTCGTGGGTCCGCCAGGTATCGCCGTCGGGCCCACGGTGTCGCGTGAGGAACAGGTTGCGGCGGTCGAGCTCGGCCAGGACCCGCTCGCTGTCAGAACGCTCCGTCACGGCATCGCACACGCGCGGCGAGAGGTCGTCGAGGATCGACGTCTCGAGCAGGAAGGTGCGGAAGTGCTCTGGCAGCTCGCCCAAGACCTCCTCGGCGAGGAACCTCTGAAGGTCGTCCGTGGGGTCCGGAAGGGCATCCGTGGTCGCCGTAGGGCGCTGCGAGGCATCCGCACCGAGGTGCGCCGTCGCGAGCCGTACGGCGGCGGGCCACCCCCCGCTGCTCGCCAGGACCGCGTCGACGTCCTCCTCACCTGCCGGCGCGTCATGCGCCAGGATCCTCGCGATGGTGTCCCGGTCGAGCAGGAGATCGTCGAGTCCGAACTCGGCCACCTCACCCCGAACCCGGCGACGGGCAAGCGACAGCTCGGGCTCGACACGACTGCCGAGGACGACCCGGGCGGCCGGTGGCAGCAGCTCCACCAACTCGTCCAGGAACCGCCACGCCTGCTCGTCGGTCACCTCGTGCGCATCGTCGAGGACGAGTACGACCTCGCCCTGCTCCCCCAGGTCGTTGACGACCGACACCGCCAACTGCCGCGGGGTCGGCGCGACTCCCGCGTAGGACAGCAGACCGGCGAGCCGGGCACCGAAACCGCCACCCAGCTGGCGACGTCCGGCCTCCAACAACGCGGCCGCGAGCACGTTCGGTGCGTCGTCGTGGCGGTCGAGCCGGATCCACACGACCTCGCTCTCGGACGCGGCCGCCCAGGCAGCCAACGCCGTGGTCTTGCCGGAGCCAGCCGGCGCGGTGATCACCGTCAGTGGCCGCGCACCGATCGCCGCGTCGAGACGGGAGATGAGATGCTCGGTCGCGACCCGGTCATCGAGGATCGGTGGCAGGAACTTGGTGAAGGGGAACCGTTCCTGAGCAGGGTGAGACATCCCCCCTGGCGCCTCCTGCGTCCCGTCCACCCTCGAAGACTAGGCCGGATCCCGTGACATGGTGACCATGCGAGCGGCGGTCCGAACCTCACCAGGCGTCGATGAACCGCCGGCCGGGGTCTTGGGGCTTGCGAGGATAGGGGACGGGCGCGAGGGCGGACGCGATCCAGCGGCGCGTGTCGGCCGGGTCGATCACGTCGTCGATCTCGGCGTAGGAGGCGACGTTGACCGCCCGGCTCTCGGCCCGGAGTTCGGCGAGCATCTCCGCGAAGCGAGCCTCCCGAGCTGCCTCGTCCTCGATCGCGGCGAGTTCGTCGCGGAACCCCAGTCGTACCTGACCTTCCGGGCCCATCGGGCCGAGCTCGGCGTTCGGCCAGGCGACCGTGAACACGCCGGCCTTCAGGTGGCCGCCCGTCATCGCCTGGGCGCCCAGCCCGAAGCCCCGGCGTGTCACGATCGACATGAAGGGCACCTGCAGGTCGGCGAGGACCAGGAACATGCGGCTGCAGTGACGCACGAGCGCCGTGCGCTCCGCCTCCGGGCCGACCATCATCCCCGGCGTGTCGCACAGCGACAGCACCGGCAGGCCGTGCGACTCGCACAGCTGGAGGAACCGCACGGCCTTGTCGGCGCCCTCACTGGTGATGGCGCCACCCATGTGCATCGGATCGTTCGCGAGCACGCCCAGCGGCTTGCCGTCGACGCGGGCGAGTCCGGTGACCATGCCCGGCGCGAACCCCTCGCGCAGCTCGAGCAACGATCCGTCGTCGACCAGCATCGCGATGAGTTGCCGGACGTCGTAACCGGTCCGCCGGTCTTCCGGGATGGCGTGGCGCAGCGTGCGCTGGTCGCCGCCATCGCCCTCGGTCACCGCCCCCTGGACCAGTGCGAGGTAGCGCTTCGCGACCTGGACGGCTTCGGCCTCGTCGGCGACGACCACGTCGATCACCCCGTTGGCTGCCTGGTCCTCGACCGGTCCGATGTCTTCTGGCTGGAACGAGCCGAGCCCACCGCCCTCGATCATGGCCGGTCCCGCCATGCCGATGTTCGCGTCCTGCGTCGCGATGATGAGATCGCAGCACCCGAGCAGCACGGCGTTGCCGGCGAAGCAGCGCCCGGAGACGATCCCGACCAGGGGCACGCGGCCGCTCAACCGGGCGAGCGACGCGAAGGTGGTGGTCTCCAGCCCGGTCAGGACGTGGACGTCGGTGTCGCCTGGGCGGCCACCCCCACCTTCGGCGAAGAGCACGACGGGCAACTGCTCGCGCTCCGCGAGTTCGAGCATCCGATCGGTCTTGCGGTGGCTGTGCAGCCCCTGGGTCCCAGCGAGCACCGTGGCGTCGTAGGCCAGCACGACCGTCCGCGCCCGCTCGGCCGGCAACACCTCGCCGTTGACCATGCCGATCCCGGTGACGATGCCGTCGGCCGGCGTGCGGCGGATCAGGTCGTCGAGGTCGCGGCGCCGGCGCTGGGCAGCGATCGCCAGCGCCCCGTACTCGACGAAGCTGTCGGGGTCGCACAGGTCGGCGACGTTCTCCCGGGCGGTGCGCTGCCCGGCGCGGTGGCGACGAGCCACGGCGTCCGGCCGGGCCCCGTCGGCCGTCACGGCGTGCCGGTCCCGGACCTCCTGCAGCTGAGGGCTGATCGCGTCGAGGTCTGGCGGTGTCGGCGCCGACGCGTCGGCCCCCTCGGCCATCGCCGGCTCGAGCGTCGCCAGCCGAGCGCCCTCTTCGACCAGGTCGTCAGCTGCTACCTCGACGCTGGTGAGGCGGCCGTCGACAGGAGCGGCGACGACGTGCTCCATCTTCATCGATTCGAGCACGACCAGTTGTTGGCCAGCACGGACCTGGTCGCCGACCTCCGCGGCGACGAGCACGACCGTGCCAGCCATCGGCGCCGTCACTGGAGTGGCCGTCATGCGGGTTCCTCAGCTCGCCGAGCCGCGAAAGGTAGTCAGCTGGCGCCCCGGCGATGCCGTGAGGATGGAACCTCGCGAGCTGTCACCGGCAACCGCTGGCTTCCAGCCTGGAGATGAGGTCGAGGAGCTAACGGGCAGGCCGCCGGCGGACACGTGTCCCCGCGAGGACCGTCCCGACACCAACGCCGAGCAGCAGCAGCGCGAGCAGGGCCAGTGTCGTGGACCGGACTCCGGTGTCCGGCAGCTCCTCCGGCGGCGGGTCACCGGCGCAGTCGGCGGTCGCCGGCGGGTAGCTGACGGTGAAGGTGCCAACCGGGTTGATGCGGACGGTCACGTCGGTGTCGCCGCGCACCCAGTCGAACCCGTCGCCTTCGATCCACACGCCGTCGACCAGGCTCCAACCGGGCCAGTTGGTGGGCGTGCCGTCGTCGTCGAGCTCCGTCCCGGGCCAGAGCAGCTCGCCGGTCAGGGGCAGGTCGTCGTACACGAGGTCGTCACCGTCGGGGTTGACGAACGTGAGGCTGACCGTGTCCGCGTCGGTGTCGGCGACATCTATCTGCCAGTTCAGCCAGACCGCGTCGTCGCGACACTCGCTGACGAAGTCGACGTTCGTCAGGGAGGCGAGCACGAAGACCGCAGCGTCGCTGTTGTCCTCGAGGGTGGTCTCCTCTTCGGCGACCGTCACCGAGGCCAGGTTGACGACCTCGCCACCGAGGTCGGGGTCGATGTCGGCGGTCAGTAGCACCGTGGCCGACATCTCGGGGGCGAGCAGCCCGTCGAGTTCGCACGACAGTTCGGTGAGCTCATCATCGACGGTGCAGGTCCAGCCGTCCGCGTCGATGTCGGCGACCGTCAGCCCGCCAGGCAGGTCGTCGGTGAGCGTCACCTCCGTAGCGTTCGACGGGCCATCGTTGGTGACCGTCAGCAGGTAGACCGCTTGGCCTCCCGCAGCCTCCACCTCTACAAGCTCCTTCGTCAGGCGCACGTTGACCAGCGGCGTGGGGTCGTCCTCGGTCGTGTCCGTGTTGTTGTCCGGGTCGGGGTCACCGACGCCGTTGGGCGTTGTGACGTCGACCTGGTTGAAGGTCGGGTCGGTCAAGGTCACGGCCACGTTGACGGTCACCTCCATCGTGACGCTCTGACCTGGTGTCAGGTCGACGCCGCTCCAGATGCCCGTGGCGGGGTCGTAGGTGCCCTGGTCCGGGGTGAAGGCCGGGTCGGTCAGCCCCGGGCCGGGGGTGTCGACGAGGAACAGTTCGGTCAGCGGCTCCGGCCCGTTGTTGGTGACCGTGATCAGGTAGGTGGCGGTATCACCAGGGATCAGGGCTCCGACGAGTTCCTTGCCTGCCACCAGGTCGGCGCCGGTGACGACGGTGGCGTCGTCGGTGTTGTTCTCCTGGGTCGGGTCGGCGCCGTTGGTCCCGTCGTCGGACGTGGTCGCCGTGTTGGTCAGCGCGACGGTGCCGTCGGGCAGTGGAGCATCCACGGTGACGGTGAGCTCGACGGTGATGCTGTCGCCGGCGGCGAGCTCGTCGGCGAAGGTCCAGGTGACCTCACCGTCGTCGTGAACGCCGTCGTCGGAGGCGCTTGCGAAGGTGACCCCGTCGGGTAGCTCGTCCACGAGGGTGATGCCGGTCGCGCCCTGGTCGCCGTCGTTGGTGACCGTGAGCGTGTAGGTGAGCGTGTCGCCGGTGGCGGCCTCGTCCACGTCGACCGTCTTGGTCAGGCGCAGGTCGGGGCCGGCGATGAGGGGGACCGTGGCGTCGTCGCTGTCGTTGGCGTCGTCGATGTCACCGTCCGCGTCGACCGTCACGGTGTTCACGAGTTCGTCCACGCCGGCGGGGACGGTGTCGTCAACCTCGACGGTGACGGTCAGCCAGATGGTGTTGTCCTCACCGACGCCGTCCAGGTCGATGCCGGTCCAGGTCACGACCCCGTCGTCGTGGGTGTACGCGCTGCCGCCGGCAGCAACGAAGGTGGTGTGGTCGGGCAGCACGTCGGTGACGGTGACGTTGTCCACGCCTTCGTTGCCAAGGTTCTCCACCAGGATCGTGAAGGTGATCTGCTGTCCGGTCGTGGCCTCGGTCTCGTCGGCGGTCTTGGTGACCGCGACGTCGACGAAGGCCTCCAGCGGGATGACGGCCGTGTCCTCGTTGTTGTCGGGGGTCGGGTCGTCGCCGCGGGTGCCGTCGTCCGTGGCGCTGGCGGTGTTGGTCAGGGTGGCGGTACCGGCCGGGACGGGGTCGTCCACCTCGACGGTGACGGTCACGCTGGTGGATGCGCCGGCAGCGATGGTGCCGAGGTTCCAGGTCACCTCACCGGCGTCGTGGCTGCCGCTGTCGCTGGCGGTCACGAAGGTGGTGTGGTCGGGCAGCACGTCGGTGAGCGTCACGCCGGCGGCCTGACGGCCCCCGTCGTTGTGCACGACGATCTCGAAGGTGACCTGATCGCCGGGTTCGACGATGCCGGTGCCGTCCCGGGTCTTGACGACCCGCAGGTCGGGGACGGTGAACCCGATCGTGTCGGTGTCGGTGGCGGGGCCGTAGTCACGGGTGTGGGGGTCGTCGCCGGTCAGGCTCTGCCAGGTGACCTGGGCGGTGTTGACGAGGCTGTCGCCGGGTGACACGGCGCTCGTGACGGTCATCTCGAGGACGATCGTGACGTCGTCACCGGCGGCGAGTTCCGGACCGGTGGCGGTCAGGACGGGGTCCGTGCCGGAGGTGTCCACCGCGGCCGTCCACCCGGCGGGGGTGGAGGTCACGGCCACCGAAGTGAACGTGTCCCCGTCGAGGACGTCGGTCACCTCCAGGTCGAAGGCGTCCACGTCACCGGTGTTCTCGACGTCGAGGGTGACGGTCACGGTGTCACCGGACGCGGCGGTGCCGGGCGTGTCGCCCGACGCGGCGTCGGGGAACCCGAACGTCTTGGTGATCTCCACCTCCGGTTCGACGACGGTGATGTCCACGTCGTTGGAGGTGAACGTGGCACCGGCGACGGTCGTGCTGGCGGTGTTGGTGCGGACCGTCTGGTCCACGTTGCCGGTCACGTCCAGCACCAGCGCGTCGAAGGTCACGGTGAAGGTGGCGGTGGCCGGGTCGCCGTCGGTGGTGACCTCCACGTCGTCGAAGGTGATGATCAGCGGCGCGCCTTCGCTGAGCGGTTGACCGTCGAGGTTGACGTTGGACACGGTGAGCAGCCCTTCGAACCCGGTCGTGTCGACCGTGGCGGTGTCAGGCACGTAGGCCATGCCGGCCGGGATCAGGTCGGTGACGGTCACCGTGCCCAGGTCGTCGCCTTCGGGCAGCTGCACGGTCAGGGTGTAGGTGGCGGTCTCGCCGACGACCAGCTCGTCGCCGGAGGTGTGATCCGCACTCGTGTCAGTGAGCGCCTTGCTGATGCTGGTGATGTTCAGCCGGGTGGTCGCCTCGTCGTCGTCGGTCGTCGGCTCGTCGGAGTTCTCCCCGTCATCGGTGACCTCAGCGTTGTTGACCAGCTCGTCGGTGTCCGCCGGCAGCGGGTCGTTGACCGTGACCGTCAGCGTCAGCTCGAAGTCGTCGCCGGCAGCAAGCTGGTCCGCGAGCGTCCAGGTGACCACACCGGCGCTGTGGGACCCGCCGTCGGAGGCGGAGACGAAGGTCACGCCGTCGGGCAGGTCGTCGGTGACGACGATCCCGGTCGCGCCCTGGTCGCCGACGTTGGCGATGGTGAGCGTGTACACGAGGGTGTCGCCGGGGGCGACCAGCCCACCGTCGGCGTCGTCGGTCTTGGTCAGCGTCAGCACCGGTGCGGCGTCGAGGTCGACCTCCGCGGTGTCGTCGTCGTTGGCCGGGTTGGTGTCGCCCGGCGCGTCGACGGTGGCGCTGTTGGTCAGCGTGTCCACGCCGGCGGGGACGGTGTCGTCCACCTCGACGGTCACGGTCAGCGTGATCGAGGTGCCCGGGCCGCTGCCGGCGTCCAGGTCGATGCCGGTCCAGGTGACCTCCCCGTCGTCGTGGCTACCGCCACCGGAGGCGGACACGAAGCTGGTGTGGTCGGGCAGGGTGTCGGTGACAGTGATGTTCTCGACGTCCTCGTTGCCGACGTTGGTGACCTCGATCTCGTAGGTCAGGGTGTCACCGGTGCCGACCTCGCTGGCCTGTGCCGTCTTCGACAGGGCCACATCGATGGTGGCGTCGAGGGTGACCGTGTGGTCGTCGTCGTTGTTCTCCGGTGTCGGGTCGGGGCCGCTGCTGCCGTCGTGCTGGGCGTCGGCGGTGTTGGCGAAGGTCGACCCGTCGGTGCCGACCGGCACGGTCGCATCGACGGTCAGGTCCACAGTGACGGTGACGTCGTCACCAGCGGCGAGGTCGCCGATGTTCCAGGTGACGGTGCCGTTCGGGCCGGCGTCCGGGTCGAAGGTGCCACCGCCGGTGTTGCTGTCGTAGGTCAGCCAGGGCCGGTCGGGGATCTCGTCGACGATGGTCACGCCGGAGGCGTCCCGGTCGCCGACGTTCTCCACGACGATGGTGTAGGTGAACGTCTGGCCCGGGTTCACCGCGGTCGGGCCGGACTTGGTGGTCACAAGGTCCGGGACGACCAAAGCCAGGTCGTCGCTGTCGTCGTCGCTGTAGGTGCGACGCTCGTCCGACGTGCCGGCCGGAACGGACGCGGAGGTCACCTCGGCGGTGTTGGTTTGGCTGCCGGGCACGGTGACGTTCTCGTGCAGGTTGGTGACCAGCACGACGTCGACCTCGAAGGTGGCGGTGTCGCCGGGTTCGAACGGTCCGGCGAAGGTGAACGCGACGGTGGTGTCGTCGCCGGGTCCGGCGGCGGTCGCATCGGTCCACCCGGTTTCGACGCTGGTGACAGTGACGTTGGTGAACACGTCGCTGTCGATGACGTCGGTGACCTCGAGGTCGAACGAGTCGGCGTCCCCTTCGTTGGTGACGGTCAGGGTGATGGTGGTGGGGTCGTTGGCGGCGGCTTCGTCCGGGTCGAAGCTCTTGGTGATGGTCACGTCCGGTTCGACCAGGTCGACGGGCGCGCTGTCCGGGTCGGAGTCGACCCCGGCGACGGTCACCCACGCCTGGTTGGTGCGGGTATCGCCACCGGCGTTGCCGGGTACGTCGAGCACGATCGTGTCGTAGGTGACGGTGAAGGTCGTCCCGGTCGTGCCGGGGGTGGGCGTGGAGCTCACGCCAGGTCCGAACCCGTCGAAGGTGAGCACCAGGTTGTCGCCGTTGCTGCCGCCGGCCGGGTCGAGGTTGACCCCGGGGTCGCCGAGCGTGCCGCCGAAGCTGCTGTGGTCGACCGTGACGCTCCCGCCGACGTAGGCCATCCCGGCGGGGATGTCGTCGGTGACGCTCACCACGCCGATGTCCCCTTCGGGCAGGGTGACGGTCAGCTCGTAGGTGGCGGTCTCGCCGATGGTGAGGTCGCTGCCGGAGGTATGGGCCTGGTCGCCGGTGACGAAGCTCTTGACCACCTCAGACGGGACCGGGTCGAGGGTGGCGTCGTCGGAACTCACGTAGTCGTTGAGACCGCCGGGACCGTCGGCGCCGGTGCGTTGTACGTCGTCGGAGACGTACGGTGACTCCGACGGCGCGGCGCCGGGCAGGCTGGTCCAGTCGAGCTCCGCCGTGTTGGTGATCGCCCCTCCAGCGGTCTGCGCGGCGTCCGGGTCGACGGTCGCCTGGTAGGTCAGGGTGGTGCTCTCGCCCGTCGGGAAGTCGTCCCATGTGGCGGTCAGGTCGGGCGCGCTGCCGTCGTCGGTGCTGTCGGGGGTGAGCCCGCCGGTCACATCGAACGTGCCGGGCACGTAGGTCAACCCGGTCGGGATCGTGTCGGTCAGCACGACGTCGAACGCGGTCGCGGTGCGTGCGGCGGTCGGGTGGTTGACCTCGATGGTGAAGGTGACGATGTCGCCGGCATCGGCGGTCGTCGGGTCGGCGGACTTGGTGATCGTCAGGTCCGGTTCGACGATCCGCACCCCGGCGCTCAGGTTGCTGGCCAGGTTGCTGCCGTCGACCCGCAGCTGCGCGCTGTTGCGCCGCTGGTTCGGGTTGGTGGTGTCCTGGTTGCCGCTGACATTGCGGACCGCCGCGGTGAACTCGAAGGTGAGCGTCGCCGGGCTGCTGCCGCTGTTGGTGACGGTCCCGAGGTCGATGTCGAGCTGCCGACCGCCGTTGGACACATCGGAGGACCCGAGACCGGACAGGATGGCAGCGAACGTCCCTTCGGAGGAGCTCAGATCCGCATCGGCGGTGAGGCTGTCGAAGGACACGAACGCCATACCCACCGGGAGCGTGTCGCGGAGCACGACGTCGTCGGTGGTGGACGGCGGGATCGTGACCTCCACCTGGTAGGTGACCTGCTCGCCGATGGTCGCATCGGGGCTGGAGGTGTGGCTCTCAAGGGTGTCGGTCAGCGTCTTGGACACCTGCGGGCTGGCCATCGTGACCATCGCGTCGTCGTCACGCTCGGGGTAGGACGGGCCGTCGGGCGCCGCGGCGTAGTTGGTCAGCGTCGCTTCGTTGACGATCTGGTCGGCCATGCCGGCTTCGTCCACCTCGAGCACGTAGGTGATGACCGCGATGTTGGTGCCGCTGGACGCATCGAAGGGGCTCAGCGAGCCGGTGGTCGGACCCGGGTCGGTCAGCGTGATGCCGCCGGAGAACAGGTCGCCGGTGTGGTCGAGGCTGTCGCCGGCACCGTCGGTGACCTGTACCTGCGCGCCACCGGACGGGATGGCCATGCCGGCCGGGATCTCGTCCTCGACGGTCACGTCGAAGACGCCGTTGAGTCCGGAGCCGGTGTTCTCCACCACCAGCGCGTAGGCGATCAGGTCACCTTCCCAGGCGCCGGTGACGTTCGTGCCGACGGTGCCGCCGGACAGCGCGGTGGAGTTCAGGGTGGGGGTGAACCGTGGCGTGCCGGTGGTGGACCACGGCCCGCCGGGCCCGGCGGGGCCGGTCAGGGTGCCGTTGCCGTCGACGGCGACCACACCCTTGGTCAGGTCGAGGACCGGGTTGGTCAGTTCGAACTGGACGATCTCGTCGTTGGTCTCCACGTCGGCGAAGCTGTCCGAGTAGACCAGTCGGGCCTGGTTGGTCAGGAACAGCCCGTCAGCGAAGGGCGCGTCGGTCAGCGTGACGGTGAACAGCAGGTCGATCGTGGCGGAGCTCTCACCGTCCTGGTCCTGGATGTCGGGGCTGTAGTCGAAGGTCAGGCTGTTACCGACCGGGTCCACCGACAGGCTCGGGGCGGACCCGGGCCCGCCGGCGACGTCCGCGAGGGTCTCGCCCGGCCCGAAGGACACCGCACCGGCGGGCGGCGGGGTTGCTGACGGACCGGAGGACAGCAAGGTGGTGTCCGTCACCTCGGTGGCGTCCAGGGTCGGCAGCGGCAGGAAGTCGAGCAGGGCGACGTTCTCGAAGTTGGTGATCGGCAGGGTGGCGGTCAGCCGGTAGGTGATGGTGTCGCCGGCGGCGAACTGCGGCCCGGTGTCGGAGGTGTTGCCGTTGCGCGCGTAGACGGTCTTGGACAGCGACGGGGACACGATCGTCACGCCGGCGCCGGAACCGTCGGTGACCGGGGAACCGGTCGGGACGCCGGTCTCATTGTCGAGGACGTCACCGAAGATCGTGACACTGTTGGTGATGCTGTCGCGCGAGTCGACCGCCTGCCCGGCGTCGACACACCGGTAGCGGTCTTCGATGATGGTGCGGAAGGTGATGGTGCCCTGGGTGGGGCCGTCGTCGGTACCGTCGACCAGCCCGCCGGTGAGCACCCCGCCGGTGGCGGGTACGGCAGCATCGACGGCGTCGGACAGGGCGATGTCGTAGTTGATCTGCCCGTCACTGTCGCAGGCCGGGGCGTCGTCGACGACCTCGGTGACGTAGTCACTCAGGTCGAACCCGCTGGTGGACCCTTCCGGATCGTCGAAGGACAGCGTCGGGGTGAAGCTGGGGTCGATCGACTGCCCGTCGGACAGCACGTCTTCGATGACGAGGCTGTCGAAGGTGAAGAAGTCCGACACCTGGAAGTTCAACGTCCACTCGAGCGTGTCGCCCGGCGACGTGCCCGCAGTGTTGGGTCCCTGGATGACGGACACGGACTTCTGGATGGCTAGCGACCGGTCGATCAGCGTGTGCAGCGGCGCGCCCGGGTCGATCTCGACGACGGTGGTCGGGTCGCGCGGGTCGAGCGGTTCCCAGGACCCTTCGGCCCGGCCGGTGTTGGGTGACAGCTGCGGCGCGCCGGTGGTCGGCGAGAGGACCGGCGCGCCGCCTGCGTCGAACTCGGGCACGTAGAACTCGACCGCCAGGGTGGCGGACACCCCGCCGTTGCCGACGACCTCGGCGAACTCGGCGACGACCTCGTTGTCCGGCGGGTTCGACGCTTCATCGACCGCCGGTTCGGTGACGACCGTCCCGGAGGCGATCCCGGTGGTGGCCGACAGGTAGGCGACGTTGTCGGGCAGCAGGTCGGTCAGCACCACGTTGTCGAGCGTCTGACCGTCAGCGACGGTCAGCTGCAGCGTCCAGGTGCGCGGGAAGTTCGGGCCGGTCGCCGTCTCGTTCTCCGGCCCGGAGTAGGTCTTGTCCAGCTGCGCCAGGGTGGGCGTGACCTCGGACGTGGTCGGTGGGTCCTGCAGGATCGGCGGATCCACGTTCGGGTTGTCCAGCGGGTCAGCGCCGTAGCGGAACCCCGCCTGCGCGTGGATCGGCAGCGGCGTGTCGAGCGTGGCCAGCTCGCTGACCGACGCGGTCAGCGCGACGGGCGCGGGCGGCTGGGTCGGCGTGAAGGATCCGAAGGGCAGCTCGAGCACGTGGAGCACGTCGCCCGGACCCGTCCCGGCCGGGCAGGTCACCGGCAGGCCGGTGAGCGGGTGCACGTCGGTTCCGTCGCAGGCGAGGGTTACGTCGATGACGGTGATGCTGGCACCGAGGTAGGCGGCATCCGTCAGCGAGATGCCGTCAGGGGCCTCAGCCGGCGTCGCGGTCGGATCACCGTTGGCGCCTTGGACCGGCATGAACAGGTCGATGTAGGGGCCGTAACCGGTGGCGGTCGCCGCGACGTTGTCGAAGGTCGCGGTGAAGTTGAGCTCGCTGCCGATCAGCGCCGACGACGGGACCGACAGGCTGGCCTGAGGGGTCGGTTCGCTCGCCCGGGCTGGCGCGGCCACAGCCACCAGCAGGGTGGCAACCAGCGCCAAGGCCGTGAGAAGTGCGAGTGGTCGGCGAGCGAGAGTGGGCACGGACAACCTCACGGGTTTGCGGGAACCACATCGGGCGGGGTGCCCCGGCCGGGGGCGCGAGGAGCTTCCCCGAAGCCCCGCCGAGGACGGCGGCACCTGCGGTATCCGCCGTCCGTTCGGTCGGCATGGCGGAACTGCAGCTTGAGTTCGGGCGTGCCGTGATCCGGACGCGGGCTCCGTCCCCCCGCTGGCATCCCCCGAAGCCACGTCATGGTGGGTGGCCCCCCTCTGGTGAACGAACGCGTCGCAGACTGAGCGACCCGCGTCCCCTGGGAGTCATGCTCGGAGGGGCGAGGCATCGAACCTCAGCGGGCGGGGCGGGACCGTAGTGGACGTCCGTCCACGTTCCGCGCATCTCCCGCAGCCAGCTCGGATCAACCCGGACGAACAGCAGCACGCGGCTGCTGCGCTCGACGTACCTCAGACCGGCGCCGGTGTGCCGAGACGCGTTCGACCGCAACGACCGCGAAGCGTCGCTCTCTCGCGTTTGATACTCCCCGTGTCGCGTCATCCCGCGCGGTCGGGGATGTGTCTGTCGAGGTAGCTCTTGTCGTACACCCAGCGGATGTTCAGCCTCCACGACGCCGCGCCGCGGCTGGAGGTGGAGTTCGGCAACCTCCACGCGGCGTTCGACACCTCGATCGCGCGCGGCGAGCGCGACATCGCCGCCCGGATCGCGGTCGGCTGTCCGGCGCTCGTCATCTCCAGCCAGCGCTGGGATGAGTTCGACCAGTGGCTCACCGAGCTCTGGCGCACCCCGCCCGCCGGGCTGGCCTTGCCGGATCGCGTTCGGCGAGCGGTCCATCGCCGGCGACAGGTCGGCCAGTAGCCCCGTGCAGGGCACGACGTAGAGGGTGAACAGCACGTAGAACACGACCAGCCCGATCCCGAGGTAGACCGTGTTCACCCACGAGGGGCCGGCAACGGGCGGGAAGAACAGCACCGCTGCGACGACCACGTAGGGCACCCCCGACCACAGCATCAAGGGACGCCGACGTCCGAGTCGCCCGCGATACCCGTCCGACCAGCGTGCGACGAGCGGGTCGGTGACGGCGTCGATGACGCGGCCACCGAACACGAGCAGGCCCAAGTCCAGCGGTGCGATCAGTGGCCCACCGTCCTCGGCAGCCCGCTGGACCCAGAAGAAGTACAGCCAGATGAAGACCAGGCGCTCCATGATCGTCGCGCCACCCTGACCGGCCCCGTAGCTGAGTCTGACCCAGCGCGGAAGCCGCGAGCGACCGGTCGACAGCGCCGACCCTGGGGTCGCCCCAGGTCCCGCCTCTTCGCTCGCGCCGGTCATCGTGCCTACCTCCGCCACCTCACCTTGTCACAGGCTGAGGCGGGAAGTCAGAGATCGCCCGGGCAACGCATGGTCCGCGCAGCGGACGCGCTGTCCGCGGACGTCGTCAACTTGAGCTCCGGCGGTGTCGTGAGGTTGAAACCTCACGGGCTGCCACTGGGTAGCTCGCCGGCCTCGAGCCTCGAGATGAGGTCGAGGAGCCCCGTGGCCTCCCACGAACGGTTGCGCTTGCCACCGGAGGCAGGCTCCAGGACACCTACCTCGGCGAGTTGTTCCAAGGCGTTGTGAACCGCAGCCTTGGCTCGTCCCGTCACCGCGCCCGCGATCGCCGCCGTGATGATCGGGTGGGCTGGGAGCACGTCGATGATGGCCCACGCAGCGGCATCCGAACGCGGGTCGATCCCGGCGCGGAGCTGGTCTCGCCAGTGATCCGTCAGCTGTGCCACTTCGCCGAGGTAGGCGACAGCGAGGTCGGAGGCGCGGATCACCGCGGTCGCGAACGCCTCGACCCAGCCGTCGACGTCCCCTTGACGGAAAGCGACCAGCCCGTCGATGTAGCGGTCCCGATCGCGCGCGAACTCGACGCTCACCGGCGGTACGAACACATCGGCGATGCCTCGGCGACGCAGAACGACGTGGATCAAGGCCCGCCCGGTACGCCCATTCCCGTCGTCGAACGGGTGGATGGTCTCGAACTGCGCATGGACCAGCGCAGCCTGGACCACCGGCGGCATGACGTCAGCCGCAACTGCTGCACACAGGTCCGTGAGCAGTGGCTCCACCTGCTCAGCCGGCGGGGGCACGAAGTCCGCTCCGCAGGGGTTGTAGTCGTTGCCGCCGATCCAGTTCTGTTCGGTGCGGACCCGGCCGGCAACGCGAGCGTTGGGTGCCGAGGACATGAGCTGACGGTGGATCGACACGATCTGATCAGGCTCGAACCGTTCGACACTGCTCGCCTCGTCGACGGCGAGCTCCATGGCATCGATGTTGCCCAAGATCTCGGCGGTGGTCGGGTTGAGCTTGCCGCCGGTGTTGGCTCGTGCCTCTCCGCGCGCAAGATCGCGGACATCGGCCTGCAGACCCTCGAGTTTCGACGACGCGATCGACTCCGTGCGCAACAGCAGCTGAGCCAGAACACCGAGCGCGCCAGACGCACCGGTATTGAGCCTCTCGAGGCGTCGCTCGGCGTCGGACACGACCCCGACCGTGGACGCAGACAGGGTCGGCTCGAAACCTGCGAGCGGCTCGGGCAGGAACACCTCGTAGTGGCAGGCCCGTCGGTACTGGGCCGGGGCATACAGCGTCGGGTCGTACTGCCACGTTCTCTGCTCGTAGCGACCTCGCATCCTGAACCATCCCTGCACTCTTGGTTCAGCTTATCTTGCAAACTGAACCAAGGCGCCGTGATGGGTGCCGGTTGACCTGCACGGAGGACCATCTCCTCGGCGAGCCGTCCACCGGGGCCCTCGTGGGCAGCCATGGCTCACGCACGGTTCAGATCCGAGGTGGCCGTTCAGCGTTGGCTGCGGTCAGAGCAGGTCAGGGCAGTGGAGCCAGACCTTCGCCCTCCGCCGCCTCGTGGAGTCGCTCATCCAGGCACACGAACCCGAGCGGCCCCCCTGTCTCAGGAGCAACCGCGAGCGCCGCCCCGAGCTGGGCAGCGTCCGCCGCTCGCAAGGGGTGACGTGCCAGGACCGCCAACGCACGGCGACGCACCACGAGGACGTCGGTCACCTCGTCCCAGACCTCGGCGAGTTCCGCGAACCGGGCCAGTGCGGCTCTCCGCTGGTCGCGGCTGAGCTCACCTTCCCGATAACGACGTTCGACGGCGCTCGCGAGTTCAACCCTGGTCCACGCCCACGTGACGATGTTGGGGTCCTCGTCGAGCAGCGATCGCATCCTCTGGGTCTCGGGCTCCGCGATGACCACGGGGACCAGCGCCGAGCTGTCCCAGTACCTCACGCTCGATCGTCCCGGTCCTCGTCCACGGCGCGACGGACATCGGCCGGCAGTTCGAGCGGCGGCTGCTCCAGCACGGTCGAGGGCGACGCCGTTCCCGGGCGCAAGATGCCGGCACGGATGAGACGCTCCCGGTGCTCGTCCTGCGGCGAGGCCGCGTCGTCGGCGATGCCGGTGAGGCGGGCCACAGGTCTGCCGCGATCGAGCACCTGCACCTCACCACCACGCCGCACCTCCCGCAGATACCGCGACAGGTGCGCCTTCAGCTCCGACACCGAGACCGTCGTCATGTGACTAGATTGGTCATGACTGATCGACCTGTCAAGTCTCTAGGCCCCGGAGGGACGCTGAACGCTCATAGCATAAACGCTATACTGCCTCGCATGAGCGAGACGCTACTGGGCGTGCTTCGGCACCAACGGATCTCCCGTGGGTTGACCCAGCGGGAGGTGGCGGTTGCCCTCGGAACGACGCAGTCGGCGATCGCTCGGCTCGAGGCGCACGCCGTTGACCCGCGGCTCTCGACGGTGTGCGCCTTCGGTGACACCGTCGGTTGCCCCGTCACCGCTGCACCTCCCGACCCACTCGAAGGTGCGGTCGCGACGATCCGCGAGCGCACCACCGCTGGCGATGTCGACGGAGCCCTACGTGGGCTGGTGCAACTCGCCGCAGATCTCACGCAGACGAGCCTGGCCCCTCAGGTGCTGCGCCGCGAACCACCGCCCACCGGGTCCCGACGGTGGGATGCTGCGGTAGCAGCCGTCGTGGAGCGAGCTGCTCGCCGGCGAGGTGAACCCGTCCCGGGGTGGACCGCAGCGCCCTCCCGCTTCCTCGATGGCCCCTGGTTCCCCGTCGAGGACGTGATCGGGCGGCCGGCGCCTGGCCTGGCCTGCCTAGCGCTCGCCTCGTCCCCCGCCGAGTTCGCCGCACGCGGCATCCACCTCGACCCTGCCACGTTCGAGGATGTCTGACGTGAGTCAGGACGCCCTGTTCGATGCCGTAGCCATCGACCGTCTGCTGCGTGAACTCGCTGCCGAACTCGATCACCGGGGCGTGAAGGGGCGCATGTTCGTCGTTGGCGGCGCAGCGATGGCACTCGCGTACGGCCGAGACCGCGTCACCCGTGACATCGACGCGGTCTTCGAGCCGAAGGAGGAGATCTACCGCATCGCCCGCATGATCGCTGCGCGTCACGGACTCGCCGCCGATTGGCTCAAGGATGGCGTCAAGGGGTTCATGCATGGCGCCGATCCCGATGCGACGGTCGTCTTCGACGAACCGGGCCTGTCGCTCGAGGTCGCCTCGCCTCGCTACCTCTTCACGATGAAGGCTCTCGCCGCGCGCGTCGATCGGGATGCTCGCGACCTCCAGTGGCTCTACCAGCTCTGCGGGTTCACGAGCGTCGCTGATGCGCTCGACCATCTCGAGCGCACCGCCCCTGCCGCGTGGCTGACCACCAAGTCGAGGTTCCTGGTCCAGGAGCTCTTGCAGGAGGCCACGTAGCAGAGGCAGAGCTCCCGCACACTCTGGAGCGAGAGGTCAACCGGCCGCGCTGCGTGCCACCTGGAACCAGCGTTCGGGCATCGGCGTGCGCAGGCGCCAGGTGATCGCGATCGGCCGGTCGTCGCGCGCGTCCTCGAGGTCGACCTGCCCGAGGGACAGGTACGGATCCTCGCGCTCGACCCGCACGAACAGCAGCACGCGGCTGCTGCGCTCGACGTACCGCAGGCCCGCACCGATGTGGCGTGACGCGTTCGACTGCGACTCCCAGTGGAACCGGTCCCGCGAGATGACGTAGTCGCGGTACATCGTCGTCGGGGTGTAGTGCTGCTCCTGCTTGTGCAACGTCACCAGCAGCAGGTCCGTGTTGGTCGCCTCGTCGTGGCGCACCCCGGTGATCCACCCGGCGCCCTTCAAGCCGAAGGCCTCGGCGATCTCGTTGCGGACATAGGACGCGTGCACCTCCAGCGGCACCTCAGGCAGATCGCTCAGCACGGTCGGCAACGTCGGCGCGGCGTCCTCCAGCAGCGCCGCCAGTTCGCGCAGCTCGCCCCCCAAGGCAGGGTTCGCTGCCAGCGCCTGTTCCGCGGTGGCCGGATCGGCCAGCGCCACCTTCTCCCCGACCAAGGCAGCTCCCACCATGATCCGCAGCCGACGTTGGCGTTCGTCGACCTCGCCCGTCGTCCCACCTCCCGTGGCCAGGTCGCGGAGCACCGCCAAGCGTTCAGGGTCGTCGAGGTGGAGGACGCCACGGATCCGTTTCGCGATCGCCGTCTCGTCCGGACCAGCCGGGCCCAGGTCGACGCCAGCGGCGCGTCGCAGCCGCGTCCACCCGCCGATCGACGGCTTGTACAGCTCGTCGAGCTCGACCCCCGCCTCGTGCAGGAACGTCGCGAGGTCGACCTCGCCGCGTTCCGCCCGCAGCTGCTGCAGCTCGGTCACCAGCGAACGGGTCGTGATGCGCAGGCGCCGGCGGATGTTGTCCAGCACGATCGCCGACGCCTGCCGGTCGAGCTGGATGTGGCAGCCGGCCGGAAGGTAGGGGAACCCCTCCTCGACGTCGGTCGCGAGCTGGCGTCGGCTGCGGCCGGTCATCGCCCGCAGCCGCAGGTCGAACCGGAACTCGCGATGCTGGTTGCCGACCAGGTCGATGACCGTCAGCACCGCCTTGTCCCGCGCCTTGCGCAGGCCGCGGCCGAGCTGCTGGAGGAAGACCGTGGCCGACTCGGTCGGCCGCAGGAACAGCACCGTGTCGATCTCGGGGACGTCGACCCCTTCGTTGAACAGATCCACGGTGAACAGCACCTGCACGTCGCCGCGCTGGAGATCGCGCAGCGCCGCCTCCCGTTCGTCGGACGGGGTCTCCCCGGTCACCGCCCGAGCGACGAAACCGGCGTCCCGGAACCTCGCCGCCATGAACCGGGCATGCTCGACCGAGACACAGAACCCGAGCGCGCGCATCGCCGCGGGGTCGTCCACGATGCGCCGGACCGCGGCGAGGATCCGGGTGACACGCGCATCGTCGCCGGTGAGCAGGTTCGACAGCTCGCGGGTGACGTACCCGCCGCGCCGCCACGTCAGCGTCGACAGGTCGGTGTCGTCGGCGACCCCGAAGTAGTGGAACGGCGCGAGCAGCCGCTGATCGAGCGCGTCCCACAGCCGCATCTCGAAGGCGGTCCGCCCGCCGAACCAGCGGGTGACGTCCAGGCCGTCGGTCCGCTCCGGTGTCGCCGTCAACCCGAGCAGCACGGCCGGCTCCAGGTGGTCGAGCAACCGCCGGTAGGTCGCGGCCTCGGCGTGGTGGAACTCGTCGACGACCACCACGTCGAACCGGTCGGGTGCGAGCTCCTCGATCCCGGCGGCGGTGAGCGACTGGATCGACGCGAACACGTGCCGCCAGTCGCGCGGCCGGTCACCGCCGACGAGCAGTTCCCCGAAGCTGCCGTCGGCCAACACCTCCCGGAAGGTGCGCAGCGACTGTTCCAGCAGCTCACGGCGGTGGGCCACGAACAGCAGCGACGGGCGCTTGCCCAGCGCTTCGCGCTGCTGTGCCAGGCGGCGGTAGTCGAGCGCGGCGACGACCGTCTTGCCGGTGCCGGTCGGGGCAACGACCAGGTTGTGCCACCGGTCGTGGCGCAGCCGCTCCACCTCGACGACCTCGAGGATCTCGCGCTGGTAGGGCCAGGGGCGGACGTCCAACCCGGAGGTGACGGTGAGGGCAGCGGCGTAGTCGCCGCCCCGCTCGGCGGCGCAGGCAGCATCGAACCGGTCGCCGTCGCGGTCGGGGTGGTAGGGCTCGAACTCGGGATCGGCCCAGTAGGCCTCGAAGGTGGCGGTGACCTTGTCGAGCACCGACGGTGCGTGCGGCTGGGCGAGCCGGACGTTCCACTCGAGCCCGTCGAGCAGGGCCGTACGCGACAGGTTCGACGACCCGATGTAAGCCGTCGCGTAGCCCGAGTCGCGATGCAGCAGCCACGCCTTCGCGTGCAGCCGCGTGCTGCGGGTGTCGTAGGAGATGCGGATCTCGACGCCGCGGTCGGCCAGCTCGTCGAGCGCCCGGCGTTGGGTGGCGCCGAGGTAGGTCGTGGTGATCAGCCGCACGGCGACCCCGTGCTCGGCGAGCTGATCGAGGGCCGGCAGAAGCAGCCGGATCCCCGCCCACTTCACGAAGGCGACGATGACGTCGACCCGGTCGGCGGTGGCCAGCTCGCGCAGCAACGCGTCGCCCAGCCGCGGCTCGTCCTTGGCGTTGACCAGCAGGTCGGACTCGGAGAGCGGGATGAGCGGGAGCGGGTCCGGCTCCTCACCGGGCAGAAGCGCCGGGCGGACCCGGGTGAGCAGCCGCAGTGGATCGTCCAGCTCGGCGGGGTGGTCCTCGGTGTCCGGGGACGGCGAGGTAGCCGCGACCACCCGTCGCGCGAGCGCGAGCTGGTCGTCACGATCAGGGTGACGTCGCAGCTCGCGGCGCAGATGCTCGTGGAGGTGGGCCGCGATGCGGTCGGGGACCTCGGCGTCCTCGAGGTCGCGGACGTCGGCCTCGAGCGCGCCGAGGTCACGGAGTGCCACCGCGAGGCGGCGATCGACGAGTCGGTCGTACGCCCCAGGTACGAGCTCGCCGTCCGCCGCGCCCATCGCCCTCCCCGCCTCGACCGCGCGCACGCTAGGAGCTCGGCCGCGTCGGATCCAGCCCTTCCGCCGTGCCGCCCGACCTGCTCGCCCTCAACCTCGATGATGTCGACGACTGCCGGCACCGGCGGTCCGATCGCCGCTGCGAGGTCCTCATCGCGAGATGCCCGGCCTGCGTTGCCCCGCAGCCGCATCAGACCCGTTCACTCCCACCTACCGTGGTTGGAGACGAGGGATCCGTGACAACGGAACCTGGACGAGCCCGAGCACGTCCCACTTACCGAAGGACGACCGCACGGAAAGGGTCTGCGAACGATGCGACACCGCACCCTGCGCACGATGCTGGCGATGATGGCGCTCCCCGCGCTGCTGCTAGCCGCTTGCGGAGCGCCGGAACCCGCCCCGGACGATCCCGATGACCCGGCGGTGGACCAGCCCCAGCCCGACGAGATCCCAGAGGACCCCGATCCCGACGGCACGGCCCGCGACGACGAACGCGCCACGCTCGAGGACGAGGTACGTCTGGCTGAACGCCACGCCGTCGAACTCGCGATCGAGGAGTACGAGGTCGACCTGGCGGCGGTCACCGTCGTCGAGGCTGAAGCCGTCGTCTGGCCGGACGGGGCGCTCGGCTGCCCACAGGAGGGTGAGATGTACACCCAGGCGTTGGAGGACGGCTTCCGGGTCGTGCTCGACGTCGACGGTGTCGAGGTCCACTACCACGCCGCCGAGCCCGACGCTCCCTTCCGTTGTGACGACCCCCAGGAACCTGCCGAGCGCCGCTGACATCCGCTGACCCCGCGCTCCTGGATCCTCACGGCGGTACGGTCGCACTCGGATCCGCGCTTGCCCTCAGTACGTCCGCCGACCTCGAGGGGTGTTCACCCGCTATCAGACGCGTGGCCCTGACGATGCTCGTCGTGCTGTTGGCCGTCCCCCTGGCCGCACTCGGGGGCGTGTGGCTCTGGCTCCAGTTCGATCAGCCAACCCCCGTCGACCAGCTGCTCGATGACGAGCCGACCATCGACCTCGCCGGCTACGACGGCTCGGAGCCGGCCCGTGACGGCGCACGGTCGATGCTGATCCTGGGGGTCCCTCCCCTCCAGCAGCTGGAGACCGACTTTCCGTCCGCCGAGGTCGACGCCGTCGTGGATCAGCTCGCAACCTTCGAGCCGGACCTGGTCGCGGTCGAGTACCTCCCGCCCAGCTGGCCGCGCGGCGAGGGGCGCGACTACCGGCCCGATCTCGACCTCGAGAGGTACGCGGAGCGCTGGGCGCTGACTCCGGAGGATGCCCAGGCGATCGTCGGCGGCGAGGTCGAGGCCGACGATCCGTGCGAACTCGGCCGGGCATATCTACTCACCTACGACCTGGTCAACGCCTACCACCGGTGGGCCACCCACGGCTGTGATGAGCTCACCACCGACGACGACCTCGAACGCTGGTCCACCGACCTCGCCGAGCACGAGATCGCCCGGATCGCCTCGCCGGTCGCCTGGCACAGCGACGTCGACGAGCTCGTCAGCTTCGACCACCAGGGCGACGATGCCCGCTGGTTCATCCACGAGGAGGCCCTCTCCTTCGAGGCGGTGACCGCTCCGCGCGACCTGTGGCAGATGCTGCCGACGGTCAACCGGCGCGCCCGCGAGTTCTCCGCCCACGTCGAGGCGCATGACGACCGGCTGGTGGACCTGCTGCATCACCTCAACTCGCCCGAACAGATCGCGTTGCAGTACTGGAGCTACGAGCAGCAGCTGCCACAGATCGAGGTCCATGACGTCGGCGTTCGCCAGCGCGACAGCTACTGGCGCCGCAACGAGCGCATGTTCGAGACGCTCCACACCGCGGTCGAGGAACGGGATGCCGAACGCATCCTCGTGGTCGTCGGCGCCGGCCACCGCTACTTCCTCGACGAGCTCGCCCGCGAGCACGACTACCGCTGGGTCGACCCCCGCGA
>PWTE01000365.1 GCA_003563915.1 Nitriliruptoraceae bacterium
AGGTGGCCGGCGCTGGGGTATCGGTCGGCGCGGGCCGCAGCCACAGCTGCATGCCTGGGTCGAACCCGTGCCCGGCCTGGCGCCACCGCTGGGGGAGTCGCCAGCCCCAGCGTCGGAGCTGCTCACGGACCGGGACCGGGCGGTAGCCCCCGGAGCGATGCAGGGCCTGGGAGGCGGAGTTGACCGCGTCGATGCGAGCTGACGTCTCGGTGCAGCCGAGCTCGACGAACCGCGCGTCCGCCGCGTCACGCAACGCGGTGCCGATGCCGGGGATGCGCACGTCCGGGTCCGCGAAGATGAAGTGGACGACGCCGAGCGGTCCGAGCCGACCACCGCCGGTCGCGTGGAGGACGACGGCGCCCACAGGGCGGTCGTCGTCGGTCACGGCGACCAGGGTCTCGCGCCCGCGGGTGGAGAACAGGAGGCGGTCGAAGGGGTCGAAGGCCCGTGCCGCGATCGCGCGCACCGTCGGCTCCTCGCCCGCCTGCATGGGGCGGACCCGCACCGGTGTCGTGGTGGACCGTCCCGTCGTGGTGGCGGCGGTCATCGTGACACCTCGACGCCTGGCAGCTCCGCGCGGAGGGCCCAGGCGGTGCCGAACGCGGCGGCGGCGAGCGTGCCGTTGATACCGATCGCGATCAGCAGCGAGTGGCCAAGCACCGCATGGACCGTGCCGGCCGAGACCATCACCGTGCCGATGCCGACCAGCCCGATCGGGCGCAGCCCCGGACGCAACGCCAGGAGTCCGACGGCGAGTTCGGCGACGCCGACCGCGGCGCGGAGCCAGAGCGGGAGGCCCCAGGACTCGAACATGGCGACGTCGAAGGGGACCGGGAGCAGGCGCATCACGCCGGCGCCCGCGAAGAACCACCCCAGGAGTTGGGCGGCCACGTCGGCGCGTATCGGTGTGCTCTGTCTGGTGCGGGCGGTCACGGTCATCGGGCATCCCCCGGTCGCTAGTGACCGATACGTTAACAAGCGATAAGTATACCGTCAAGGCTGAGCGAGCAACGTGGATCGGTGGCCAGCCGCTCCTCGCCGGTGGTGCTGGCCTCCCTGCCGTTCCACCCCGTAGCCCCCTCGTCCGGCCACGCCATCCCGGCGATGGTGAACGCCGAGCCGATCGGGAGGGAACCAGGGTGAACGGCTTCGAGATCTTCAAGTTCCTGCACGTGCTTGGTGCGGTCGTCTGGGTGGGGGCAGGGGTCACGCTCTTCCTCTTGTCCGTGCGGCTGCGCGCGGTCGGCGATCGCGGGACGATCGTGTCACTCGGACAGCACAGCGAGGCGCTCGGCAAACTGTTGTTCATGCCGGCGGCGTTCGGCACCCTGCTCTTCGGTGTGCTGATGGTCGCCACGGAGGCGCGGTTCTCCTTCATGGATCTGTGGATACTCATCGGGTTCGCCGCCGTCGCTGCCTCCTTCGTCGTCGGTGCTGGGCTGCTGCAGTCGGCGGATGCGCGGCTGAACGAGCTGGTGGCGGAACTCGGCGCTGACCACGCCGACGTCGATCGGCAACTCACCAAGGTCCTCCGGCTGAACGCGGTCGATGTCGGGATCCTGGTCATCGCCATCTGGGCGATGGTCGCCAAGCCCATGCTGTGACCTGCGCGCGGCGGCGTGCCCGTGCCTTCGGGTTCGACGTCGAGGAAGGACACTGATCGGCGCCGGAGGAAGCTGCCAGTGGGCCTTGGTGGGCAACGTGGCCGTCGCTCTCCGGGCGATGGTCACAGCGTCAGCTCGAGACCTTCCTGTGCGAAGGTTGCCGCGCCGGTGAAACGGTCCGCCAGGTCGTCGAGCTGCGCGTCCGTCCGTGTCGGTGCGTGGTGGAATGCCACCAGCTGGCCGACGTCGGCAGCGTGCGAGAGCTCGACCGCATAGTTGATCGCGGAGTGGCCGAAGTCGTGCATCCGGGGGAACTCCTCCGCCGTGTACTGCGCGTCGTGGACGAGCAGGTCGACCCCCTCCGTCAGCGCGAGCGCCGCTTCGTGCAGCGGACCGAAGCCGGTCGTGCCGGCTCCCAGCCGGGACGGCTGATGGTCGGGCAGGTAGGCCAGTGCTCGACCGTCCGGTCCGATGACCCGGTAGCCGAAGGTGCGTCCACCCTTGTGCGGGATCTCACGCGCCAGCACCTCGAAGCCCGCCACCTCGAACCGGCCTTCCTCCAGCGTGTCGAAGGTCCAGGCTCCGCGGAGGCCCTGCAGCCCGATCGGGAAGTGGGGCGGTGACATGGCCCGCGCCAGGAGCTCCTCGGCTGGAGCACCCTGCGCCGGCAGGGACAGCGCTACCTCGGCGTCGAGGTGGTCGGTCGCGGGCGAGAACGGGAGCCCGTGGGTGTGGTCCCAGTGCAGGTGGCTCAGCAGCAACGCACCCCGGAACGGGCGTCCCTCGAGCACCGTCGGCAGGTTCGCCAGGCCGGTCCCCGCATCGAGCAGCAGGGTCGGCGGGCCATCATCGGCAGAGACGGCGAGGCACGACGTGTGGCCGCCGTAGCGGATCGTGGCCGGGCCTGGGGCGGGGGTCGAGCCCCGACAGCCCAGGACCCAGACCCTCACGTCGGCTGCTCCTCGCGCCGGTGCCCTTCGGCCAGCGTGGCGAGCTCGTCGACGTCGAGCTGATCGGCGCGGGCGACGGCGACCCGCAACGGTGTCACCGCCCGCAGCGTCGAGGTGCGCAGCCCGCCCTCGAGCACCGACCGCTC
>PWTE01000041.1 GCA_003563915.1 Nitriliruptoraceae bacterium
GCCGACCCTGGTCGAGGCGCTGCGCACCCAGCACACGGGGGACCGGCCGGTCGCCGCCACGCTGATCGACGCCATCGGGACACGGCGGCTGCTGCTCGTCCTGGACAACTGTGAGCACGTGCTCGCGACCGTGACGCCCATCATCGAACGGCTGCTGTCCGCGTGTCCTGGACTCACGGTGCTGGCCACCTCACGGGAACATCTGCGCTTGCCGACCGAACGGGTGTGGCAGGTGGCACCGCTTGCGGTCCCGCCGCCGGAGGCAACGGCCGCGCAGGTGACGGCGACGCCGGCTGGGGCACTGCTACGCACCCGTGCCCAGGCGGTCGATGCGAGCTTCGAGGTGACGGATGCCAACGCGCCCGCGCTCGCGACGCTGTGCCGCCGACTCGATGGGATCCCGTTGGCCATCGAGTTGGCAGCCGCACGGCTACGGAGCATGAGCCCCGAGGATCTCCTCGCGCGGGCGGAACAGCGCTTGTCCCTGTTGCGCGGTTCATCCCACCGTGAGGAGGGTCGGCATCGCACCCTGGAGGCGGTGATCGACTGGTCCTACCGCCTGCTCTCGGAGCGCGAGGCAAGCGTGTTCGCCCGTCTATCGGTCTTCGCTGGTGACTTCCCGTTGGTAGCGGCTGAAGGGGTGGTTCACGGGGATCCGGTCGACCGGGATGAGGTCGCGGGGGTGGTGGGCGAGCTGGTCGACCGGTCGATGATCGACGTGGTGCGTCGTGGCACCGATGTGCGCTACCGCCTGCTGGACATGCTGCGGACCTACGGGGAGCAGCGGCTCGACGAAGCCGGTGAAACGGCGCGGTACCGCGATGCGCATGCTCGCTACCACCTCGCCGTCGTCGAGGACCTGGGCCCGCAGGTCCGCGGTGCGGACGAGCCCGCGGCCCTGGCGCAGATCGAGGAGCTGGTCGACGAGCTCCGCGTCGCCCACGCGTGGCTGGCGGAGGTCGGTGACGTGGACGCAGCCCTGCGTCTGCCGGTCGCGCTGCACGACGAGCTGCAGGTGCGACTGCGGGACGAGGTGGTCACCTGGGTCGACGACGCCCTCGAGCTGCCCGGCACCGGGTCCCACGCAGCGGCCCCTGCCGCGCGGGCCACGGCGGCGTTCGGGGCGATGACGCGGGGCGACTTCCAGCGGGCGCGCGAGCTCGCCGGGTCGGTGCTGGACGATCCCGCTGCCGACGCCCTGGCCAAGGTGCGCGCGATGGATGCTGTGGACGCCGTCGCCCTGTTCGAGGGCGAGCTGACGGAGGTGCTGGATCGAGCCGACGAGCGGCGGGCTCTGGCGGATGCGCTCGATGACGACTACTACCGCGCGCTCGCGAGCCTGTTCCGGGCGTTGGCCTACCGGTACCGCGGTGACGTGGAGACCGCTGTCGCCGCCGCCGAGCAGCTCCGGGAGGAGGCCATCGCCTCCGGGACGGCCACCATGCGCGCCTGGGCCCACTACACGCTCGGGGAGGCGCTGCTCGAGCACGATCCGACGGCGGCCGCCGCACAGCTCGAGGCGGCGATCGACGAGGCCGGGGCGGTCGGTGTCCGGCTCACCGAAGGCGTCGCGCTGGTCTCGCTCGCGTCCCTGACCGGGCGCCGCGGGGACGCCGACCGTGCCCTGGCGCTGTTCCGGCGGGTCATCGACCACTGGCGCCGGCTCGGTGACTACACCCACCAGCTCACCACGCTGCGCAACCTGGTGGAGCTGCTGGTCCGCGTGGGTGCGGATGAGCCCGCCGCGTTGCTCCACGGCGCCGTGGCGGCGGGCGCGACCCCGAGCTTCGGTCCGGAGGCCGACCGACTGGCCGCGGCGTGGGAGACCCTCGAGGACCGACTCGGCGCCAAGGTGGCTGCCACGCTCGCCCGGCGTGGCCGGGAGCTCACCCCCGCGCGGATGGTTGAGGAGGCACTGGCGGCTCTGGACCGGTTGGTGGCCGTCGACGAGCCGGTGACCCTCGACGCGCAGCGGTGAGGCAACGCGGCAGGCTCCGCCCGGACGCTCGATCGACGTGATCCGGATGCAATGCCGCTGCAATCCCCCATGCGCAGCCTCTCCCTCGGACGTGAACGCGACCGGCCGGTCGTCCGCCGGCCGGGCGACGATCCATAAGGAGCGACGATGACCGCCACGATGACGATCGATCAGGACCGGCTCGAGCAGTTCCTCGGCCGTTTCGTCGAGGACGCGGCAGCGGCTGAGTCGGCCGTGTGTGCCTACCTCGGCGATCGGCTGGGGCTGTACGAGGCGATGGCCAAGGCGGGGCCCGTGACCTCGGCGCAGCTCGCCGAGCGTACGGACACCCATGAGCGCTACGTCCGCGAGTGGCTGAGCAACCAGGCCGCTGGCGGCTACGTCACCTACGACGCGGGAACCGACACGTTCGAGCTGCCGCCCGAGCAGGCGGCGGTGTTGGCCGATCCGGACAGCCCGGTCCACCTGACCGGCATCTTCGAGATCGTCGCCGCGATGTGGGCGGCAACCGGCCAACTGGAGGACGCGTTCCGCACCGGCGAGGGTCTGGGCTGGGAGGCGCACGACCCGCGCCTGTACCGCGGGGTGGCGCGGCTGTTCGGTCCGATCTACCGCTCCCAGCTGATCGAGGACTGGATCCCCGCGCTGGAGGGTGTCGAGCAGCGGCTGCGTGATGGGGCCCAGGTCGCCGACGTCGGATGCGGCCACGGCATCTCGACGC
>PWTE01000221.1 GCA_003563915.1 Nitriliruptoraceae bacterium
CCACGGTGCGGGCGAGACGTTCCACCAACGCGCGCTGACGGACCCGCGACAGACCCCGCGGCAGGACCTGCTGATGCAGCGCCGTCGAGTCGATCAGGCCGTGGACGGCCAGTGCGACGCTACGGGCGGTGTCGCGGTCCAGCTCAGGTGCGCTGGCTCGGAGCGCAGCCGCCCACCCATCCAGGTAGCGACGGTGGTTGCGTACGGCCCGGTCGCGGTAGTCGTCGGGCAGGTGGCGTAGCTCACGGACGAGCAGGACCAGCGCGGCGGGCTGGTCGAAGGCCAGATCCAGCTGGGCGTCCAACAGGGTCCGTAGCGCGTCAGCGGGAGCCTCACCCTCCGCGGCATCCAGCGCAGGCTTGAGCCGTCGCCAGATGCGGTCGAGCACCGCCATCAGCAGCGCGTCCTTGGACGGGAAGTGGCGGTAGAGGCCTGGGCCGGAGATCCCGGCGGCCTGGCCGACGTCGTCGACGCTGGTGCCGTGGAACCCCCGATCGAGGAACAGCTCCGCCGCCGCATCCAGCACCGCTTCGCGGCGACGCCGGCCACGATCGGTCGTCGCCGGTGCGGTCGCGGTCTGATCGCTCACGCGGCGATGAACCCCAGCACGTCGGCCAGCAGCCGCCGCTGATGGGCCGGCGAGCCGAGCAGCAGCTTGGTCGCCTTGGCCCGCTTGGAGTACAGGTGCAGGTCGTGCTCCCAGGTGAAACCGATGCCTCCGTGCAACTGGATGCCGTCGGCGGCCGCGTGTTCGTACACCTCGGAGCAGTAGGACTTGGCGAGCGGGACGGCGACCGCGATCTCGGCGGTGTCCCCCTCCGCGATGGCGCGGGCCGCGTGGTAAGCGGCCGAGCGCGCCGATTCGACCTTGACGAGCATCTCGGCCAGTCGATGCTTGACCGCCTGGAAGGAGCCGATCGCGCGGCCGAACTGCATCCGCTCGCGGGCGTAGGCCGTCGTGGTGCGAAGGACGTGGTCGGCACCGCCGATCTGTTCGTTGGCGAGCATCCCGCAGCCGACGGCGATCGCGCGGTGCAGCGCGGGGACCGCGTCCCCGCCGCAGAGCACGGCGTCATCGCCGACGCGCACCCCGCCGTAGGTCAGGGTCGCCATCGGGCGGGTGAGGTCGAGTACCTCGACGTCCTCACGGGTCAGCCCGTCGGCGTCGCCCGGGACGACGAACAGCGCGAGCCCGTCGTCGGTCGTGGCGGCGGTGACGACGACGTCGGCGGTGCGCCCGTCGACGACGTAGCCGGCCGCGCCCGACAGGCTCCAGCCATCGCCGTCACGGGTCGCGGTGACGCCCGGGTCCGCGGCCAGGCGGCCAGCCGTGTCGAGGTGGGCGAGCGCCAGCTGCGCGGAGCCGCTGGCGACCCCGGACAGCAGCTCCTTCTTCTGCGCGTCGGTGCCGGCGGCCAGCACCACCTCGGTGCCGAGGACGGCGGTGGACAGCAGGGGTAGCGGCAGCAGACGCTTGCCGAGCTCCTCGAAGACGATGGCGAGCTCGACGTGGCTGGCCCCGCCCCCGCCGTACTCCTCGGGGATCGTCAGGCCGGTCAGTCCGAGCTCAGCGAGCTGGCGCCACGCCTCGTGGTCCAGCCCATCGTCGCCGAGCATGACCTCGCGGACACGCTCGGAGGTGCCGCGCTCCTCGAACAGCTCGCGAGCCATCGAACGCAGGAGCTGCTGCTCCTCGGTCACGGTGAAGGTCGGTTCCATCGGTCGGGCCTCCTGGTGCGTCAGCTACGTGGGACGTCCCGCCACGGGATGTTCTTGTCGACGCGGGGTTCACCCGGGAGGCCCAGGATCCGCTCGCCGAGGATGTTCTTCATGATCTCGCTGGTGCCACCCTCGATCGAGTTGGCACGGGTACGCAGGAAGGCACGGTGCACGCTCTCGGTGCGGTTCGAGGTCTCGTCCGGTCGGGTGAACTCGTAGCCGTCGGGGTAGGTCATGCCCTCGGCACCGAGCAGGTCCATCGCGAACGACGTCGTGCGCTGGTTGAGGTCGGCCCAATGCAGCTTCATCGTCGAGCCCTCGGGACCCGGAGTGCCGGCCAGACGGGCCTCGCCGGCGCGCACGGCGGTGAGCCGCAGCGCTTCTGCCTCGATCCAGTGGGACATCAGCCTGTCGAGGTCGTGGTCGCTGACCGGGTCACCGGCGCCGTCAGCGGCGGCGGCCTGGCGGCGTTCGAAGGCCTCGACCGCGTGGGAGATCGCCCCCGAGCCGCGCGGGCCGACGTTCGCGCCGATCGCGACGCGTTCGTTCATCAGGGTGGTCATGGCGACGTTCCAGCCCTGACCGACCTCGCCGACGCGGTACTCGTCGGGGATGCGGGCGTCGTCGAAGTAGACCTCGTTGAACTCGGCCTCACCGGTGATCTGGTACAGCGGCCGGACGTCGACGCCGTCGCCCTCCATGTCGACGATGAAGTAGGTCAGCCCGGCGTGCTTCGGGACGTCCGGGTCGGTGCGGGTGACGAGCAGCCCCCACTTCGCGAGGTGGGCGAGGGTGGTCCACACCTTCTGCCCGTTGACGATCCAGGTGTCGCCGTCCTTGACCGCCGTCGTGGACAGGGCGGCCAGGTCGGAGCCAGCCCCGGGCTCGGAGAACAGCTGGCACCAGATCTCCTCGCAGGCGAACATCGGCCGCAGGAAGCGCGACGCGAACTCCGGGGAGGTGTGCGCGACCAGCGTGCCCGCCCCCATGCCGATGCCGAGCACGTTGAGGTAGCGGTTGCGGGTCGAGCCGCCGGCCTCGGTGATGCGACGGTCGATGAGCGCCTGCCAGCGGGGGCTGACGTCCAGCCCGCCGAGACCCTCCGGATGCTGGACCCAGGCCAGGCCGTGGTCGAACTGCGCACCCCAGAACTCGCGCTCCGAGGTGTCGGCCGGCGGGTACGCCTCCAGCAAGGCGTCGAGCTTGCCCTCGACCAACGTGCGTTCGTCGGTACTCATGTCCTGCTCCCATCGCGACGGTCCGGCTGCGCCAGGACCCGAAGAGTAGTGAACGCTCACTCACAACCTACAGCATGAAGCCGGACCCAACCGCCGCCTGAGCACGGTCGGCGATATCCGGGACCACTCCCCCACCCCCACGTACCGTGTCCGCCATGCCTGCTTCGGTCCTCGAGCTGCTGACCCGTGACCAGCCCGTCCTGCTCGACGGGGGCCTCGCGACGACGCTGGAGGAGCGCGGCCACCATCTGGACGACGCCCTGTGGTCAGCACGTCTGCTGCTCGATGATCCCGACGAGGTGATCGCGGCCCACCGGAGCTTCCTGGCGTCGGGTGCGGAGGTGCTGATCACCGCCAGCTACCAGCTGGCCACGGCGTCCCTCTCACGCGCTGGACACGACCCGGCGATGGCGCACCGGCTGCTCGTACGCTCGGTCGAACTGGCCAGGACGGCGATCGACCAGCACGATCGGAGCCAGCCCGACGCACCGGGGGCATTGGTAGCCGGCTCGGTGGGCCCCTACGGCGCTGTCCTGGCGGACGGCAGCGAGTACCGCGGGCGCTACGGCCTGAGTGTCGACGAGCTCGCTGCCTTCCATGCGCCCCGGGTCCAGGCTCTGGCCGATGCGGGCGTCGATCTGCTCGCCTGCGAGACCGTGCCTTCGGGCGACGAGGTCCGGGCTCTCGCACGGGTGCTGGACGGCATCGGGACACCGGCATGGATCAGCCTCACGGTGGGGCCCAGCGGACGGGTGACGCCGGAAGGCCAGCCGTTGGCAGAGGCCGTGGCACCGCTCGGTGACGTCGAAGAGGTGGTGGCGATCGGCGTGAACTGCTGTCCGCCGGACCGGGTGGGAGCCGCGCTGGACGGGTTGGCCGCCCTCGGGCGTGCGATGGTCGCCTACCCCAACCTCGGAGCTCGCTGGGACCCCGCGGCGATGACCTGGCGGCCGGATGCGATGCCGGACGCGGTGGCCCACGAGCGGTTGAGCGGTTGGTGGGAGCGAGGCGCCACGCTGATCGGCGGCTGCTGCGGGACGACGCCGGGAACGCTGGCTGATCTCGGCCGACGGCTCCGCGAGGTAGCGTTCCCGTCTCAGCGCTCCAGGGGGCGGGGATGACCGAACCGACGGTGACGGCAGCCGAGGAGGAGCAGGACTTCTCCTACGGCAAGATCTGGTGGATCGGGTTCGGTTTCCTCGGCGTGATGCTGGCCTTCACGCTGTACAACGCGTTCGTGCCCCTGATGTACGCCGAGTTCCTGGACCGGCGCACCTACATCGGGCTGCTGATGGGCACCGACAACCTGATCGGGCTGCTGCTGATCCCGGTGGTCGGGGCGTGGTCGGATCGGGTCACCTCGCCGCTCGGTCGACGCTTGCCGTTCGTGGTGGTGGCGGTGCCGATCGCCGCCCTGAGCTTCGCGGGCATCCCCTTCGCGGCGATGGCGCTCTGGAGCCTGATCGTCATCGAGATCGTCTTCACGATCGCGATGCACAGCTACCGCGGACCGGTCATCACCCTGATGCCCGACCACGTCCCACCGGAGCGCCGCTCGACCGGCAACGGGATCATCAACCTGATGGGCGGCATCGGCGTGCTGGTCGCCTTCGGCGGGCTCAGCCGCCTCTACGACATCGACCCGCGCATCCCCTTCGGCATCGGCGCGGTCGTGCTCGCCGTCACCGGGCTGGTCGTCTTCCTCACCGCAGACCGCCACCCGCCCTACGTTGAGGATGCCCCGCAGGGGCAGGCACGGCCGCTCGGCGACACCGTCGCGGGGATCCGTGAACTGCTCCGGCGGCCGAACCGCGGCCAGTTCTACATCCTGGCAGCGATGCTGACCTACTTCATCGGCCACGCCGGGCTGGACGCGATGTTCCCGCTGTACGGCGTGAACGTCCTCGGGCTGACCCCGGGAGACGCGGCGTTCATCCTGACCGCGTTCGCGGGGTCGTTCCTGGTCTTCGCCCTGTTCGCCGGGATGCTCGGGACCAGGTTCGGCAAGATCCCGACGATGCTGGCCGGTCTGTCGATCCTGCCCCTGCTCTTCCTGGCGGCCGCACCGGTACGCAGCGTCCCCGTGATCGTCGGGCTGTTGGCGGTCGGCGGGATGGCCTGGGGACTGGTCAACGTGCAGGCGATGCCGCTGATCGCCGACCTGGGCGGCCGCAACCGCATCGGCTTCTTCGTCGGGCTGTACTACCTGTTCACGATGGTCGGCCAGATGATCGGCCCGACCTTCTTCGGCATCGCGATGGACCTGTTCGGCGACGGCGCGATGTTCTACGGAGGTGCGACCGCGTTCATCGCGGGGTTCCTGCTCCTGCGCCGAGGCCAGACGCTCCTGCCCGCCGACCCCGTCGAACTCGCACGCCGGGAGCGGAAGCTGCCGAGCGAGTAGGTCGCGGCGCGCTGGTCACCAGCGAGCCTGCTCGACACGATCACGTAGACGGTGGAGCTGCACGACCTCCATCACCAGGTGGCCGGCATCGAGCAACGCAAGCAGCGGGCGCAGCCACGGGCGGCGCGCCGCCGCGCGGGTACGGATGATCAGCCGGGTGGCGAGCGCTCCCTCCTCATCTGACACCGTTCGTAGGGTGAAGCTCCAGATCCACGCGAACGGGCCGTCTGGCAGGGCCAGGACCAGTGCCTCGGGGCGGACCAGTTGAGCGACGACGAGGTGGGCGCGATCGTTGAGGGGCACACGATCGCCGACCTGGAGGTCCTGTAGCTCCGGCACGACCCGGTCGGCCGACCCGCCGGTGAGGAAGTCGCCGGCACCGATCGTCCGCTCCAGTGCGTCGATCGAGTACCACCCACCCCGGTGGTAGCCCATCTGCACCAACCACGGCCACACCTGCTCGGGCGGCGCACCGATCGTGATCGCTCGCGTCGTGACGAGCGACGCATCGGTCAGCAACTCGTCACCCGGCAGCGTGTCCCGGACCTCAGCGGTCCTTGCGCCGTAGCGACGGCCAGCCGCGACCGCCGCGATGCCGGCGATGGCGGCGGCCAGCGCTGCGGCCCCCGTCGCCACCCGGACGGGGATGCGGAACGATGACGGGCTCGGCATGGTTGCTCTCTCGTCTCGGGGCGAGGTGCAGGGAGGATCCTGAGGATCTCGAGCGAGTGACGTCGCACCCTTCCACATCCTCCGGCGGCGGTGCGAGCCGGCCCACCCGGCAGCGGTGCGGCCACGAAGTCGGGGCATGCCTGTCTCCCCTCCGCCCGGTCCCCTCCACCTCCCGGCAGCACGTGACCGGGCAGGGGCCATCGCGTGGGTGGAACACCACCTCGCCGACGTGGTCGACGGGACGATCGACGTCAGCCCGCGCTTCCGAGGCGGGCAGATCGCCGCCGACGCCGCTCTGGCTGCACTGGACATCACCGGGTACGCGCGCAACCGTAACGAGGTCTGGCCCGAGCAGCGACGTGGCGCGAGCGCGCTCTCGCCCTACCTGCGGCACGGGTTGCTCGACCTTCCGACGGTGTGGGACGCGGTCGCCGATGCACCGCCGACGGACCGGGCGAGGTTCCGCGACGAACTGCTGTGGCAGGAGCACGCCCGCCACCTCTACGCGCGCATCGGGGGGCGCAACCGCGACGGACTCCGGCGTGGCATGTCCGGCCAGCCGTGGCGGGGCGACGACCCGCGTGAGGTCTGGTCCGACGAGATGGCCTGTCTCGCGCTGACCGTCGACGAGTTGCTCCGCGACGGCTACCTCGTCAACCAGACACGCATGTGGTTGGCATCGCACTGGGCGGTGCGGCAGGGCCGGGACTGGCGTGCCGGAGAGGACGTCTTCTTCCGCCACCTGCTGGACGGCTCCCGCGCCGCGAACCGCGCGGGGTGGCAGTGGACCATCGGCACCGCGACGGGGCGGCCGTACGGCTTCTCGCGGTGGCAGGTCGAGAAGCGGGCACCGGGGTTGTGCGCGACCTGTCCGTTGGCGACCCGATGCCCGATCCAGGACTGGCCCCAGGATCCGCCGCTCACCCACGCCGACGAACCGGCGCTGCTGCGCCACGACCCCGACCCGGAGGCGACCGGCGGACCGACCTCACCAGAGGTCCTCGGGGACGCCGAGGTGGTGTGGTTGACGGCCGAGTCGCTCGGGGACACCGACCCGGCCTTGGAAGCCCATCCTCGGTTGCCTGCCGTGTTCGTCTTCGACCGGCCGCTGCTGGCCCGCCTCCGGCTCTCCGGCAAGCGACTGGTGTTCCTCGTCGAGACCCTGGCCGACCTGGCGGAACGGCGGGACCTGTCGGTCCTCATCGGCGACCCGGTCGAGGAGCTCGCCGGGCTCCGGCTGGCAGCGACCGTGGCTCCGGTGCCGGGTTGGCGCCAGCGGGCGGACGCGCTCCGGGTGGTCGTGCGGCATCCGTGGCGCTGGCTGGTCCGTCCCCACGGAGGGTCGGTGGCGTCGTTCAGCGCGTGGAGGAAGGCCGCCACGAAGGTCGGCAGCCTGCCGGGTTGAACCTCCGGGCCCTGGGGTGCACCCCCACACCGGAGGCGGACCTCACAGGGTCTCGTCAGGATGCGGGCGCGGAGGTGGGGGTCGCTCCCGCCAGCGCTCGTAGGCGTTGCGTTCGGTACGGAGCCAGAAGGGCACGGGCGCGACGAAGACCAGGACGAGGATCAGCGGGGAGACCGGTGGCACGCCGAAGGTGGCACCAAGGACGACCGCGAGGATCAGCGCCGCCCCGATGCTGACGAGCCACCGGTGCTGCATCGACCAACGCAGCACAGGGCCCGGGCCTCCCAGCCGGTCCCACCGCCGGACACGCCACTGTTGCCACGCGCGCTGCAGGCGCTGCAACCTGCTGTCACGCGCTCGCATGTCGATCGCCTCCGGCCCTCACGTGTCGCTCGCACCCGACCGCCGGACGTGCTGGTGGGTGCCCGTCGCTCCGCGGAACGCATCCACGTCAGGGATGCAAGGTAGGGGGCGCGCCGCCGGCGTCGCGAGCGCCGCGCTACCTCGACGAGCCTCGCTCGGCAGCCTGACGGCGATGCCCGAGCCATCCTCCGGATACCAGGAGCGCGAGCGCCGCGAACACCATCAACGCGACGACCAGCGACAGATCCGAGGTACCCGGTGCCGATGTTGCCAGCATCGGGACGGGAGCGCTACGAGCTCCCACCTCATCGCTGTTCGTCGGGTCGTCACGGTGAGCACTCACGAGGACGATCGGTGCCGGGTCGTCGAGGCCCCTCACCACGCCAGCCACCAGGCCATGCTCGGTGGACACCGGGGATGCGCGCGCGATCGCACCCGAGCCTGCCGGGGAGGGTCCCGCAACACCGGAGAGCACCGCTCGGGCCTGCCGGTCCAGCGGCGCCGACCGCAGACCGTCGTCCTCGGGCGCTGGCTCCGTCTCGACATCCGGTGGGTCGACCGGTTCCGAGGGTGACTCCGACGGTGGCGCGGGAGCGGGCCCGTTGCTGGAAGCCGCCTCGGCCTCCCCCGAGGGCTCGGTCTCGACGGCAGGCTCGGACCGAGAGGCGCTCGGTCCGTCCGGTTCGTCCGACGCGTCGGGTTCGGTTGCTGCGCTCGCTTCGCCGGTCCCCCCATCGTCGACGAGTTGGAGGGTGAAGTAGGTGCGATCGGACGGGTCGCCCGGCACGGTGCGCACCGCGATGGCCGCGTGGCTGACGTCGGTGGCCAGCAGGTTGTCCGCATGCCCCGGGGAATCCAACCAGGCCTCGACCACCGCGGACGCAGAGGCACCCGTCTCCGGGAAGTTCGCTTGGTTCTCCCGGAACCTCGTGGCCCCACGTTCGCGGTACCAACCGAAGGCGTCGTTGTGCAGCCCGTGGAACGTGCCGGTCTCGATCGCATGCTCGTTCGCACGCGTGGCCATGGTCGTGTCCTGGTAGGCCGCGACCGGAGCGAGCCCCCGGGCGTTGCGCGCCTCGTTGACGGCCGCGAACAACTCGCCCTGCGACCGCGCCTGAGCCGGCGCCACGGACAGCGTCACGAGCAAGCTGGCGACGAGCAGGCCGACGAACAGCAGCATCAGGGTGGCACGCGCGGGCGACCGAGCGGCGGAGCAGGAGAGCACAGGGGACCTCGAGGAGACCATCTCGACGGCGACCTGGCGCCGGCGACGGTGACCGGAGCGAGCTTGGTCGCGCACCGTAGCGGCTGCATGCGGACCGTGACATCCCGATGGGCTCGGTCATCCGGACGGTCCTGCAGCCGGACCGCGTTGCACGACCCGATGTCGGACGGACCTGCTGGACGGAGGTCGCCCCGCGGCCGAACCGGGTGCCTAGCGGTCGCGTCCGTCAGCGTCGGGAGCCGAGCTGGGCGGGGGCGGACCCTGACCTGGCGGCCCGGACGGTGGCGGCGCCTGCGGTGGGGGGCTCTGCGGGGGCTGTGCCGGAGGTGGCGAACCCGGTGGTGGTCCTGGAGGGGACGGGGCAGGAGCCGGACCGGACGGCGGCGGGCCCTGCGGAGAGCCGGGCGGCGGACCCTGCGGTCCAGGGGCGCCCGGCGGGCGGCCGCCTGGCTGCGTCGGTGGCATCTGCTGCGTCGGCGCCTGGTCCGCCGGGGGCTGAGCCGGTGGCATCTGCTGGGTCGGCTGCTGGGCGGCCGGGTCCTGCGCCCACCCGGCCTGCTGGGCACCGACCGGGGCGGCAGCGGCAGCGACGGAGGCCTTGCGCTTCCTGCGACCCCGTAGCACGACGAACAGGATCAGGAGCAGGAGCAGCAGCAGAGCCCCTCCGATGATGGCCGCGAGCAGTGCGGTCGACAGGCCCTCGTCCTCGTCCGCGACGGCCAAGGCGTCGTCGTCCTCGACGGCCTCCTCGGTCTCTTCCGCCGGCTCCTCGGCCGGCTCCTCGACGGGTTCCTCCGCCGGCTCGTCTACAGGGTCATCTTCCGGTTCCTCGGCAGGTTCCTCGGCAGGGGGTGCCGCTCCCGAAAGGTCCATCTCGATCTCGAGCGGATCGGAACCGAAGGGGTCCCACACGACCGCGTTGCCGCCGTCGGACTCGCCGCCCGACATGGAGATCTGGCTCCCCGCGTGATCGACCCGGACCTCACCCGAGATGAAGTCCAAGCCGAACGCCTCGAGGTCCAGTTCATCGTCGAAATCCTCGGCAACGTCCTCGTCGGGCCGGAGCAGCAGCGTCCAGGTGGTGCCGTCCTGCGAGGTGAAGGAGGAGCCGGGGAACAGGTCCTCGACCAACCGGTCGAACGCCTCACCGTCCTCGGCGTCGAAGACGGCGGTCACGCGCTGCACCTCGGGGTCGGAGCCATCCGCCTCGGCAGAACGCAGCGTCACCCCCTCGATCTCCTCCTCCTCGAAGTCGGACCGGATCTCCTCCTCCAGGAAGTCCTGCGCGGGGCCGAACAGCTGCGCAGCTTCGGAGTCGTAGGTGATCTCGAACTCCAGCACCGCCGAGGTGTCCTCGGCGATCTGCATGTCGTAATCCGTGCGGATCTC
>PWTE01000091.1 GCA_003563915.1 Nitriliruptoraceae bacterium
CCCGCTGCTCGCAGCCAGGCCCTCCACCGGCACCGAGCCCCCTGCCGCAGGCCGGCTGCTGATCGGCAGCCACCAGCAGCGTGACGTGCTCGCCCCGGCGCGGACCTCGGTGATGGTCATCGCCCCGACCCGCACCGGCAAGTCCACCCGGCTGGTCGTGCCCAACCTGCTGCGCTGGGACGGCCCTGCCGTGGTCACCTCCGTCAAACGTGACGTGTACGACCTCACCGCCACCCACCGGGCCGCCACCCACGGGCCCGTGCACCTGTTCGACCCCACCGGAGCCTCGGGCATCGGCACGGTGCGCTGGTCGCCGCTGCTGGCCGCCACCACCTTCCCCGAGGCGACCCGTGCGGCAACCTGGCTCACCGACGCCGCAGCGGTCGAGGACAAGCACGACACCGCCAAGTTCTGGGACACCCTGGCCACCAAACTGCTCGCCCCGCTGCTGTACGCCGCAGCCGCCACCGGCCGAAGCATCCACCAGGTCTCCCATTGGGTCGACCGCTCCGCATTCGTCGAGGTCGCCGACATCCTCGGACAGCTCGGCGACGACGACGCCCAGGCTGCCTGGCAGGCCATCATCGACCTACCCCCCGAGACCCGCGGATCGGTGCTCGGCACCGCCATGGCGATCTTCCGCGGGTTCGGCTCCCCACGGGTCAAGGCCGCCACCTCCTGCACTCCCGGCGACACCGAGCGCACCCTCAACATCCCCGAACTGCTCACCGCCGGCGGGACGCTGTACCTCGTCGCCCCTGAGTACGAGCAGGCCGAACTGCGTCCGGTGTTCGTCGCGCTGGTCCAAGCCGTCTACCGGACCGCGGTCGAGCTGTCCGCGAACCTGCTCGAAGGAGCCCCGCTCAACCCGCCGTTGCTGCTGATGCTGGACGAGGCCGGCAACATCGCCCCGCTCAAGGCCCTGCCCAAGATCGCGTCCACCGGCGCCGGGCAGGGCATCACCCTGATGACCATCTGGCAGGACCGCGCCCAGATCCGCCAACTGTACGGCGACGCGGAACGCACCGTGATCGCCAACCACACCACCTCGGTGTGGCTGCCCGGCTCCCAGGACCTCGACACCCTCAAGCTGCTCGCTGAGCTCATCGGCGACCAGTGGGTCACCTCCAACACCGTGTCCGCCGCCGCCGACGGTGGGGTGTCGGTCTCCCAAGGCGCCGAGCGCATGGACGTGGCCCCGCCCGCGTTCCTGCGCACCCTGACCCACGGGCAGGCCGTCATGCTGTCCGGGAACCTGCCGCCCGCGCTCATCGACACCCACGCCTACTACGAGCAGCGCCGCTGGCAGCAGCTCATCGACCCAGCCCAGCTCGACCGGCATGCCGCCATGCACCAGCAGGCCGGACCCACCACCGCCGACACCGCCAGACGGCGAGGCCTGGACCTCGCCCTGCCCGTCCCGGCCGTACCGGCCCGCACCCCCAACGTTCGTCCCGGACAGCTCGGCGCCGCACTCGACGCGAACTACCCACCGGTCCACGCCGACCCGGCCGCCCACCACGACTGGCACGACACCGCCACACGGGTCCCCACGCAGCTGAGCTCCCAACCACGAACGTGGGCAGCGACCCACCCGCCGGCGGCACTGCTCGACGCCGCCGGAATCCTGCCCGGCCAGCTCGACCTCACCGACCCGCAGCTGCGACGGATCCTGCTCACCGCCTGGCTCCACCACGGCCCCGCCCACAGCATCGCCCAAGGCCTGACCTACCCCCAGCTCGCCGCCGAATGGCCACACCTGCACCTGGACCATGCGCTGCGAAGCTGCTGGGAAGACTGCTACCCCGCCCTGGCCGCCAACCACGACCTCGACTTCGACCTGCACACCACGCTGGATCTCGACCCGGACCTCGACGCCACGCTCAACTCCGACCTCGAGGACGGCTGATGGCCGTTCCGATGGCAGCGACGCCGCCCGAGCCCGCCAGACACCATCCCCCACTGCTCGACCGGCTCGACCCCGACCTGCTGCATCCCGCACGGCTGGCAGGACCACACGCCTGGCACGCCTGGGGCCTCACCCGACATGCGCCGACCGACACGACCATCCGCTTCGTCGTCGTGCCCGGACCCGACGCCGCCACCCAGATCTGGCGCATCACCGACAGCCTGCACGACCAGCTCACCGGCCCCACCTGGCCCCCCGCACCCCCTCTCGACATCCGACGCGACAACGGCCGGCTCATCTGCCAGGCCAACGCCACCCCCATCAGCACGATCAGCGTGGATACCGCCACCTGGGACCGTGGCGGGCTCACCACCGCCTGCGGCGCCCACTACACCCGCGACGGATGGCCCACCCTCGACCAGCACGCCGCACTCACCGACCGGATCCACGCCATCGACGCCGCCCACCCGACCGTCAGCGACCTCGGAGACCTCGCCAACTGGGTCGAACACCTCATGGCCGGCCAACAGGTAGCCGCACGCACCAGCCCCATCAGCACGCTCCTCGACAGGCAGCAGACTCACGCGCCACGCAGCATCCACCGGCTGGCAACCATCCTCGACAGCGCACGCGAGCACGAGATGTCCCAACCAGCCCTGACCTACCTCGGGGACATGCTCCCTGGCGCGCGACGACGCTCCCCAGTTCAGCCGCGCCGATAGCAGCCGGTAGACGCGACCGCTCTGCGAGGAGCCGGCATGCCACCCGGGCGGTTGC
>PWTE01000334.1 GCA_003563915.1 Nitriliruptoraceae bacterium
AGCTAGCGTGCCCCGAAGCCATCGAAACCCGGGAGCTCCTCGTGCGGCTGCACCTGGTGGACGGCACCTACGAGCTGTTCCGCGCCCACTACTCGAAACGTCCGGCCCGGACGGATCCGGAGGGTCGCGACATCAAGGCGACCGTCGGCGTCGTCAGCTCGCTGCTGGGGCTACTCCAGGATGACGAGGAAGCCGTCAGCCACCTGGCGGTCGCCTTCGACAACCCGATCGAGAGCTTCCGCAACGAGCTCTTCGAGGGCTACAAGGACGGCTCCGAGGTCGACCCGGCGCTCCGCGCCCAGTTCGACCGTGTCGAGGACGCCGTCCGCGCCCTGGGGGTGACCGTCTGGTCGATGCAGCACCACGAAGCGGACGATGCCCTGGCGAGCGCGGCGGTGCGGTTCGTCGACGAGGTCGACCAGGTCCGCATCCTGACCCCGGACAAGGACCTGGGGCAGGTCGTCCGGGACGACCGCATCGTGCAGGTCGACCGCGTCCGCGACCGCGTCCTCGACGAGGACGCCGTCCGTGCACGCTCCGGGGTCGCGCCGGCGTCCATCCCCGACCTGCTCGCCCTGGTCGGCGACACCGCGGATGGCATCCCCGGCCTGCCCGGGTTCGGGGCGAAGACCGCCGCGACCCTGCTCGGCCGCTACCACCACCTGGATGCCATCCCCGAGGATCCGGGTGACTGGGATGTGGGCGTGCGCGGTGCTGCCCGGCTGGCCACGACGCTGGCGGAGCGTCGCGAGGACGCCGAGCTGTACCGCGAGCTCGCGACCCTGGTCACCGACGTGCCGCTCGACCCGAGCCTCCAGGCACTGGCCTGGGACGGGGTCCCCCGCGAGCGGTTCCTCGGTTGGTGCGATGCCCACGACGTCGGACGGTTGCGCTCACGTCCGACGCGCTGGAGCTGACGCCGAGGTGAGCGCCGGCGGTCCGTGGGACGGTGACGACCAGGCCGAGCTGCGGCGAGGGTCAACACTCGTCGCCTTGGGGATCCTCGCGTCGAGGCTCACCGGGCTGTTGCGCGAGATCGCCACCGCCCGGTTCCTGGGGGTCGGCGTCGGCGCGGAGGCGTTCAAGGCCGCCCTGCGGATCCCCAACCTGCTGCAGAACCTGCTCGGTGAAGGGGTCCTGTCCGCCTCCTTCGTCCCCGTCTACAGCCGCATGATCGCCGAGGGCCGTGACGAGGACGCGGGCCGCCTCGCGGGGGCCATCGCCGGGCTCCTCGCGCTGGTCACCTCGACGCTCGTCGTCCTCACGGTCGCCTTCGCTCCGGCCGTCACCCGCGTCCTGGCGTGGGGGTTCGAACCCGGTTCAGAACGTTACGAGCTCACGGTCACCCTCGTCCGCATCATCACCCCCGGGGTCGGCCTGCTCGTCCTCTCCGCGTGGGCGCTCGGGATCCTGAACTCCCACCGACGATTCTTCCTCGCCTACGTCGCCCCCGTGGTGTGGAACGTGGCGATCATCGGGGCCCTGGTCGTCACGGCCCTGATGACGAGCACCGAGGTCACGCTCGCCCGCGCCATGGCCGTCGGAGCGCTGGTGGGTTCAGCGGCGCAGTTCCTCGTCCAGCTGCCCACCGTCCGTCGCCTGGCACCGGAGCTGCGGCTCTCGCTGTCCCTCTCTGCACCTGGCGTACGCACCGTGGCGCGCCGCTTCGGGCAGGTGCTCGCCGGGCGCGGCAGCGTGCAGATCGGCAGCTACGTCGACCTGCTGGCCGCGTCGCTGTTGGCCGCCGGCGCCGTCGCTGCGCTGACCTTCGCCCAGGCGATCTTCCTGCTGCCCGTCGCGTTGTTCGGGATGAGCGTCGCCGCGTCCGAGCTGCCGACGTTGTCCACGATCGACCACTCCGATCGCGAGCGGGTGGTCGCCCGCCTGGATGCCGGACTCGGGAGGGTGGCGTTCTTCGTCGTCCCCACCGCGGTGGCGTTCCTCGTCGCAGGTGAGCACATCGTGCGCCTGCTCTTCCAGGGTGGTCGCTTCTCCGCGGCCGCCTCCGTCCAGGTCGGGGCCATCCTGTCGGTCTATGGCCTCGGCCTGCTCGCCAGCACCTGGTCCCGCCTCCTGCAGTCGGTGCTCTACGGCAGCGGGGATGCGCGTACACCCGCGCTGTACGCGGGGATCCGGGTCGGGCTGTCGGCGATCGTCGGGATCAGCCTGATGCTGCCGCTGGATGCCTTCGCCGCCACCCCCGAGGGGTTCCAACTCGTCGACGACGTCACCTGGCGCATCGCGGACGAGGAGCTGCGCGGAGGGGTGGACAGTCGTCTACGTCTGGGCGCCGTCGGGCTCGCCCTCGGGGCGGTGGTCGGCTCGTGGATCGAGCACGCACTGCTGCGGGTGCGGGTCCGCGTGCTCTACGCCGCGCCTCGCGTCGCCGGGGGCCACGGCCGCAGCCTGGCGATCGCCGGCCTGCTGGCGGCCGCCACGGGGATCGTGGCGGGTCGTGTACTCGCCGAGGTCGAGCTCCCCGGTCGGGTCGTCGCGGTCCTCATCCTCGCCGCGATCGCGGTCCCGTACCTGCTCGTCACGCGGCTGGCCCGCGTGCCAGAAGCCACGGAACTGCTCAGCCGGATCGGTCTGGGCGGCCGGTGAACCGGTCGAGGGTTCCCACGACCTGCTGGATGCTCGCGACCGGGTCGTCACCGACGACCACCACCCGGGCGATCAGGTGGTCCAGACCCGCCTCCTGGTAGCCCGCGAGCACCGTCCCTGGGTCGTCCCCGGGCGCCCCCGCCCACCCCAAGGCGTCCAGGGTCTCCTGCCCGAGCGCCTCAGCGAGACCGGCTCCGTCCGCTCCAGCGCGGTGGGCCTCCTTCGCGCGGGCCAGCGCCGCCCCGAAGCCCTGCCGCTCGAGGTGGGCGGCGTAGGCCGGCAACGCCGCGTACTGCCCGATCTGGGTCGCGAGCGCCGCTCTGGCGGCATCCCGATCCTCCGCGACCGCCACGCGGACGTAGGTCGCCACCTCGACGTGCGTGGGGTTGCGGCCGGCGACCTCGGCAGCGGCCCGGACCCGGTCACCGGCGCGCCGCACCTCGCCTGGGCTGGCCCAGTTGAGCAGCACGCCGTCAGCGGCGCTACCCGCCAGGTCGAGCATCCGCGGCCCCATGGCGGCGAGGTAGCGCGTGGTCGGTGGCGGTGGCGGGGTGACCTGCAAGCGGAAGCGACGCGAGCGGAGCACCTCGCCGTCCAGGTCGGTGGTCTCCCCGGCCTCGATGTCGCGGAGGATGGCCAACAGTTCCCGTGCGGCGGTCCGGGGTGCCCGTACCTCGGCGCCGTGCCACGGCCCCATCGTGGCGGGATGGCTCACCCCCAGCCCGAGGAGGAACCGTCCCCCGGAGGCCTCCTGCAGGGTGGCGCTGGCCATCGCGAGCTGTGCCGGACTGCGGGTCCAGATCGGGACGACCCCGACGCCGACCTGGAGGTCCGTCGTCGCCGCCGCCCAGGCCTGGCACAGCAGGAGCGAATCCCGCCCGCTGGCTTCGTTGGTCCAGAGCGAGCGGAAGCCTGCGGCCTCGACGTGTGCCGCGACCCGCTGCTGCACCGCGATCGGGAGGTCCTCACTGACACCGATGCTCAGGTCCACGGTTCGGTCTCCAGGTCGGGATCGTCCGGTTCCAGCAGGGTCAGGAGCTGCTCCTGCCACCAGCCCAGGTGATCCATCACCGCGAGACGGTAGGCGACGGGGTCGTCCGCGGACACCCCCCGGCGATCCAACCGTTCGATGTCGATGCGTGCGCCGATCGCGAGCCGCAGGTCGTTGAGCACCCCTAGGACCAGGAGCGGCTCGTCGTCCTCGAGGGTCACGCGCAGGCGACCGCGATGCGGTTCACAGCGGTCGAGGATCGCGACGAGCGCATCCAGACCCGCCTGTCGCGAGGCGAGGAGGTCATCACGGAGCAGGCGGCGGAGTTCGGCGTCGGCCTCGTCGTCGTCGGTAACGGCGCGTGGGAACAGGCGCGAGACGACCGGGTCCTGCGCGTCACCCTCCTCGAGGGTGACGCGGATGCCCTGCTGCAGGGAGCGCAGCAGCTCGACCTCCTCCGGCGCGAACCGGGCGACGATCCGCGCCCCCTGGCGCTGGAAGACGCGTGGCATCGATCACCGCCCTCCCGCGCGGTCGCAGGCCACCCGACGACGGGCGGTCACGCCCGCTCCATCGTGGCGTGCAAGCCGTACGCGTGCAGCTGCTGGACGTACATCTCGGCCCGTTCGCGGGGTTCCGACGCGACGATGGCCTTGCCGAGGTGGTGCACCTCCAGCATCAGCTTGCGGGCCTTCGGTTCGGGGTACCCGAAGACCCGGCGCAGCACGAACACCACATAGGACATCAGGTTGACCGGGTCGTCCCAGACCACGACGTTCCAGGGTCGCGCCTCCTCCTGCCGCGACTCGGTGTCCGGCTCGCGCTCGCGCACCGGGGCCTGCGGTGCCGCGTCGGCTCGTGGCCGGATGGCCGTGTCGATCCCACCGGTGTGGCCGACCGGCGACGACAGCGTGGGTCCACCCGTCGACGCGACCAGCGCGCGGGCGGACACGACGACCTCCTGCGACTACCTGCGGCGGCGGCGCGCCATCCGACGTTGGCGTTCGCGCTCCTCGAGCTCGTCCCACGTCGGCGGTGCCGCCATGGTGCGACCGACCGGGTTGTCCGCCGGCGCCGTCTTGGTCACTCGGACCTGGGTCGCCGACGCGCGTCCGCGGTCGTTCTCCGCGATCTCGAACTCGACCTCGTCACCGGAGCGCAGTGCGTCACCGGCGACCTGGTCCCCCGCGACGTGCAGTTCCTCACCGTCGGACGTGACGACGAAGCCGTAGTTCTTGTCGGGGTGGAAGACCTTGACGTGACCTTGGGGCATGGGAGGTGCTACCTCGCAGGAGAGTCTGTGATGGGAAGGTTCCGAGCGATCGCTACAGGCGAGAAGGCGCAGCCGATCGCAGCTCGGCGGCTCAGCGTAGCGGTTCACCACACGACGCGGGAACGCGTGCGGCCACGCCGACCGGGGCGTGCGGTCCCGGTCCATGCGACTCAGCCCTGCGCAGCAGCCCAGACACGCGCGGCTTCCTCGACGTCCTCGAACGCGCCCGCCGCCAGGACCTGGACGGGGCTCTTCCCGTCGAGGCGGCGCTGCTCCGTCACGAACCAGCGCGCTGCCGACTCGTCGGTCACCCAGCCCTGGAGCACCCGGAGGACGTCCACAGCTGCTTCCACGGCCGTGCGTTCCGCCGTCAGGTCCGAGCTCCCCGTGGCCGCGAGACGGTCGACGGTGTCGTCACCGAGCAGCCCGCGCAGCTCCAGTTCGTCGTCCAGAGGGTCGTCGCGGTACATCGTTCAGCCTCGGTCCTTGAGCTTCGCGTGCTCCCGCTCGCACTCCTCCACGAAGGCTCCTGCCGCTACCTCGCGGTCCGGGAGCTCACGGAGCTCCTCGTCGATCACCGCCAGTCGGGTGCGGACCGCGTCACGGAGGGGGGTGTCGGTGTGCTGCAGGGGGCGACGCCAGCGTCGATCGATCGTGTCCGCGAGCGCCTCGCCCTCCGCCAGGAACCGACGTAGCCGACGCGCCTCGTCGTGCAGGTACTCGCCGTACCGGCGTACCCCGTCCAGTTCCTCGCGTGCCCGCAGGAGCGTGAAGTAGGCGGCTTCCACCTCATCGCGTGGCATGGTCAGCCCTGCGCCTCCGCACGCGCCTTCAGGCCGTTCAGCCCCTGCTCGAGGATGGTCCTGGCAGCGCGCTTCTTCATGAAGCCCGGCACCGGCAGGTCCACGTCGACCGTGAGCCGGTAGGTGACGTGCGTGCCATCCCCGTCGTCTCGCAGCTCGTAGGCACCGTCGAGCTGCGAGAGGGTCTCCCCTTCGACGAGGTGCCACCGGACGTCGTAGTCCTCGTAGGTGTACTCGATCGTGTACGTGACCTCGGAGACCTTCGCGTCGACCCGGAACCACGCCTGGAGGGGGTAGCCCTCGTCGGTCGTGGAGAGGACCTCGGTCTCCTCGACGCCGTCGGTCCACTCCGGGTAGGCCGCCACGTCGGTGATCACGTTCCAGATCGTGTCGATCGGCGCATCGACCCGGATGTCGTTCGAGACCTGCTCGCCCATGGCGACCTCCTCGCGGGATCCGTGTGCTCGAAGCTCTCCGCGAGCCTAACGGGTGTCTCCGCTGCGTCCGTCGGCGGTCGAGGCCGCGCCGACCTCGCTCGCGAGTCGCGCGACGCCGGCCTCCATCTCGCGCAGCTCCCGGACCTGCCGTGCGGCCTCGCGACGGCGTCGCCGCAGCTCGGCCACCGCCTCCCCGAGGCTCTCGGAGCCGTCCTGAGGCCAGGCGGGACAGATCGCCCGGTGGTCACACCAGTCGCAGAGCCGGTTCGGGGTCGGCTCGAACCGTTCCTCGCGGATGGCCTGGGCGGTCTCCAGGATCGTCTCGCGAGTCGCGTCGAGATCCAGTTCGTCGAGTTCGACCCGCACCTCGACGCCGGGGACGACGAAGTCGAGGCTGACGGTGGCCGGTAGGCGGCCGAACAGGTGACGGCACGCCAGCGCGTAGATCGCCAGCTGCAACGACCCGGCGACCCGAGCACGATCCTTGGCCTTCCGGTTGGTCTTGTAGTCGATCACGTGGAGCGCGCCGTCGTCGTCCGCGTCGATCCGGTCGATCGAGCCGACGACCACCGCCTCGTAGCCGATGGGGAGTTCGAACCAGGCTTCCGTCGCGGCGGGTAGGCGGTAGGTCGGAGCCGCTCGGCGATGGAAGCGCCGGAGCACGTCCTGCGCGTGCCGGTAGAACCCGATCTGCTCCTCGCGCGGGAGCTCCCGGAAGCCGGTGGTCTCCCAGGAGTCGTACAGCAAGCCGAGCAGCTCCTCCTCGGTCGGGCAGTCGGGGAGCTTGCGGTCGTAGAACGCCTCGAGCGCCCGGTGGATCGAGGAGCCGAAGGACAGGTGGGGGCTCGGGACCCTCGGCAACCGATCGATGTAGTCGTACCGGAAACGTCGGGGACAGTTCCGGTAGCTGTCGATACGACTGAAGGACAGGCGCACCCGGCCCTGTCCATCGATCAGCGGCGGCGTGGCGGGCTCCAGGGTGCCGTAGGTGCCCTCTGGCGCACGCTCGACCTCCAGCAGACGTAGGACCCCGTCCGCATCTGCCGGGTCTACCGGGTCCGCCGGCGGCTCGGGCATCTCTCGCGTGTCATCCACCATGACCGAAGCGTAACGGTCCGGTGTGACGGTGCCGGACCGGTCCGGTCGTCATCCTCCGGAGCGGATCTCCGCGATGAGCGCCAACACCTCGTCGTGGAGGTGACCGTTGGTACTCAGCGCATCGCCGCCGTCCGCGGTGCGCGCACCGTCCAACGAGGTGAAGCGTCCGCCAGCTGCCTCGACGACGACCTTGACCGCCGCCAGGTCCCACAGGTTCACATCGGCCTCGAGCGCGATATCGGTGCTGCCGGAGGCGACGAGGCAGTGCTGCCAGAAGTCCCCGTACCCACGTTGACGTCGCGTCGCCCGACTGAGACGGTCGATCAGCCCGCCGAGGCCCTGTTCGGCGAAGTGGTCGAGGCCGCCGAAAGCCACCTCCGAACCCTCCAGCGTGCGTTGTTCGCTGACCGCGACGGGGCGGCCATCCTGATGTGCGCCACCCCCTTGCACGCCATCCCAGCGGGTGCCCAGGGCGGGAGCGGAGACCACACCGAGCTCCTCCTGACCGTCCACCTGCAGGGCGATCAGGGTCGCGAAGATCGGGTTGCCGCGGACGAAGTTGGTCGTCCCGTCGATCGGATCGATGATCCAGACCGGCGCGTCGGGTGGGCCGTGCAAACCGTCCTCCTCACCCAGCACGGCGTGCCCGGGGAGGCGCTCGATGATCATCGAGCGCAGGGTGCGTTCGACCTCCTCGTCGACGGCGGTGACCCAGGTGCCGTCGGCCTTGGTCCGCACGTCCAGCTGACCGCGGAAGGCGCGGAGCGTGAGGGCGTCCGCCGCGTCGGCCAGGTCGTGCGCGAGGGTGAGCAGCTCCGCGACCGGCGGGGTCTCCCCCGGCCCGCTCACCAGTCGAAGCTCATGTCATCGAAACGCAGGATGATGTCGTTGGGCTGGACCGTGAGGGTGACCTCCTCACGCGGGACCCACAACGGGATGCAGGGCCCCTGGCCGGCGTGCCCCATCAGGCAGATGAGCACCTGGCCCTCGTCATCGAGACCGATGATCTGACGGGCGTAGCTGATGAGTTCGATGAAATCGGCCGTGCCGGCCCGGCGCTTCTGGTACGACGTCGCCCAGCGCGACTCCGACCGTCCGTAGTTCACGATCATCTGTCCCGGCGTGAGCTTCGTGACCCCGTTGAGCGAGCGGACGACCTTCAACGGCTTGTCCTGCTTGGGGGTCTTGCCGACCCGGACGGCGGCATCAGGCTCCGACAGCCTGCCCGGGAGGTCCTCGAGTTCGAAGTTCCCGGCCGCCTGCGCCGCCTTCTGGCGCTCGACGGGGATCTGGACCTCGATCTTGGTGGCCACAGGTGGCTCCTTGCGGTCGTGCCGCGTCGCGTGGGCGTTGAGGGTATCCCTGACGTGCCCTCAACGCCCCGGACGTCGGTGGTACTCCCGACGGGATTCGAACCCGCGTCACCACCTTGAAAGGGTGGGATCCTAGACCGCTGGACGACGGGAGCATGGGCCGGGATCGCCCCGGGTCAGGGGAGGCTACCCGGTCACTCCGCGGCGTTCGAAGCCACCCGTCGGCGTCGTGCGCCGACGACCGTGAGGACGGCGAGGACGACGACCGCGAGACGGGTCAGCCAGCCAACCACGTCGCCGATCACGAGGTAGGGCGTGACCCCGCTCACCAGGGGGACCTCACGTCGGATGCTGTCGACCTCGAACAGCGGGGTGGGATCGAAGACGTTGCCGTCCGGGTCGACGAAGGCCGAGGAACCTGACAGCGCAGCGTGGACCGCCCAGCGGCCACTCTCGATGGCACGCAGCCGGACCTGGGCAAGGTGTTGAGCCGGCTCGGCGGTCTCCCCGAAGGAGGCGTCGTTGGTCAACGACAGCAGGATCTGGGCTGGCTCGTCGCCCGCCATGATGTTCTGTCTGGCCACGTCGGTGAACAGGGTCTCGAAGCAGATGATGACCCCGAGCCGTACCCCATCGGAGGTCATCAGCTGTTGCGGTCGCTCGCCCGGTAGAGCGTCACGGGGTACCTGCTCCAGCGGAGGGAACCACTCCAGTAACGGCCGAGCGGGGATGAACTCTCCGAACGGCACCAGCCGACGCTTGACGTAACGCTCCTTCTCCTCGAAGGAGCCGGCGAACCTCAGGGCGGTGATGAACCGTTCGTTCTCCCGGTCGTCCGCGTCCATCGTGGCGCCGGCGAGCAGCTCCCCGGCGGCGTCGATCGCGTCCTGCACGAGAGGTGCGAGCCGCTCCCCTCGCGGGGTCGTCGGATCCACGTCGATACTCGACTCGGGCCAGATCGTCAGGTCCGGCTGCGGTCCGTCACCGATAGCTCGGAGCGTCTCGTCGCGCATGTTGGTGGTCACGTGCAGCGGCCGGTCCGGGACCGACTCCTCCCACAGTCGCAGGTCGTGGCCCTGCACCGCCAGGATGTCGAGGCTCCCCTCCTCCGGCGGCGCATCGATGGTGACGAGGATCGACACGAGCAGGCCGCCGACGAGCAGGCCGAGCGGCAGACGCGCCGCTGCGAGGGCGGCCTCCATCTGGCTGACGCCTTCGTCGCGCGCCTCCCGCCAGACGAGGAACAGGGCCTGCGCGGCCGCGACCGACACGAGTACGACGAGGAACGTGATGGCCCGACCGCCGAGGATGCGGGCCATCGGGAGCATCCAGGAACCTTCGACGTGGGCGTAGGCGATGGCACCCCACTCGAAGCCGTTGAGGGGGACGATGCCACGCCAGGCGTCGATCCCGGTCCCCACGACGGCGGCGAGCAGCGGCAGGAACCGGTGTTCGAGCACCACCCCGAGACCCAGACCGAGGACGGCATACCACGCGGCCTGGACCAGGACGAGCAGGCCCCAACCCAGGACGCCGGCCGGGGCCACGATCAACCAGGACAGCATCGGACCGAACGCCACGATGCCGGTCATCGCTCCCAGACCTGCCGCGCGGAGGTGCTGGCGCCCTCCAGGCGGCCCGGCGCGGTCGGCCGACAGGGCTGCCAGGAGCAGCGCCGGGTGGAGGAACGTCAGCCACCACAGCTCGACCGGAGGGTGCGACGCGAGCAGTGCGAAGCCCGACCCCACCGCCAACAGCGGTGCGACCAGTGACCGGGAGAGGATCAGACGCAGTCGCGGCAGAGCATCGCCTTGGGGTCCGCAAGCTGGGTGTCGCGCATCGCGAGGTGGCAACCCCGACAGACGAACTCTCCGTCCTTCAACCCGTCGACGTCGGCCTCCGGGTCGTCGTCCTCGCCGGTCACGGCCGCGGCCAGCTCGTCCGCCTCGTCGTCGTCGAAGGCCGCGTCGGGCGGGACCACCGGCGTGTCCAGGACCTCGTCGTCCTCGTCATCGCCGTCATCGGCGGCCGCGGCGACGGCGAGATCCTCGTCGTCCTCCCCCGCGAGATCCTCGTCCGCGCCCTCGAGGTCCTCCTCATCGGCGTCGAGTTCGTCATCCTCGAACGGGTCCTCGTCGAAGGCTTCCTCGACCTCATCGTCGACGACCGGCCCGTCGACGGAGGCGGCGTCCTCGGTCGATGTCCCGCGTGGTGCCACGACTCGCGCTCCTCGCTCCACGACCATCCGGCCGACGATCGGCGAGCCGGGTTCGTACCAGAGGTGCTCGGCTGGACGCAAGCGTCGACCGGCCCACGAGCGAGGCCCCGGACCTTCCCAGGTCCGGGGCCTCGCGAGACCGGGCGAGCGTCCCGCCGTTGGGGCCGTGGCGCCCGGTACGGCTGGGCGGCCACGTTGTCTACTGAGCGGACACTCGCCTCGGTGGTCGTGACGAACCCGGTCCTTCAGCGCCCCGTGGTCGTCGTCCCACTCGACCGTCGGGGGCTGGCCGTCCACCAGTTCGCCGCGGCCACCGATGCGGGTCGCACGCAACCACCTGGGGCGCGCTCGCGTCAAGCGACACCGACGCCGTCGTGCCCTCCGCTGCGCGCAGCGCGCGAGCCCCTTCGGCAGGCGAGCAGCCATCGCGCTGGCGGCCGGGACTCAGGTCCTGGCCGTGGCCCGTCCCGGTGCATCCGGGAGGGCCAGTTCACCGTGCGCGATCCGCCCGTGGACGACGGTCGCGACGCAGGTGGTTCCCCGCGGGTCGTCGGCGCGGTAGGGATCGCCTTCGAAGATCGCGAGATCCGCGCGCATCCCCGCACGCACCACACCGACGTAGCGCTCCTGACGAGCCGCGTGACGGCCACCCAGCGACGACATGGACACGGCCTCCAACCGACTCACCTCGTGCTCGGGGTGGCGCCGGTGCTGTGCCGCCATCACGGTCCCCCAGGGATCCATCGGGGTCACGTTCGCGTCGGATCCGAAAGCCAGACCGATCCCGCGGTCGGCGATGGCTCGGAAGGGGTTGGTCCGCGCGGCCCGTTCCGTGCCGAGCCGGTCCGCGTAGAGCCCGTCGGGCAACCCCCACCGCGCCTCGTACGCCGGTTGGGCGGAGACGACCAACCCCAGCTCCGCGAGGTCGTCCAGGAGATCGATGCTCAGCATCTCCGCGTGCTCCAGACGGTGTCGACCGCGGCGGACCGCATCGTGGAGGCCCTCCTCGGCCAGGCGGTCATCGACCTCCCGCCAGCACCGGACGGCCTGTTGGAGGGCCGCGTCACCGATCGCGTGGACCGCGGTCTGGAGTCCGGCTCGCGCAGCCTCGAGGAACCATGCGGTCAGGGTGTCGTCATCGAACTCCAGGTGTCCGGTCGTGGAAGGACGGTCGGCATAGGGCCCCAGCAGGGCCGCCGTGTGCGACCCGAGCGTTCCATCGAGGAAGAGATCGCCGCCGATGTGTCGGAGATCACGGAGGAGCGCCGTCTGGAGGTCGAGGCCGGCCCAGTAGGTGATGACCTCGATCGGCCAGTCGCCCTCGAGCCACGCATCGAGGTCCTCGAGCCCCATGACGTCGGGGCTGGCCATCTCGTGCACCGATCCGATGCCGAGCGCAGCGGCGTGCCGGACCGCTTCGCGCCGGGCGGCCGCCAGTTCGGCCTCCTCCATCGCGCCCACGCTCCACCGTCGCACGATGTGGTTGGCTTCACGGCGCAGGACCCCCGTGGGTGCCCCAGCGGCGTCACGTTCGATGCCTTCCGCGCGGGCCAGCGGCGCAGCGGACAAGGTGCGTCGATCGACGATGCTGGTGTGTCCGTCGACCTGGGACAGGTAGACGGACCGGCCCGCCGCGACCTGGGCGAGGTCATCGGGGCCGGGCAGCTCATCGGGGAAACCGTGGGGATCGAAACCATGCCCCCACACCACCCGTCCCGTGTGGGCATCGGCGTAGGTGGCGACCGCCTGCAGGAGCTCGGCGCCACTCTGGACCTCACCGAGGTCGAGCCCGGTCAGCGCGAGTCCCGTCGGCGTCAGGTGGACGTGCGCATCCACGAAGGCGGGGCCGATGGCACAACCGCTGAGGTCCACCTGGTCGCCGTGAGGTGGAGCCTGGGAGGGGTCGTCACCGACCCAGACGACGCGGCTGCCCCGCACCAGTACCGCTCGCGCGGCCTTCCGGCCGTGGCCCAGGGTCAGGACGCGATCCGCCACGAGCAAGGTGCCACGTGCCGCGGTGCCGTCGGACGCCGGTCGTGAGGACGTCGCGGTGCTGTTCACCCGTGCTCCCGTCGGGTTCTCCCTGCGTGACGCAACGCCCGGATGGTAGGCGGAGAACCCGACGGAGGCGACGACGCGCCACTGCCCGTCACTCGTTCACCGCCGCGAGCGCCGCGACCGTGGTCAACAGCATCGCCCCGAGGGCGAACAGCCCCAAGGTGATCAGGAGCCGTCGTGTCGCCACCGGCTCGCGTCTCGCCTCGTCCCTGATCGCCAGGATGGCGGTCGTCAGGCCCGACAGGACGCACCCGAGGGCCGCGCCGAGGACCACCGACGCGAACCCCACACGTCCGTCGAGTCCGAGCAAGGCGAGGATCACGGCTCCTCCGGCACCGAGCACCACCCCACCCCCGACGATGCGCCAGGTCACCCGCAGGCGTCGGCGGTCGTGGTCGGTGAGCGGGCGCATGGACGATCGTCCTCACCAGGGCGTGCGGCCGGTGAGACCGCGAGCGATCACCAGCCGCTGGATCTGGTTCGTGCCCTCGACGATCTGCAGGATCTTCGCTTCGCGCAGGTAGCGCTCGACCGGGAAGTCCCGCGTGAGGCCGTAGCCACCGAGCACCTGCACGGCGTCGGTCGTCGTCTGCATGGCGGCATCCGTCGCGACCAGTTTGGCCATCGCGGCCTGGTGGCCGAAGGCCAGCCCTCGATCGCGACGAGCCGCCGCTGCGCGGTACAGCGCCCGGGAGGCCTCGGTCCGGGCGGCCATGTCCGCCAGCAGGAAACCCACGCCCTGGAACCGGTCGATCGTTCGGCCGAACTGCTCACGTTCCCTGGCGTGGTCCACGGCGGCATCGAGGGCAGCCTGGGCAAGGCCGACAGCGCACGCCGCGATGCCCAGCCGACCACCATCGAGGGACGCGAGCGCGACCCTGAAGCCCTCTCCTTCCCGGCCGCCCAGGAGACGGTCCACCGAGACCGGTGCGTCCTCGAAGACCAACTGCGCCGTCGGGGAGGACCACATGGCGATCTTGTCCTCCGGCTCGGTGACGCTGAGTCCCGGCTGGTCCGCGTCGACGACGAAGGCGCTGATGCCCCTGGCGCCCTCGTCCCCCGTTCGTGCCATGACGAGGTACCGGTCCGCCACCCCACCGTGGGTGACCCAGGCCTTGGTCCCGGTGATCCGGTAGGTGTCGCCGTCGCGGACCGCTCGGGTCGTCAGCCCCGCGGCGTCCGACCCCGATCCCGGCTCCGAGAGCGAGTACGCCCCGAGGCAGCGTCCCGCCACCATGTCCGGCACGAACCGCTCCCGCTGCTCGAGCGTGGCATGCGCATCGATCCCCCAGGTCGCCAGGGTGTGCACCGACAGGCCCATGCCGAGGGCGGTGTACCCGCGGCTGACCTCTTCGATGACCGCGAGCATCGCGCTGTAGGGCATCGCCAGCCCACCGACGCTCTCGTCGAAGGGCAGGCCGGTGAGGTCCATCCGGGCGAGCTGCTCGAACAACGGACGTGGGAAGGTGTGCTCGCGTTCGTACCGCTCGGCTGCAGGGGCGAGCTTGTCCTCCACCACCGTGCGCACCAGTTCCAGGAGCTCCCGCTGCTCCTCGGGAAGGAGGTCCATGTCAGGCACCGTCACCGTCCCGTCCACCCGCTCGCTGCGGGTCGGGGGTCAACGACATCAGGATCCTGCGCGGTTCGTAGCCGAGCGACTCGAGGAAGTGTCGGCCGACCTCGTTGTCCGCGGCGACGGAGATCTCCACCACCGGCACACGCGTCTGCTGTGCCCACTGCTGGATCGCGGTCAGCAGCGCCTGACCGACACCGCGCCGCCGTGCCTGACGACGCGCGAACACGGGTCCGACGGTGCAGCCGGTGGCCCGCAGGGTGCCGGCGGCGTACCCCAGCGGTGTCCCGGCCTCCTCAGCGATCCAGAAGATCCCCCCCTGGGGCAGGGGTGCCCGAGCAGGGATGCCGAGCTCGTTCTCCTGCTCCTGCTTGTACTCAGCGGCCAGGGGCCGGATCTCCTCGATCCGAGCTCGCCTCACCTGGATGTCGTCGCCCACGATCGTTCCTTGGTCACCCCGCGGTGAGGATCTCACGCGGGCGGTGGTTCAGTCGCTCGACCCCCTCGTCGCTGACGAGGACGATGTCCTCGATACGTGCGCCGAACCGGCCGGGCAGGTAGATGCCCGGTTCGACCGAGAAGGCCATGCCGGTCTCCACGGGTTCGGTGTTGCCGGCCACGATCCACGGCTCCTCGTGCTCCTCCACCCCGATCCCGTGACCGGTGCGGTGGATGAAGTGGTCGCCGTACCCCGCCGCGGCGATCACGTCCCGAGCCGCTGCGTCGATCGCCTCCGCGGCGACCCCCGGTCGCACGGCCTGTACCGCCGCCTCCTGTGCCTCCTCGAGCACCGCGTGCATCTGCGCGTAGCTCGGCGGCACATGGCCGACCACGTAGTCGCGCGTACAGTCGGAGCAGTAGCCCGCGCGGACCCCCCCGATGTCCACCACGACCGGATCGCCCTCCTCCAGGCGCCGATCGCCGGTCTCGTGGTGGGGCGAGGCACCATTCGGGCCCGACCCGACGATGACGAAGCTGACCTCGTCGTGGTCCTCGAGGATCAGCTCTGCGATGTCCCGTCCGACCTCTCGCTCGGATCGGCCGGGACGGAGCAACGCCGGCACCTGCGCATGCACCTCGTCGATCGCTCGGCCCACCTCGCGGAGACGTTGCCGCTCATCGGCGTCCTTGATGATCCGGAGGGGCCGCATGACCTGGGATCCCGGGACCCACGAAGCGGAAGGGAGGGCACGCTGGAGCGCCAGGGTGAAGCTCGTCCACAGCCGGTCCTGCACCGCCAGGTTGCCTGCCGCCGCATCTCCCAGGTGTGTGACGACGCGGTCGATGGGATCCTCGGTCTCGGTCCAGGGGCTGGGCTCGACCAGGTCGGTGGCTCCACTGTCCTGCGCGCGCGCGAGTTCGAGCGCGGGCAGCACCAGCCGGGGCTCTCCGGTAGCCGGGACGATGAGCAGGGTCAGACGCTCCAGAGGGAGCGCCTCGTAACCGACGAGGTACCGCAGATCCGCGCTCGGTCCCACGAGCAGGGCGCCGACGTCGTGCTCGCGCATGACGCCCTGGGCACGTTCCAGTCGTTCCGTGGTCACCCGGTCCTCCTTCACCGTCGGCAACGTAGGTCGTCAGAGCTTCAGGCGCAGCAGTCGCGGAAGGACCTCGAACCTGGCCGGCGTCCGACCGAGGACCTCCCCGTCCGCTTCCACGACCAGCGGTCGCTCCGGGTCGATGCTGACCGTGGCGGACTGCCACTCACGGACATCCGAGCGTTCGAGGTGGGTCCCGCGACGTAGCTGCCGACCGGCCCGGACGATGTCCGTGGGGTTCCCACCCCAGGTCTGGACGTTGAACCGGCCGTCATCGGGAAGTGCCCGGGGTGCCACCCGCATCCCGCCGCCGAAGAACTGTCCGTTGGCGACGATGACGTTGCAGATGTCGTCGGTGACCGACCCCCCGTCCACGGTGACCGTCACGCGGACCCGACGGAACCCACCCCAGCCCGCGACGATCCCCACCCCGTACCGGGTCGAACCGAGCTGGCGTGGGAGTCGCGCCGCGGTCTGGACCACGCGTCCACCGAAGCCGGCCTCGGCCACGTTGGCGAAGACGACCTCACGCGGGCGTCCCCGCTCGTCACGACAGGTCACGTGCCCGAGATCGATCGGCATCACCGCATCGCTCGCGAGGTGCGGCGCGAGCAGTTCCGGCGACCGATCCAGGCCGAAGGTCCGAACGAGATCGCTACCGCTGCCGGCGCTGACGATGGCCAGGACCGGGCCGTCACCCAGGAGCCGTCGCGATGACGCATCGACCATCCCGTTGACGATCTCGTGCACGGTGCCGTCACCGCCGACCGCGATCAGGTAGGTGCGGCCCGCATCCGCGACGGCCGTGCGAGCCAGGTGGGTGGCGTGGCCTGGGCCTCCCGTGACCTCGACGTCGTGATCCATCCCGAGCTGATCGAGCACCGCCCGCAGCCGCGGCAGGATCGGCGAGCGTCCCGTCCCTGCCGCAGGGTTCGCGATGACGAGGGGACGACCGAACGTGTGCTCACCGGACACGGCAGGCTCCTCTCCTGGCCCGACGGAGCCTAGAGCGCTGGGACGAGCCTTCATGGTGGCGTCGAGGCATCACGCCTCGACGATCCCACGGCGCAACCCGTCCAGGGCGGTGTTCGCCCGCTCGGACAGGTGCGCACCACCGACGGTCCGCAGCTGTCCGAGCAGGTCCGCGACCTGCTTGACGTTGCGGACGAAGTCGCCGCCGGTCAGATCGAGGTCACCCAGCGCGGTGTCGAGGTCTGCCCCGGACGCCCACCTCCAGGCAGCCGCGACGAACCCAGCGTCGAGGTCGCGCAAGGGCCGGACGCCGACCCGTCGCTCGAGCTCCCGTAGTTCGTCCGCGAGCTCGAGGATCGCCTCGACGGCTTCGTGCAGGTCCACGGTGGGAAGCTCCGGATGCAGCGTCACCTCCCCACCTCGGGGTTCGTACACGAACAGGGAGGCGACCCCGGCGAGCTCGGAGGCGCTGAGGTCCTCGAACAGTCCCCGCCGGAGCGCCTCGGCCACCAGCAGATCCACCTCGCTGTAGATCCCGGCCAGCAGCAGTCCCTCCCCGGTGGGCGCGGGTTCGTCATCGACGTAACCGAGCTCCTTCAGGACCTCGAGGATCCGGTGCAGCTGACGTACGAGGGATCCGGTCGCGCGCCGGATGTCGGCGCGGAGCTGATCGGCCTCGCCGATGAGCTCGTCCGCTCGGTGCTGCCACAGCTCGTGCTCGTCCCGATCGGGACAGTGGTGGCACGGGTGGGCACGGAGCTCGTCACGCAGGGCCGCGATCTCCTGGCTCGCGTCCCCGTCCTCCGACGCCGGGGCGACCTCTGCGGGAGCCGGCTCTGGCGGCGGATCGACAGCCCGCAGCCGGTCGCCGATCGCGCGGCGGTAGTCCTTCTGGCGTGGGTTGCCCTTGCCGGGCAGCCGGAGTCGATCGATCGGCCGTGGCGGTTCGGACAGCTCACGGGGCCCGAGCTTCGTCAGCGCCCGCTCGTCGGTGACGACCTGCGCCAGCGGCGTGCCGGCCTTGCTCACGTGGACGCCGACGACGACCGCGAGCCCCCGCCGACCGAGCCAGGGCAGGTGGAGGACATCGCCCGGGACGAGCCCGGCGATGGCCTCACGCACCCCGGCCTCCTCCCGACGGCGTCGCGCTCGCGCATGATCCTTCTCCCGCCGCGACAGCTCCTTGCGTAGGGCCCAGTACGCCGCCCACTCCCCCCGGTCGCAACTCAGGTGCTGCCCGTACCCCCGGATCCCCTCCTCGAGCTCCAACAGACGGTCGGCCTTGCGGGTGACCGAGGCGTCGGCTTCGAACTGCGCGAACGAAGCACCGAGCAGCGCCTCCGCCTGCGCCAGATCGTGCCGCCGAAGGAGGTTCACCGCCATGTTGTAGGAGGGGGCGAAGGAGCTGCGGAGCGGATAGGCGCGGGTTCCCACCAGCCCGGCCACGCTCTTGAACGGCAGGTCACGCTGGTAGAGCACCACGGCATGGCCGACGTCGTCGATCCCGCGACGTCCTGCCCGTCCCGTGAGCTGGGTGTACTCCCCGGGGGTGAGCATCACGTGCGACTCCCCGTTGTACTTCTCGAGCCGTTCGATGACGACCGTGCGCGCCGGCATGTTGATGCCGAGGGCGAGCGTCTCCGTGGCGACGACCACCTTCAGCAGCCCGCGCTGGAACAGCAGCTCCACGACCTCCTTGAAGGCGGGCACCATCCCCGCGTGGTGGGCGGCGACCCCGTCGAGCAGTGCCGCGCGCCAGGCCGAGAAGCCCAGCACCCGCAGATCCTCCTCCGGCAGATCCGCGACCATCGTGTCCACCAGTGTGGCGATCTCCTCCCGCTCGCCCGCGTCGGTCAGCCTCACGCCAGCACGTACCAGCTGCTCGACCGCCTTCTCGCAGCCGTGCCGCGAGAACACGAAGACGATCGCGGGCAACCAGCCCCTTGCCGCAAGTTCCGTGACCACCTGTGGGCGTGAGGGCCACCGCAGCCGGACGTCCGGCCCCATCCGGCGACCCTTGTTGGTGACCCGGTTGCGCTGGCGAGCGCGACGTTCCAGCATGACGACGTCGGGGTTCGGGACGCCACCCAGCGCCTGTGAGGCACGCTCCCGGTGCTCACGGCTCGCACCCTTCTTGCGTCCCGCTTGGAACGTGTCGTGGATGCGGTCGTTGACGAAGTAGTGGTGCTTGAGCGGAACGGGCCGCGCCTCGGAGATGACGACCTCGCACCCGTCGCGGACCTGATCCAGCCAGCGACCGAAATCCTCGGCGTTGCTGACGGTCGCGGACAACGCGGCGACCTGCACCGACGTCGACAGCTGCACGATCACCTCCTCCCAGACAGCGCCGCGAGAACGGTCAGCGAGGTAGTGGACCTCGTCGAGCACGACGTGACGCAGGTTGCGCAGTGTGGGCGAGGCTTCGTAGATCATGTTGCGCAGCACCTCGGTCGTCATCACGACCACCGGTGCGTCACCGTTGACGGACCGGTCCCCGGTGAGCAATCCGACCCGCTCCGTGCCGTAGCGCTCCGTCAGGTCCCGGAACTTCTGGTTGGAGAGGGCCTTGATGGGGGTGGTGTAGAAGGCCTTGCCACCGCGCTCGAGCGCCTCGTGGCAGGCGTACTCCCCCACCACCGTCTTGCCCGCACCGGTGGGCGCCGCGACCAGGACCGACCGACCGGCGGCGAGGGCCGCGATCGCGTCGCGCTGGAAGTCATCGAGCTCGAAACCCAGCTCCTCGACGAACCCCGGCGCCATCGTCGGGTGGTCGAGGGTCATGGACGTCCTTCCTGGAAGGTGGTCGGAGGACCGAGTGGTGAGACATCCGCGCGCTGTCCGTCGAGATCCAGCATGGACGCCCGGGCCGACTGTGTGAGCTGTTCGCTGCGCTGGCGCAGCCGGCCGACCTCGGTCAACAGGTCCTGACGGGCCTGAGGGTCCTCGACGGTAGCGGCATGCGCGAGGACCTCGACCGCGTCGCGCGAGAGGGTGATGGAGGCGATGAACTGCCGTTGGACCGCACGGGCGGCCGGGGGTAGGTCGACACCGGCGACCTGGACCAGCACGGCGTCGTACGCACGCAGCCATGCGTCGTGGTGTTCCAGCACCACGCCGGTGTCGTCCTCGCGTCGCAGTTGCACGACACCCTCGCTGACGGGCGGTCGCTCCTCGGAACCCGACGTCCAGATGCCGTCAGCATCCAGAGCGAGCGGCAGCAGGGTCGCCTGGATGCCGCGCGCCGCCTGCACCGTCGGTGCCGGTGCGGTCCCCCGGCCCACCAGGACCCCGATCACCAGTCCACAGGCGACGGCTGCCAGCAGCAGCGCGAAGGGTGTCCGGCCACGGAAGCGGCGCCATCCGAGCACGATACGGGCCCAGCGCGAGGTGCTCCGGTCGCCTCCAGACGCCGTCGGGGTGCGGGTCGTCTCGCTCATGCCGCTCGGCGCCGTCGTGACCGTTCGACCAGCCAGGCGACCAGGATGGACAGCTCGTAGAAGAGGATCAGCGGACCGGCCATGAAGAACAGGGTGACCGCATCGGTCGTCGGGGTGATGAAGGCCGATGCGACGACGCTGATCAGGATCGCGTACGGGCGCGCCTTCCGGAGGCCCGACGCGTTGACCACCCCCACCAGGGCGAGGAAGATCATGATGAGCGGGACCTCGAACACCAGGCCGAAGGCGATGGACAGGGTGAGGAAGAAGGACAGGTACTCGCTCGCCGACAGGAACGGCTCGATGCCCGGCCCTCCGAAGCCCAGCAGGGTCCGCAGGCCGAAGGGGATGACGAGGTACGCGAAGGTGATGCCCACCGCGAACATGACCTGGCTCGACACCACGAACGGCAGGGCGAACCGTCGCTCCCGACGCGTCAGTCCGGGCGTGATGAACCGCCACAGCTGGTAGAAGATCACGGGCCCACCGAGGAACAGCCCGATCACGAACGAGGTCTTCAACCGTACCGACAGCGGTTCGAGCGGGGTCAGCGCGATCAGGGTGCAGGAGCCATCGGGCCGGACGGCGTCGGCTACCTCACAGTACGGCGCCATGATCAGATCGAGCAGGTACGGGAAGACGGCGTAGCCCACGACCGCTCCCAAGCCGAGCGCGATGACCGCACGGGTGAGACGCTGACGTAGCTCGGTCAGGTGTGCGAAGAGGCTCATCTCCCCCGACCGCTCGGGGCCGGAGGGCGCCTGGTCAAGGGCGATGGATCAGCGCTCCTGATCGGGGTCCGACGACGCGCCGGTGGCCTCGTCCTTGGCCGGCTCGTCGCTGGCGTCGTCCATGGCCTCCTTCGTCGCGGAGCGGAACTCCTTGATCGAGGATCCCATGGAGCGGGCCAGGTCGGGCAGACGCTTGGCGCCGAAGAGCACCAGCACCACGAGCAGGATGATGAGCGCTTGTTGTCCACCTGCAGTCATCGAGGTCCTCTTCGCGTCGAGGGCGAGTTTCCCCGAGTCTACCCCCCAGGTGCATGGAACGACAGGTCTCACCCCGATGCTTCGCGACGCTCCTCGCGTTGCTGTTGCAACCGCTCGACCGCGCCGCCGACCTGCTCGAGCTCTCGCTGGACGATGGCGGTGTCCCGCTGCAGCTTCTCGAGGTCCGGGGCCAGTCGCTCCTGCAGGTCCCGCAGGTCCTTCGCAAGGGCGGTCGTGCGTCGCACGACGCTCCAGAGCAGGATCAGAAGCGCGGCGAGGGTCCCGAGCGCGGTGATGAGCAGGGTGACGGTGACGAACACGAACGGTCCTCGAGGTCCGGGCGCCTGCCAGTCTAGAGGCCGCTACCTGCACCGCTCCGCAAGCCTCGAGAACCAGTCCTCGTCCTCGAGCAGCAGGTGGAGATCGAGGAGGTCGTCGAGGGTCAACGGGGGCCCGCCGACCGCGGTCTCCGGATGGCGCGGACCGACGCCGTCGACGTCCTGGTCGTCGGTGACCTCCAAGGGCACCCCACCGGTGATCAGGAGTTGCACGATGCGGTCATCCGCCGGCTTGCGCACCGTGACGGCGCAGTCCGGACAGACGAAGCGGTAGCAACTGCCCTGTCCGACGAGGTCATCCGCGTCGTGGCTCACCTCGATCAACATGTCCTCGGGGGCGAGCTCGACATCGCCGCAATCCGGGCAGTTGGCGCGGATACGCGTCATGGTTGGCTCACCTCCTCGACCCGCCGTCGTGGCCTCACCCTTCCCATCGGCGCGGCAGCCCACGACCTATAGGCCGATCCTCCGACGGGCCCCGGTCGAGCACCGGGCCGCGTCTGACCGCGACGGTCAGCTGTCCGGGTGCGCTGCCCGTGCCAGCCGCACGACGTCCTCCCGGAGCGCGTCCGGCGAACGGACCTCCGCACCCCCCGCAGCCATCAGGACGAGTCGCGCGATCCACCGTGGGGTATCCGTGCGGAAGGTGATCAGGGCACCTCCGTCGGCGCGTTCGACCACCTCGTCGACCGTCAGGGCCTCCTCGATCCACCGCGCGGACGCGGTGAGTTCGAGCACCACCTGTGGATCGTCGGGAGCGGGTGCGTAGGTGGGAGGAGGCAGGCTGTCGGGTGCCGGCTGGGTGATGGACACCGCGAGCACCTCGACGTCCGCCGCGCGATCCAGACGGAAGGTCCGTCGCTCACCGACGCCGTGGTCGTAGCCCTGCAGGTACCACACCCCGTGCTGGACGTGGAAGGTCCACGGGTCCACCTCGCGCGTGACAGGTGCGTCATCACCCCGCCCCTGGTAGGACAAGCGGACGCGACGACCGTCACGCAGCGCCTCGGCGATCAGCTCCCGCTCGTTCGGGTCGTCCTCGAGGACGTCCGCGACGTCCTCGGGGATGCCTACCGCCTCACGGACCTTCGTCACCGCTGAGCGCAGCGCCGGCAGATCCTCGCCCAGCACATCCGCGACCGCGTCCACCGTGAGGACCAGACGCAGTGCTTCCGCCGGGGTCGGTCGCAAGGGGCGTCGCAGCTCGTCGGCCATCGAGACGACGACCCGGTCCCCGACCAGCGTGACCTCGAACAGGTCCCCTCCGCCGAGACCCGGGAGGCCACAGAAGTCCAGGTGACCGAGGTCGCGACGGATGGCCTGCGGCGCCACACCGAAGGCCTCGGCGGTCTCCGCGAGGGTGGCTCCCGGCCGCTGGAGCAGCCACGGGACCAGCGTGAGCATGCGAGCGACCTCCTGTGTCGCACTCATGTCGTCTCCTGGACCGGCTCGGCGTCGTGCACCTCGAGGACCGCGCGGAGACCCGCTGCCACCTTGTCGGCCACCCGGGCCGGCGCGAGCACGCGTACCCCCGGTGCCAGGCCGAGGAGCCACGCCAGGTCACGGTCCTCGTCGAGACCTGCGACCCGCAGGACGGGTCGTCCGTCCACCTGCTGGCCGGTCCAGCTCCCTCCTCGTGATTCGACAGCCCACCTCGCCGTGGGGTCGACCGCGAGATCGACCTCGATGCCGGCGACCTCCGGCCCTGAGACGGCCGACGCCACATCCAGGTCCGCAGGCGTACGGAACGCATCGGGTTCACCCACCGTCCTCGGTCGCCCCTGGATGCGATCGAGCCGGAAGGCACGGAGCGCAGCACGCTCGTGATCGTGTGCGACGAGGTACCACGATCCTCGCCGCTGGACCACCGCGTACGGATCGACCCGTCGTTCTCCCAGGCGGCCGTCCGCGGTCCGGTAGGTGAAGCGCAGCGCCGTGCGCGTCACGACGGCCGACGCGACCGCATCCACGGCATCCGCCGCGATACGGACCTGGACCGGCGGAGCGTTCTCGAGTGGCGCCGGGTCCGGTGCCCGGGCCAGCAGCTTGGTGAGGGCGAGACGGGTGCCCTCGCCTCCGGTCAGGTGCACCGCGACGGCGAGCGCGGTGACCTCCTCCGGCGTCAGGTCGATGTCGGGGAACTCGTAGTCCCGCCGCACCACGCGGTACCCCTGGTCCTCGCCGAACGCGAGGTCCTCGACGACGACGGGAACCCCCAGACGGCGCAGGTCGTCCTTGTCCCGCTCGAACATCCGACGGCCCGACTCGTGGTCACGTTGCCCGTAGAAGCCCGTGCGGCGCTTGATGTCGGTGAACGTCAACGGTCGCCTGGTCTCGAGCAGAGCCACCGTGAGGTTGACCAGCCGCTCCGCCTTCTCGCTCACGTCCCGTTGCCCCTCAGCCGACGACACCGTCGAGCGTAGACGTCCACCGCGCCCCGGAGGCCTGGATCACATCGAGGCGATCAGGCGGTCGACCCGTTCGTCCTCGAACGTGAAGGGGTCCTTGCACAACACCGTGCGCTGGGCCTGATCGTTGAGCTTCAGGTGGACCCAGTCCACGGTGTAGTCCCGACGCTTCGCCTTGGCTGCGGCGATGAACCGTCCCCGGAGCGCCGCCCGGGTCGTCTGCGGAGGGGTCGTGGTCGCCGCCACGATCTCCTCCTCGTCGAGCAGCGTCTGCATCCGGCCCTGTCGGACCATCAGGTGGTACAGCCCCCGGTCACGAACGACGTCGTGGTAGGCCAGGTCGAGCATCTGCACCCGTGGATGGGTGAGCGGGAGCTCGTGCTTCGCGCGGTAGCGGTCGATGAGGTGGTACTTGGCGACCCAGTCGAGCTGCCGCCCGAGCGTGAGAGGGTCGCTGATCAGCCGTTCCAGCACGAAGCGCCACTCCCCCGCGACGCGCTTGGCCTCGTCATCGACCTCGTTGCTGGACGCGAGGTAGCGCTCGACCCGCTCCAGGTAGACCTGCTGGATCTCGAGCGCGCTCATCTCCCGGCCGGTCGCCAGACGGATCCGGCGGGTGCCGGTCAGATCGTGCGAGATCTCCCGGATGGCGCGGATCGGGTTGTCCAGGGACAGGTCCCGCATCACGGTCTGGTCCTCGAGCATCCGCAGGACCAGATCGCAGGTGGCGACCTTCAACCACGACGTGTACTCCGACATGTTCGAATCGCCGACGATGACGTGGAGACGACGGAAGCGCTCGGCATCGGCATGTGGCTCGTCGCGCGTGTTGATGATGGGCCGTGAACGGGTGGTTGCGGACGACACCCCTTCCCAGATGTGTTCGGCGCGCTGCGCCAGCGAGAAGATCGGCCCCCGCGGGGTCTGCAGGACCTTCCCGGCTCCGGCGAACACCTGGCGCGTCACCAGGAAGGGGATCAGCGCCTCGGCGAGCCGCTGGAACTCCCCCACCCGACCCACCAGGTAGTTCTCGTGGCACCCGTAGGAGTTGCCGGCGGAGTCCGTGTTGTTCTTGAACAGGCTGATACGCCCGGCGATGCCCTCCTCGGCCAGTCGACGCTCGGCCGAGAGCACGAGGTCCTCGACGATCCGTTCGCCGGCCTTGTCGTGCACGATCGCCTGACGAGGACTGTCACACTCCGGGGTCGCATACTCGGGGTGGGAGCCGACATCCAGGTACAGCCGGGCTCCGTTCTCCAGGAACACGTTGGACGAGCGGCCCCACGACACGACCCGCCGGAACAGGTAGCGCGCAACCTCATCCGGACTGAGCCGGCGTTGCCCCTCGAACGTGCAGGTGACGCCGTACTCGTTCTCGATCCCGAAGATCCTGCGTCGCATCGCGCCGTCACCTCCTCGGCGCGTCACGGTGAGAGCGGCGTGCGCCGGAGGTCCAGGGTGCCCGTTCCCCACGACAGCCGCAGCCCGACCGGGCCGGCGACCGTCATCCGTCGGCCAGAGCGGTGGCGAGCTCCTCACCGCGCAGGCGGAAGAACCGCCGGCGGGGCCGGGTCGCGTCCAACCCCGAAACCTCGAGGTTGTCGCCCTGGATGTCCCTCCCGGCGGCCTCCGACAGGGCGGCCACGCAGACCTGGACGGCCTGATCACGGCCGAGGTCGGTCTCCCAGCGTGACTCGAGGGCCGAGGTCAACGGTTCGGTGTCGCCACCGATGGCCACGAACCGGCTCTCGTCCACGATCGAACCGTCGTAGAGGATGTGGTAGAGCTCATGACCGGGTTCCCCGGTATCGCCGTCGACCTCGGCGACCAGCAGCTCGACCTCGTAGGGCTTGGCCTCGCCGCCCATGAAGATGGCACCGAGCGCCTGGGAGTAGGCGTTCGCGAGCGACTTCGCGGTCACGTCCTCGCGGGCGTACTGGTAGCCCTTGACGTCGGCCAGGCGGATGCCGGCGACCCGCATCGACTCGAACTCGTTGTACCGCCCGACCGCGGCGAACCCGATGCGGTCGTAGATCTCGGAGGTCTTGTACAGCGACCGCGACGGGTTCTCGCTGACGAAGACGACCCCGTGCTCGTACTCGACCGCGACCAGGGCGCGCCCGCGAGCGATGCCCTTCCGGGCGTACTCGGCCCGGTCCTTCATCATCTGTTCGGGGGCGACGTAGAAGGGGGTTGCCACGGCTACCTCGGTCGGGATGGGGTCAGGGTCGTCGAACCAGCGATCAGCGTCGGCGCGCGTCGATGACGCCTTCGACGTGGGCCGCGACGTCGTCGTCGGACAGTTCGCGGTAACCCTCGGCGTCGATCACCGCGACGATCGGGTAGACCTTGCGGATCAGGTCGGGCCCGCCGGTGGCCGAGTCCTCCTCGGCGGCGTCGAAGAGCGCCTCGACCGCCGTGCGTACCGCCGCGTCGAGGTCCGCTTCCGGATCGGTCAGGCGCTTCAAGGTCGCGCGGGCGGCCAGCGCCCCGGACCCTGTTGCCGCACTCTCGGTCGCGCGGTAGCGGCCGCCGACCGGGTCGTACTCGAAGATCCGGCGCTCGCCCGTGCGACGGTCGATCCCGGCGAACAGTGGCACCACGACCAGCCCCTGCATCGCCATCGGCAGGTTGGCGCGGACCATGCCCGCGAGCTTGTTGGAGCGCCCTTCGAGCGACAGCGGCTCACCCTCGACCTTCTCGTAGTGCTCCAACTCGGTCGCGAAGATCCGTGCCAGCTCCATGGCGGGACCTGCCGCACCCGAGATGGCGATCGCCGAGGTGTCATCCGCCGGGAACACCTTGCGCATGTCGCCACGCGAGATGATGTGGCCCGCGGTCGCACGGCGGTCGCCGGCCATCACCACGCCGTCGCGCGCGACCACAGCCAGGACGGTCGTGCCCTCGACGAGTTGGGATCGGAACTCCTGGGGCCACTCACCGGCGAGGATCGGCGGGACCGCCTGGGGTGCCTCGCGCTGCAGGGTCGAGAAGAACGAACTCCCGCCGACGTCGAAGGGGCGGGGCAGGCTGGACAGCAGATCCTCGGACGTCACGTGCACCTCCTTGCGGCCGGGCGAGCGTAGGTCGCGCTCCTGAGCACCGCACACCGGCCTGCGCCGAGGCGACGCAGCCAGCACGACGACACCCGGTCGACCGGCGCGTTCGACGGACGCGGCCGATGGCCTACTGGCCACCCTTCTGGACGTAGCCGCGCACGAACTCCTCGGCGTTCTCCTCGAGCACGTCGTCGATCTCGTCCAGGAGCTCGTCGACGTCGTCGAGGACCTCCTTGGCGTCAGCATCGGTCGTGGCCTCGACCTGCTCGTCGGGCTCCTGCTCGGAGCCGCCGCCCTTGCGGACCTGACCGCCGTCGCTCATCGAGGTGCTCCTTCGCCGTCGACCTGGGAGGGTACCGGCGACGGAGCTGAACGGGCCCGTTGCGCCGTCCGGTCGCGCTGGGGATCGCCGGGACCGGCGTCGTTCAGCGCGTCGAGCGGGGTCGCGGGCAGACCCAACTCGTCCATGCGTCGGACGTAGCGGCGGTGGTGGCGTCGTGCCTCGCCGTGCTGACCTGCCGCGACCAGCACCCGGCAGAGCTGCAGGTAGGCCGCTTCGTCGTAGGGGTCACGTTCCAGGATCCGGAGCAACAGCGCCGCCGCCATCGAGGGATCCTCGACCTCCGCCGCGGCCAAGGCGCGCACGACCGCGAGGTAGGTGGCACGCAGTTCGGCCCGCCGGTCCTCTGCCCAGCCCAGGTCGACGTCGTCCTCGAGCAGGTCACCCGTGTACGCCACCGCGGCGGCGGTCAACAGGGTCCGTGCCTCGGCGTCCTGTCCCGACCTGGCCGCTCGCAGCCCGGCGGTCGCCGCCCGTGCGAAGACCTCGACGTCGATCTCGACGGCATCGGGATCGAGCCGCACCGACACTCCATCGGCGACGATCGCGGGCGTCCCCTCGTCGACGGCCAGCACGCCGCGGACCACGCTCAGCGCGACCGAGAGCCGGTTGGCGACCTCGTCGTACGGCAGATCGGGCCACAGCAGGTGGGCGATCTCCTCGCGGGTCGAACCCCGGCCGGCTCGCACCACGAGCAGCTTGAGCAGGTCGCGGGCCTTGCGCGAACCCCAGGCCGACGCCGGCAAGGGATCCCCGTCGTGGTGCACCGCGAACCCACCGAGTGCGCGGATCGCGACCGGCGCGCGGACGTCCGTCCCGCACACGGCCTGGTGGATGAAAGCACCCCCACGGACCGGACAACCCATCTGGCCGAGTGTGCGTTCGAGCTCGCCGACCCGCGCCCGGATCCGTGGATCCGTGGAGCGGTTCGCGACCCCGAGCTGTGTCCGCGCGCTCCAGAGCGGGTCATCGAGGTTGTGCCAGAGGCGAGCGGCCTCATCGAGCGCCGTCACCGGATCGTCCGAGAGCAGAGCCAGCAGGGTGGTGGCCTCGACCTCGACGTGCTCGTCGAGCCGCACCCGGGCCTCGGCTCGGGCCTGCTTCGCGGCCTGCGCCGCCTCGGCACGGTCCCCCGCGGCAAGTGCGATCCACCCGACCACGACCCTGACCGTGGCTGCGTAGAGGCTGTCCGCGAGTCGTTCAGCCTCCTCGGCGTGGGCACGTGCGGCCTCGGGATCGTCCCCACAGAGCGTGCGGGCCAGTCCGAGCAGGGCCGGCACCAACCCTTGCCGATCCCCGTCCGACCCGGCCAGTGCGATGGCACGCTCGTAGGCCTGCCGAGCGAGCACCAGGTCGCCGCGTTCCCGACGGACATCACCGACGAGTCGCAGCGCGTAGCTGACGTTGCGAGACCCGATCTGCTCGAACAGTGTCAGCGCCGTCTGGGCGTCGTGGTTCGCCTGGTCCAGGGCGCCGGTGCGGAGCAGGATCTCCGAGCGGTTGCAGTGCCCGACCGCCAGGGGTGGCACGAACCCGATGTGCTCGCCCAGATCGATCGCACGGTCCGTCTCGGCGAGCGCCCGTTCGTGCTGGCCGTGTTCGAGGTGGTGCGACCCCCGGTTGACGTGGATGCGGACCTGCTGCATGACATCCCCGGCGCGCTGGGCCGCAGCCAGTGCCGTGCGGTGATGGGCCTCGTTGGCGCGGCGGTCACCATCGGAGGCGGCGAGCAGGGCTGCGACGGTGTGCGCCAGGGCGAACGACCGGTCGTCGCCTCGGACGGTCGCCGCTTGCATCGCTGCGGTGACGTGATCCCGTGCTGGCTCCAACTCACCGCGGAGCCAGTGCGCGGTCGCGCGCCACGAGGCCAGCGCGGTGAACTCGAGGCTGCCGTCGTCCTCCGCTGGACCCGCAGCGTACGCCTCCAAGGCCTCAGCGAGATCCCCGCGGAAGTGGTGGACCAGGCCGATCCGCAGGGCCATCTCCGTCGACCACCGATCGGCTGTTCCCGCCACCGTCGTGAAGCGACGCAAGGCCCCGCTCCAGTCACCCTTCACGAACAACGCCTGGCCGTGGACCAGGTCGGTCGCCTCGGTCCGGTGCTCCGCATCCAACGCCCTGGCAGCCGCGTCGACCTGGCTCGCGAAACCCCGCCGGAGCAGATCCTCCCCGTGCTCCGTGAGCACCCGGGCGATGACCCTTGCTCCGCGCTGGGCACCCGCACGGGTGGCGACCCGCAGTGCGAGCTCCGGCGCACCCTTACGCTCCCCTGCCTCTGCCAGGTCATCGACGACGGCACTCCCTGCGGAGCAGTTCGAGAGCTGCTCCTCCAGGAAGAACCTCTCCACCACGGGCAGGGCGCCGATCGCGTCGGGTCGGAGCGGATCCCGCTGAGCCAGTCCCACGGTGATGAGATCAGCGAGCTGGCGTCCGACGACCGACCGTCCGGCATCGACGAGGTCGGCCAGCTCACCGGGGTCGGTCGGGCCGAGGAGGGCGAGCTGCGCCAAGCGCTCGAGCAGATCGACCCCGGTCCATCCGATCACCTCGTCGGCTACCAGCACCCCGGCCGGTCCAGCCGCACCCAACAGGCTCGCGAGGGCATCCGGTTGCGCGGCCGCCGGGAGCGATCCGAGGATCCGCAGCACCTCCACGCACGGGGCCGGCCACCCTCCGGTGGCGGCCAGGACACGCGGGACGATGGCGTCATCGACCCCGTTGGCGGCCGCGAGCGGCAGCAGGGTGGCCGCGTCCAGAGCGAGGTCGCCGGCCGCGACCTGCGGGGCGCTCGCAAGCTCCGGTGCGACGTCCTGGAGCCGGACCGGGCGGGTCAGCAAGAGGGTCGCCACGGAGCCTTCGAGGGACATCACGAGCTCGGTCAGCAGCGCCGCACCGTCCGGTCGTGACAGGAGGTGGTGGGCGTCGTCCAGCACGAACGGGGTCCCGCGGTCGGCGATCGCCGTAGCGAGCGGCTCGACCCCCGTACCGGACCCACCGATAGGCCCACGACCCAGTGAGGTCGCGAGCCGACGCAGGAACACCTCGGGCTCGGCCTCGCTCGGACCGACCCGGTGCCACAGGGCCGGTCCGATCAGAGCGGACGTCGTGGTGGTCTTGCCCCACCCCGCGACCGCACGCACGATCGCGACCGGATGGCGGCGCACGCGCGCGAAGGCAGCGCCCGCGGCTGCGGGCACCGACCCAACGACCTGACGTGGCTCGCCCATGCCTTCGGCTCCCCCCAACCGGGGTGGTGGCGTCCCCGTGCAAGGGAACTGCGTACCCCGCGAGCCTCCGAACCCGCTGATGCGGATGGAGGCTACTACCCACCGTCCTCACCGGCCAGCGTTGCGTTCGCGAGGTCGCCCCTCAGCTCGTCCGAAGGCCGTCCACAGGGCAGCCACAGACCGTTCAGGACCCTGCGCGGCGGCATCGGGTCCCGAGGAGGGTCTCGCACGGAGAGCGTGCGGGCTCGGGACCCAGAGGAGTACGTCACATGCACGCAACCTCGCTCGCGAACGCGCTCGCAGCCGTCAGACGGCCTCGACACGTGCTCGGCCTGGCGATCCTGGGTCTGGTGGCGGCCATGCTGCTCACCCCGTCGACCGCGTCTGCCAGTTCCCACGTGTCCTGCCCCGCGGGCGCCGTCCTCTGGGAAGGACCAGACGACCCGGACCCCTCTGGCGACTGGATCATCGCCGATAACTGGTCCGACGACGTACCCGGCGAGGGCGACACCGCCTGTCTGCCGGACCTGGGCGTTGCCTACACCGTCACGATGTCGTCAACCAGCATCGAACCGGTCGAGGCAGCCGTCATCGCGGCGTCCGACGCGAC
>PWTE01000258.1 GCA_003563915.1 Nitriliruptoraceae bacterium
CTCGAGACGCAGCCGGGTGATCTTGGTGCGCCGCTGGTCGGCGACGAAGATGAGCAGGAGCCGGATGGTGTCGCGGTAGCTGCGCACCGATGCCGGGCGCAGCCCCTTGACCGTGATCAGGTGGTCGGTGAAGAACGACTGCAGCAGCGCTCCCAGCGCCGAAGGGGCGCTCATGGCCGTGCCTGCTGGAACGTCGGTGCTGCAAAGGCCTCGAAGCGCCGGTTGGCCTCATCCAACAGCTCGGCAGTGATCGTCAGATACACCGACGTCGACGTGGGGTCGACATGGCCCATGAACGTCGAGAGCTCGAAGAGCCGCGCCGCGGGATCGTCCCCCTGGCGATACCACCGCAACAGCGTTGCGACCGCGAACGAGTGACGCAGGCTGTGTAGCCGTGGCGAGATGACCCCGTCAGGGACCTCAAGGTCCAGTTCGGGGACCAGATGGTGGAACGTCAGGCTCGCAGTTCCGGGATGGACACATCGGTGTCCGTCGAAGGTGAACAGCGGTGCCTCGTCGCCCAGCACGTCGCCGCCGTCTCGGCGTCGTTCGAGCTGCTCGCCAAGGAGCTGGCCGATGCGTGGCCCGTGTGGCACGAGCCTGGTCTTGCCGAACTTCCCGCCGCGGACGACCAGCAGCTGCCGTTCGGTATCAACGTCGCCGGCACGTAGCCCGCAGACCTCACCGGCGCGCAGTCCGAGGCCGTAACACAGCGCGAAGATGCTGTGATAGGTCGCGCCCCGGCCACGCGCTCGAGAGTTGTCGGCCAGCCCCCCGGCGACGTCCAGCAGCCGGCGGACCTGGGCCGGGTCGAAGATGAACGGGATCCGCTCCGCGGTCGCTCGGCGTCGTCGCGTGCGAAGCGGTGACGCGGCCAGCAGCTGCTGGCTGACCGCCCAATCCAGAAAGACCGCGACCACGCCGAGCAGGTGGTTGAAGCTGCGGGGGCGCGTTCGCGGCCGGGAGGCCAAGAACTCATCGAGCAGCTGTGCGGTGAGCCCGTCGAGGCCATCGACGCCGCGGGCGTTGGCGAAGCGGACGAGCAGTGCCAGTTCGGACTGCTCGCTGAGATACTTGCGGCCAAGAGCCCGCCGGTGGTCAAGGAACCGCTCGATGGCGACGGCGAGGGTGACAGTTTCGTCGTTCATCACAGCACCTCCTCGCCGTCGCCCAACGCGACCCGGCGGAGCGTCTCGACGTCCACCTTGGCGTAGACCTCGGTGGAACGGGCCGAGCGGTGTCCGACGAAGTCGCCGATGGTCTTGAGCGGGAACTGGGCGTCCACCAGCCGTTGCACCGCGCTGTGACGCAACGTGTGCGACCCGGGACGCGGAACCTCGATACCCGCGCGTCGCAGGCAGGCCCCGGCCAGCCCGGAGATGGCAGCAGCACCGATGGGCGCCACCGGCGCAACCGTGCGGATGAACACCTGCCGGTCGTTGCACTCGGGTCGACCGTGCTGGAGATAGTCCAGCAGCGCCTCACCGACCGAGGCCACCAGCGGGAACGCGGTGGAGTGGCCTGCCTTGCGGCCCGGGACCGCCAGACGGTCGTGGCGCCAGTCGATGTCGTCCAGCGTGAGGGCGGCCACCTCACGACCACGCAGGCCGTAGGTGACCAGCAGCAGCAAGATCGCGTAGTTGCGCTTGCCCACGGCGGTTCTGCGGTCCACACCGTCCAGCACCCGTTGGACCTCGGCCCACGAGATCGATCGCGGCACCGTGGACAGCCGATAGACCTGCGGCCAGTCGACCGCGTCGGACAGATCACGGCCCACGACGCCCTCGCGGTGGCAGAAGCGCAGGAACACACGCAGTACCCCACAGGCGTCGCGCACGCTCGAGCGAGCCAGACCCAACCTTGAGCGCTCGGCAACGAACGCGCTCAAGATGGCCGGCGACAACTCATCGAGATCCTGCACCCCGATGCGGGCGAGGTAGTCCTCGAAGCGGTCCAGGTGATGGCGATAGCTATCGATCGAGGCTGGCCGCAGACCCCGCTCGTCGACCAGATAGTCGAAGAACCCCGGGGTCGCCGCAACGAACGGATTCTCGCGGCGACGTCGACCTCCACCCTCATAGCCTGCAAGCACCACGCGAAGCATCTGTTCGAGCGGACTGCGAAACTCTCTGGCCACATCCCGGTCGCGTGTGCCACGTCGCGGTTGCCGGTTCGCCACCCGCTGCGCGACGAAATCCGCGACATGGTCAGGCAGATCCGCCACCTTCTGCGCGCCGCCGGCACGAGCGAACTCGGCGAAGGCGACCAGCAACGGCACCCGACCATAGATCGTGCTGGGTTGATAGCCGTGCTCGGACAGCCAGGCGACGTAGGCCTCGATCTCCCGGCCGATCCAGCAGCCCCGGACACGATCGACGGTCTCGGGCTTGACAAAGTACGTCTCCAACATGGGCAACTTCCTCTCGTGAGTCGAAGAGACGAAGCCACCCTCCCATCGCCCGCAGCGTTATGTGCCCCCTGTCGGCCCCGTCGGCCCGTTCACCCCCGCTACGGCCCTCCTCCGGCCGCCGGAGCCGCATAACGCCCGAGGGCACAGAACCCTGACAACCTCAAAGCGATCGTTGATCAGGCCGATCCGCTCAACCCGCGGATCAACCCCACGTTCCTGGAGTATGCGCAGGCACGCGGGTTCGTGATCGACCCGGCCCGGGTCCGAAAG
>PWTE01000280.1 GCA_003563915.1 Nitriliruptoraceae bacterium
CGATCAGCCCGTCGAGCGAGATGTAGTGCAGCGAGTCTGCCCCGACGAACTCGCAGATCGCGTCGACATCCAGGTCCGCGCCGATCAGCTCCGCCCGCGAAGCCATGTCGATGCCGTAGTAACACGGGTGCGCGATCGGCGGCGAGGTGATGCGTAGGTGCACCTCCGCGGCTCCGGCGGACCGCAGCATCGCCACGAGCTGCCGTGACGTGTTGCCCCGCACGATCGAGTCATCGACCACGACCAGCCGACGTCCCTCGACCACCTCGCGGACCGGTGACAGCTTCAGCCGGATCCCCAGCTGGCGCAGGGACTGGGTCGGCTGGATGAACGTGCGCCCCACGTAACGGTTCTTCACCAGGCCGTCCGCGAAGGGCAGGCCAGCCTCCTCGGCGTATCCCGCCGCAGCATCCCGGCCAGCCTCGGGGACGGGGATCACGATGTCGGCCTCGACCGCCGCCTCGCGAGCCAGTTGACGCCCCATGTTGCGACGGGCGTACAGGACGCTGCGATCGTCCTGGCGGTGATCTGGACGGGCGAGGTAGACCCACTCGAACAGGCAGAAGGAGGGGGTCGGCTCCGCGAACCGTTGGCTGTGCAGGCCGTTCTCGTCGATCGTGACGACCTCGCCGGGTTCGACGTCACGGACCAGGACCGCACCGATGATGTCCAGTCCGGCGCTCTCCGATACGACGACCCAGCCCCCGGTCGGCAGGCGGCCGATCTGCAGGGGGTGCACACCGTTCGGATCCCGGAAGGCGTGGACCCGTTGCTCGTCCATCACCACGGCCGAGTAGGCCCCACGGAACCGCGGCGCGGTCCTCACGATCGCTTCCTCGAGGCTCACGTCGACCTCACGGGCCAGTAGCGCGGCCATGAGCTCCGAGTCGCTACGCGGCGGCTGCGACAGCTCCCGGGCCAGCTCGGCGGTGTTCACGAGGTTGCCGTTATGCCCGAGCGCGAGCCCACCACCGGTGGGAGTCTCGCGGTACATCGGCTGGGCGTTGACCCACGACGAGGCACCCGTGGTCGAGTAGCGGCAGTGCCCGATGGCCAGATCGCCCTCCAACGCGGCCAGGCTGGTGTCGGTGAACACCTGGTTGACCAGACCCATGTCCTTGTGGACCACCAACCGGCGCCCATCGGAGACCGCGATGCCGGCGGACTCCTGCCCCCGGTGCTGCAGTGCGTACAGCGCGAAGTAGGTCAGGGTCGCGACGTCTTCCCCGGGTGCGTAGATGCCGACGACCCCGCACTCCTCGCGGGGGCCCTCACCGTACGCGGAGAGGTCCACATCGGCGGGGAGCACGTCGGCCGACGACGGGCCACGGCGCGCGCCGCAGGACGTATCACTCGACGCACCGGTTGATCGTGACACGGGGACCTCAGTGCGGGTGGCGACGGGTGACGCCAGCGTAGCTCGGCGTCCGCGCCCATCACCGCAGCCCGTCTCGGTCCGCACGGAGCGCCGTGCCACCGGAGACCGTCAAGCCCACCGGGGACCGTCAAGCGCAGCGGAGAGCGCCAAACGCAGCCGTGCATCCTGGGCTCTCCACTGCCAGCCAGGCCCGCCGGTAGCGTCCACCTGCCCCCCATCACTGAGCTGCACGCACCCATGACCTCTCCCGATGACTGGCCCCGGACCGACGCCGAGGTGGCGCCGTTCGTGCGCTCCCTGGGCCTCGACGGTGTCGTCGACCTCCACGTGCACCATCTGCCACCTCGGCTCCAGGAAGCGGTCTGGCGCTACTTCGACGGGTTGACCGACCCGCCCTGGCCGATCGTCTACCGCGACGACGAACCGACCCGGCTCGCGACCCTGAGGGAACTCGGCGTGCTGCGTCACACCGCGCTGGCCTACGGTCACAAGCCCGGTGTGTCCGTCTGGTGCAACGAGCACACCCTGGGCCTGGCGGACGCGCAGGCCCAGGTGATCCCGACCTTCACCTTCTACCCCGAGCCGGAGGCCCCCGCCTACGTCGCCGATGCCATCGCCCGCGGCGGACGCGTCGCCAAGGTCCACCTGCAGGTCGGCCGCTTCCACGCCACCGACCCGCAGCTCGACGAGGTCTGGCCGCAGCTCGCCGCCGCGCGCATCCCGGTGGTGCTCCACGCCAGCGGTGTGTACGGCGTCGACGGGGGCCACGAGTACTGTGGTCCGGACGCCGTGCGCGAGCTGCTGGAGCGCCACCCGGACGTCACGGTCGTCGTGGCGCACCTCGGCATGCCCGATGGGCACGGGTTCCTGACCCTCGCCGAGGGCACACCCGAGCTGTGGCTCGACACCACCATGACGCTGCTCGACCCGCCGTACGGCCCGCCCTACCCGGCCGAGCTACTGCCGCGACTGGCCGCGCTCCACGACCGGGTGATCTTCGGCAGCGACTTCCCGTCGATACCCCTGCCGTACGTCGCCGGGATCCGCGGACTCGCGCAGCTCGAGCTGGATGCGACCGGTCTGCGGGCCGTCCTCCACGACAACGCGCGGCGACTGCTGGGCGACGGGGCGCCGCCGATCGGGTGACGCTTACAGCACCTGGGAGAGCGTCACCGCGAGACCACCGAGCCCGACGACCGCTCCGAGGGTCGTCATGACCATCACCCGCGTCTGCGCGGCGATCGCCGTCGTCAGCTCGCTGCGGAACGCCGCCAGCAACTCGTGCCGGAGCG
>PWTE01000218.1 GCA_003563915.1 Nitriliruptoraceae bacterium
CCGCGGGTGATCCGGCGCCGGTGCAAGGCCGGCTCCACCCGCGGATCGTGTGGACGATCCCCGAGAGGACGAGGACTGACCATGAGCGAGTTGAGCTACACCGAGGAGGAGCTGAACGCCTTCTCCGACAGACTGCAGGCGTGGGGTGACGGCCTGCCCGAACGCGAGCAGCAGCTGCTGGGCAACCTGGTGGGCCGTGCGGCCGCGCACACGCAGGGCGAAGCGGAGGGCGACGAGGAGGTGGCCGGGTTCAGCTTCACCAAACCATCGAGCTTCACCCAGTTCGGTGACTTCAGCCGCGTCGCGCTGTCGCCGCTGTCGTTCGCGTACGGCAAGATCAAGTGGGAGTGAGCGTCATGTTCGGGGGTCCGGCGGGTCTGCTGGCGTGCAGGTCCGCCGCTCCCGTTCGGGGCTTGGTGTGCAGGTCGTCGTGGGGCGGCACGGCTCCGAGGTCTGGAAGGGAGCGATGCTTGCCGGGCTCCATCCGCGGATCGTGATGACGAGCGGACACGATGTGGAGTGTTCGCTGAGTGACGCGACTTCCACCGAGGAGGCATCGAGGTGGTGACGGGGTGGCCGTTCTTCGTTGCTTCGCCGGAGGAGCACGTCGCTCCGGCGTTGGATCTTGCTGAGGTCGGTCCGGGGATGCGGGTGGCTGACCTGGGCTGCGGGGACGGTCGGCTGCTGCTCGCGGCGGCGCAGCGGGGGGCGGAGGTGGTGGGGGTGGAGCTCGACGAGCAGCTCGCGGCCAGGGCCCGTCGCCGGTTGGCTGAGGTCGGGCTGCCCGGGCAGGTGCTGGTGGGTGATGTGCTCGCTGACGAGCTGCCGGAGGCGGACGTCTACCTGGCCTACCGGAGTCCGTCGATGTTGCAGGAGCTGGTCGAAGGCGCGGGGTTGTCCAGGCGGGGGGTGCGGCTGGTGACGGTTGCCACCGGGTGCCGGGACTGATCCCCGAACGGGCGGTGGGGGGTCACCGTCATGATCTGCCCGGGACCGAGGACCTCGACGACCTCTCTCCCGAATGGGCGTGGGGCGGCGCGCGCGGGGAGGGGGTCCGGGCCGCCGTGATCGACAGCGGGATCGACGCCGACCATCCGGACCTCGAGGGTTGCGTCGACGTCGATGCGGGCGTCCACGTCGCGGTCACGCCCTAGGGCGAACTCGTCGAGACTCCCGGGCCCCACAACGACAGCTTCGGGCACGGCACCGCGTGCGCCGGCATCATCCACTCGCTGGCGCCCGCCGCGCGTCTGACCAGCGTCAAGGTGCTCGGTGCGGGACTCAGCGGCAAGGCGGCCGCGTTCCTGCACGGGCTGGCCTGGGCGATCGATGAGGGCTACGAGGTCATCAACCTCTCGCTGGGCACCACTCGGCGCGACTGGGCGCTGGCGTTCTACGAGCTGTGTGACCAGGCCTACTTCTCCAACAGCTTCCTGGTGACGGCCGCCAACAACATCCAGCGCACCAGCTACCCGTCGTTGTTCGCGTCGGTTGCCAGTGTGGCCTGCAACCTGTCCAAGGACCCCTTCCGCTTCCACTACACCCCCGAGCCTCCCACCGAGTTCCTCGCCCCGGGTATCGACATCGAGGTGGCCTGGACCCGGGGGGGTCGGCTCACGGGGACCGGCAACTCCTACGCGGCACCGCACATCGCCGGGATCGCCGCGCTGATCCGGGCCAAGCACCCCAAGCTGCGTCCCTTCCAGGTCAAGACTGCGCTGTGGGCCACGGCGGCCAACGTCGTCGAGGCCCGGCAGCGCGCCGGCAAGCTCGGGGTCGGGGGACGCCTCACGACCGCCACGCGGGCGACCAGCGCGATCAGGCTGCCGGCGAAGCGCGCCGAGTCCGCACCGTCTGCGTCCGCACCGTCTGAGTCCGCGGCGTCCGAGTCGCCGTCGTCCTCGCCTCCGTCCGTGCCGTCTGCGCCGTCGCCGTCTGCGTCCGTGCCGTCTGCGCCGTCGCCGTCCGCGCCCGCTCCGCCTGGGTCGGCCCCGGCCGTGCCACCTTCGGCCGTGCCACCTTCGGCCGTGCCGCCTTCGCCCGTGCCGCCACCGGCCGTGCCACCTTCGGCCGTGCCGCCACCGGCCGTGCCACCCCCTCCCGTGGCCCCTCCGCCTCCACCGCCCCCGCCTGCTCCCTGACCGGCCGCTGATGGACCGCGTGGCGCCGCTGTCGGCGATGACCTACAGTCCGCCCGGTAGTCGGACGTCTGACAGAGGGGACACGTGGGTGGACGGGACCTCCCGGGCCGCGCAGGACGCCCGACTGGTGGCGCAGGTGCGCAACGGAGATCAGGAAGCCTTCGGGGCGCTGTACGCGGCGCATGTCCGGGCGGTCAACGCGGCGGTGTACGACCGTGCGCGACGCTGAGACCCGTGCCGACGTGGTGCAGGAGTGCTCCGTGCGGGCACTCAAGCGACTGGACCACCTCCGCGATCCGGCCTCGTTCCGCCCCTGGTTGCTGGCGATCGCCCGCGACACCGCCGTCGACCATGTCCGCGCCGGACGCAACGCCGATGCGGAGGAGGAGGCACTGCAGGCCCTCCCCGATCCGGTCGCGGGACCGGATGACCTCGCCGAGTTCGCTGAACTCGCCACCCAGGTCCGCGACGGGTTGGTCCGGCTCTCGCGCCGGGACGCCACCGCGCTGACCATGGCCCTCCAG
>PWTE01000315.1 GCA_003563915.1 Nitriliruptoraceae bacterium
CACGTCTACTGGTTGAACCCGGAGCCGATCCAGTTCTGGGACACGGGCGATTCGATCGCGACGAGCTACGGCCGGTTCGTCGACGAGATGGTCGAGGTCCGCAACCTCAAGCAACTCGCGAGGTTCGTCGAGCGCATCGCGTAGGGAGCGCAGCGACCGGAGCGAGAGCACGCCGATCGGGTCGAGCGCATCGCCTGAGCGGAGCGAAGGCGAGAGCACGCACAACGGTGGCTAGCCACCTTTGGGTCCCGCGCCCGCACTCCGTCAGTTCCGTGCTGTTGCCGGTTGGCCGGGGCCGCCTACGAGGGGGCGTCGATGTCGAGGTGTTCGAGGTGCGAGCCCTGGCGCGGGCGCGGGACGAATCGGGGCACCTGCTGTTCGTACCGCAGGTAGTGCTCACCGAGGTTCGCGCGCAGGTCGCGTTCCTCGAACCGGACGCCCACCAGGATGTAGCCGGTGCCGAGCGTGGCGAACAACAGACGTCCCTGGCTCATGTCCGGCGTCGCCCAGAAGGCGATGAGGAACCCCACCATGATCGGGTGACGCACGAACCGGTAGAGCAGCTTCACCTGGAAGCTCGGCGGTCGGTGCTCGCGCTTCCGGGCATCGGCCACGACCTGGCTCAGTCCAACCAGGTCGAAGTGGCTGATCATGAAGGTGCTGCCGACGACCGTGAGCCATCCGACGAGGTAGGTCGCCCACAGCAGGACCCGTAGCCAGCCCACCTCGACGGACCAGACGGTCTCCGGTATGGGCTGCCAGAGCCAGAGGACCGCGGCCAGGACGAGGCTGGCGGCGAGCACGTAGGTGGAGCGTTCGATCGATGCAGAGATGAACCGCGTCAGCCAGCGCTTGAACCCGGGTCGTGCCATCACCGTGTGCTGCACCGCGAACGCGCTCAGCAGCACGATGTTGACGGGTAACGCGATCCAGAGGGGACCGACCGCGCCGTCGTCGATGCCCCGGGGCACGACCTCGTTGGCCAGGAACCCGACCGTGTAGACGAACACGGCCAGGAAGACCAGATAGGCGCTCAGGCCGTAGCCGAACACCGCAATCCGTCGGATCATCACGCACACCACCTCTCGATCCAGCTCGCCGTCACGCCAGGTGTGGCTGGCGCACGCTCGCGCCCACCTGCACCCCGGCAGCCAACGAGTCCGCGATCGGGGACCGACGGACGGCGTCGGCCAGCAGGGCGTCCGTCATCTCCGCGTCGGCGTCGCATGCCACCTCGACGTCGAGGTGGATCCGCGTCAACCCCGGGCGCACCCCCTCGACCCCGGCGTTGCCGCGTAGGTCCACGTGCCCCTCGGTGGCGATCTCCAACCGGTCGACACGGACACCGGTCATCGCGGCTGCCTCGATGAACGTCTGGGCGACGCACGAACCCAACGCGGCGAGGAGCAGCTCCCCGGGGGCGGGCCCGCAGTCGGTGCCACCGAAGACCTGTGGCCGGTCGGCCGCCAATGTGATGCTGCGTGGGAACCGATCGCTGCCGAACTCGAACCCCTCAGCGGCCGCGTGCGTGCGGTAGCTCTCCTCCCACCGGGTGCGCACATGCGCTGAGACGATCCCCGCGTCAGGGCCGCTGGTCACCATCCCGGCGAACGCGGCGAGTTGATCGGTGTCGATGCCGTTGCAGATCATGGTCATGCCTCCATCGGGTCGTGAGCGCCGGTGCGCTGATGGACCCACCTTGACCGGCGGCGGCGCCGCTGACATCGGGGGCGACACGCAACCTGGGCTCTGCCGACTACGAGGTTCCACCCACCGGCCCGTGATCCAACTTCCTGGCCACCTCGATGGTCTCAGCTGCCATACTGGCCGTGCCCATGGATCGGAGGAGGGCGTGACGGAGGCTGTGCTGGCGCAGGCACGGGAGGCGTACTCCCATCACCGTTGGAACGTCGCGTACACCCACTTCGCCGAGGTGGCCGGCACGGGCCACCTCGACACCGACGACCTTGCCGCCTTCGCGGATGCGGCCTGGTGGCTCGGCAACACCGACCGATCCCTGGAGCTCTCCGAGGAGGTCTATCGCCGCTGCCTGCAGGGTGACCACACCCCCACAGCCGCCCGGCTGGCCGTCGAGATCGGGTTCCTCTGGCTGATCCGGGGGGAGCAGCAGATCGGCTCTGGATGGATCAGTCGCGCCCGCCGGCTGCTGGCCGAGGTCCCGGAGTGCGCCGAGCTGGGCTACCTGCGCTACCTCGCGGTCCTGGAGGCGTTGGACACGACGCGGTTCGACGAGGCCCAGGTGATGGCGCGCGAGATGCAGGTGCTCGCGAACACCCACGACGACCCGACGTTGTGCGCGATGGCGTTGGTGCTGGAAGGGATCGCCACGGTCCGGGCGGGGCAGGTGGCGGACGGGCTCGTGCTGTGCGACGAGGCGATGCTGCCCATCCGTGCCGGCGACGTCGAACGGAGCTGGGCGGGCAACCTGTACTGCCTCGTGATGGCACTGTGCTTCGAGCTCGCCGACTTCGAGCGGGCGCGTGCGTGGACCGACGCCACCGAACGTTGGTGCGACCGGTTCAGCAACGCCGCGATGTTCACCGGCATCTGTCGGGTCCACCGGGCGCAACTGCTCCACCTCGAGGGCGCCTGGGACCAGGCCGAGTCGCACGCCGCGCAGGCCTGCCGCGACCTGGCCGACA
>PWTE01000302.1 GCA_003563915.1 Nitriliruptoraceae bacterium
GCAGCTGCGCGTTCGCGGCGTTGACCACCGCGTCGATGTCGGGCTGCTGGACGATGTCGCCGACCAGCAGCTCGATCCGGACGTCGTTCACGCTCGTCTGGTCCATCGCGGTCCTCCCGGTCGGTCTGGGACGACGCTATGGCATCCCGCGGCCGGTCTCCAGGGGCGGTGACGATCCCGGCTCGGTCGCGTGGGAATTCACCGCCCGCTCGTGAGGTAGCGGTCCAGTCCCGGGACAGCGAAGGAGAAGCGTCCTCGTCCCGGCTCGTGTCGGATCAGGCCGCGCCCGAGAAGGGCGTCGACCGTCGAGCCGAGCTGCGAGGAGGTGCGGCCGAGTTCCGCCGCGACGTTACCGGTCGTGCGCTCGGTCGTCGGCAGCCGTGCGGCCGCGACGAGCCAGTCGTAGGCCAGGTCGCCCAAGCCCCGCACGCGTTCCCCGTAGAAGCGTCCGAGATCGGTCGTCGCCTCGACGATGGCTGCCTCGACGTCGCTGAGGGTGACCACGTCGGAGGATCCCGCCGTCCAGGCGTGCTTGCCGTATAGGTGCAGGAAGTAGGGGTAGCCACCGACGTGGTCGACGAGGAGGTCGAGGGCTTCGGGCTCGATCCCTACCTCGACGTTGCTGAGCATGCCGCGGATCGCCGCCTGGACGTCGGGGGCCCGCAGCAAGCCGAAGTCGAGGGGCAGCGAGCGCTCGAAGAAGGTCGACCCGGAGGTGCGGATGCGGTCGGGGAGTGAGGGCAGGCCGGCGAGGTACACCCCGAGCGGCAGGTAGGCGCGCACCGCTTCGCCGTGAGGTCCGCGTGTCCGGTCGTGGCGGTTCTGAACGTCCGCGAGGGTGTGGCACAGCACCTCGAGCGCGGCCGGGTCGATGTTCTGTGCCTCATCGACGGTGACCAGCAGCATCCGGCCCCGATCGGCAGCCTCGCGGGCGACGCGCTCCAGCAACCGGGCGAGCGGGTCGGCGAGGCCCGGGAGCTCCTTCGCGGGTGGTGCGGCGCCCAGGTCGACCCGCACGCCGCTCGACGACACCGTCAGGCCGATGCTGCGGCGCAGGGTCGCATCGAGTGCGTCGGTGACCGCAGCCGCCGCCGAGGTCCGGTGCAGGACCCGCGCGAGGGATCCGATCAGCTCGGTCACCACGTGGGTGCCGGTTCGTGCCGTCACCTGCACGGTCAGGTCGTCGGCATCGCCCGCCTCGTCCGCGAGCTGGGCGAGGAAGACCGTCTTGCCCACTCCGCGGTTGCCGGTGACGACACGGGCCTGCTCGTAGGTGCGGTTGCGCGTCCGTGGCACCACCACCTCATCGAAGTCGCGAAACTCCCGTTCGCGGCCGGCCCACACCTGCGGGAGGATCCCGTAGCCCGGCGTGAACGGGGAGTTGGCGGGGTCACGCATCTCGACCTCCTCGGTCGGCGGCCATCACCGCGAGGGCAAGCCCGTAACAGGGGTAACGTTACATCGCGTGTAAGTTTACATCTATTACGAGCGCCCGCTGGAGAGGCCGGTGTGCCGACCGCTCAGCGCTGGGGCTTGCGGATGCCGCGGAACTCCCAGTCACCACCGAGGGCCGTCGAGAGGACCTCCTCGGACTCGGTCGGCTGCGCGCCGACGTCGTCACGGATCGGCGTAGGGCCGCTGACGATCGTGTTGCGCAGCGTGCCGAGACCCTCCACCTCGACCTCGACGACATCGCCGGGCTGCACCGGGCGCGAGTTGGCGGGCGTCCCGGAGAGGATCACGTCGCCTGGCTCGAGGGTGATGGTCCGGGCGAGGTCCGCGACCAGGTAGGCCATGTCCCAGGTCATCTCGGCGGTGGTGCCGTCCTGCTTGACCTCGCCGTTGACCAGGGTGCGGATGCGCTTGCCGTCGCGGGGATCCCAGCTGTCCGCGGACACCAGCCCCGGGCCGAGCGGGCAGAGCGTGTCGGAGCCCTTGACGCGCAGCATGGAACCCGCGTCGGTGTCGCGGAAGTCGTGCAGGCCGTAGTCGTTGGCGATCGTGTAGCCGGCGATGTGGTCCCAGGCCTGGTCCTGGGTGACGTTGCGCGTGGTGCGGCCGATGACGATGGCGATCTCGCCCTCGTAGTTGAGCCACTCGCAACGCTCGGGACGCACGACGTGGCCCTCGTGCGCGTTGAGCGAGCTCACCGGCTTGTGGAAGAAGGTCGGTGCCGGCGGCAGGGAGGTCTGGAACTCCTCGACCCGGGAGATGTGGTTGAGGTGGACGCACAGGATCTTCGAGGGCGCCACCGGGGGGAGGTGGATCGCCTCGGTGATCGGGACCCGCCGGCCGTCCCCGGCGACCAGGTCCTCGCCGTCGCGGACGACGGGGGTGACGGCGCCTTCGAGCAGGATCCTGCGGGTCTCCATCGACGTGCTCCCGAGTGGCGGCAACGCGGTAAACGTTCGGTGCCGAACGGTAGCGGACCGTCCATCGGCAGGGGTCGCGCTCGCGGTCGCGAGGCGTTATCGTTCGGTACCGAACGGTTCGCCGCGGTCGCGGCCACCCGACCCATCGGTGGCGGTGCCGACCGACGAACCCCGACCGGCACAACGACCAGAGGGAGACGTCGCGTGGCCGACCTCGAAGGCTTCATCTTCCCCCGCACGGCGACGGGCAAGGCCTCGATCCTGCCGGCGCCGCCGTGGCACTA
>PWTE01000359.1 GCA_003563915.1 Nitriliruptoraceae bacterium
AGCGGGTACGCCTGCGGATCGTGGACGCCGTCGTCGAACGGGTCGAGGTGCGTTGGCACCGTCTCGGCCCGCTCGAGGAAGCGGTCCTCCTCCTTGTAGAACTCGATCCGGCCGGTGGGTACGAACCGCTGCGTGGCCGCCAGCGGTGACGGCAGGCTCCGCGGCGGGAACGGGACCAACTCCTCGATCTGGCGCTGGAACGGCACCTCCGGGTCCGGGACGTTCAGGCGCATCGGCCCCTCGCGCAGACCCTCCAGGGTCATGCCGCGGGTCGGACCGTCGGGGGCGTCGCCGGCGGCGAGCATCATCTCCACGGCATCCTCCGCCGTGTACGGCAGGAAGTGCTCTGCGGCCAGATCTGGATCGATGCGCCGGATGATCTCCTGCCACATCCACAGCTCGTCGCGGGACTCGCCCACCGGCGGGATCGCAGCCTGCTGGATCTGGACGAAGGGATGGACCGGCGTCGCCGTGAGGTCGACCTTCTCGTACCAGGTGGTCGCCGGCAGGACGATGTCGGCGTACTTGGCCGTCTCGGTCAGGATCGGGTCGGCCACGACGATCAGGTCGAGCGACGCGAGCGTCTCGTAGAGCCGGTTCAGGTCCGGCGACTGCACGAACATGTTCGCGAAGGTGCAGAACAGGGCCTTGAACCCGTGCTCGGGGTAGGGCACGTCGGGATGCATCGTCTCCGACCGGCCCCGCAGGAAGTAGATCGACGGCACGATCGGCGCGGAGCGGTCCGGCAGCGTCCACCACGGCGAGGTATCCAGTCGCACCTTGTACTGGCCCACGTACACGCTGAAGCCGCCGCCGGAGCGACCGATGTTGCCCGTGACGGTCGCGAGCAGGGCGTAGGCCCGGCCGATGTGGTCGCCGTGGAACCAGTGGTTGGAGCCGCCACCCATCAGGATCGCGGCCGGCGACTCGGTGGCGTAGGCCCGGGCGGCCCGCGCGATCAGGTCCGCCGGGACCCCGGTGACCTGTTCGGCGCGCTGCAGGGTCCAGCGATCCACCTCCGCGGTGACCAGCGACCAGGCCGGCGCCACCTCGACGCGGCTGCCGTCGGTGAGCACCACCTCGAAGCTGCCGTCGAGGGCGGCGTCGACGCCGTCGGGCAACCCCAGCCGCTCGGTGCCGAGCGCGACGGGCCGGCGGGTGCGCTGGTCCCACACGACGTAGACGTCGTCGAACTCGGCGCGCAGGCCGGTCTGCCCGCGGTCATCCACCTCGGCGACGTCGCTCGCCCGCAGCCGCTTGCCGGAGTCCGAGCGGACCAGCAACGCGCCGTCGGTGTACGTGCGGACGAAGTCGAGGTCGGCCAACCCCTCGTCGAGGATGACGTGCACCATGCCCAGGGCGAAGGCGGCGTCGGTCCCGGGGCGGATCTGCAGCCAGCTGTCGGCCTTGGCCGCGGTCGCGGAGAACACGGGGTCGACGACCACCAACCGGGCACCCCGGTCGGCGGCATCGAACAGGAAGTGCGCGTCGGGGATGCGGGTGTCCAGCGGGTTCGCCCCGACGATCAGCAGGAAGCGGCTGTTGGCCCAGTCCTTGGTCTCGTGCTCGGCGTTCTGCACCCCGAAGGTGATGGGCATCCCCATCGGCAGGTCACCGTTGAAGTCGAAGCTGGTGCCGTGGCTCATCCCGAGCGCCGCCGCCGCGCGGTAGTTGGCGCCCTTGTGGACGTAGCCCGATCCGGGGACCTGCCCGAACACGTGGATCGCCTCGTACCCGTAGGTCGCCCCGATGCGGGCGAACTCGTCAGCGATCCGGTCGAGGACCTCGTCCCAGCTGGCCTCGCGGAACTCCCCGGACCCGCGCGGCCCGGTGCGCACCAGCGGTGTCTGGATCCGGTCGGCACCGTGGATGTTGTGGTGGAAGGACAGGCCCTTCATACATCCGCGGGGGTTGTAGACCGGGTCGGGGAAGTCGGCAGCCTGCTGGATCTTGACGACCCGGTCGTCGCGCACGAAGGCGAGTTGCCCGCAGGAACCGGTGCAGTTGGGCGAGCAGGTCGTCCGCACGACCCGATCGACCCCCAGGGCGTCCTCGCCCGTGCTCGCCTCCGCCGCGCTACGGGTCGCGAGCAGCGTCGACCCACCGGCCGCGGTGGCCCCGGCCCCGACCCCGAGCACCTTGAGCAGCTGCCGCCGCGACAGGTCGGTAGGGACCACCTCGTCGCGGTCGACGGCAGGTGGACGCGCGCCCGTCACGACCACACCACCTTCGGCCGCGCCGGGCAATCGCTCGCGAGCATGCCATGATCCCAGGCCCCGCAGGACGCGCACCGCTCAGCCGAGGTACCACGCCCCGCGGGCCGGAGCGTGGCTGCATGGGCGCCGAGCCGTGTGACCGCAGCAGCCGCCGCGACGAGCACGGGAGCAGCGACGAACCCCGCCAGCACCCGGCGCCTCCCAGCATCCGTCCGTGTCACGTTTTGCCCCTCGCTAAGGGTTACGTGACCGGCAGGATGCCCCAGGAGGTCGGGGCTCGCAGGTGCCATCCCTCCCGCGCCCGCGGGACCTTCGCCCCTAGCTTTCGAGCCGGCCGGGTTCGCTCGAGGGATCCTCTTCGCGCGCGTCTGCCTCTTCTCCGGCGATCCCTTCAGCGGATGGATCCCGCGCCTCGTCAGAGCGTCCCTCGGTCAGCGGA
>PWTE01000219.1 GCA_003563915.1 Nitriliruptoraceae bacterium
CGCTGGTTGCTGCCGAGGATGACCTCGCGTCCTGGACCGTGAGGATCACCACCCGGTCGGTGCCCGGGTGGTACTCGTACACGAGCAGCATCCATCGCCACGGCCCGATCAGGAACCGCAGGCCGTGCCATCGTCCGGTGAGCTCGGTCCCCAGGCGTGGGAACTCGCGCAGTGGCTGGAGGCTGAAACGCACGCGCTCTCGGGTGTGCGCAGGCAGCGTCAGCCCGGCGATGAGGCGGTCCAGGTCCGCGACGGCAACCAGGGTTAGCTCGACCTGCGCCACGCCCTACAGCTCATCGAGACGGATCGTGTCACCGGACGCGGCCTGACCACGGCCAAGCTGGGCCCGCTCCCACGCGCCATCGATCCCGTCGAGGACCGCCACGACGGTGTCCGCGTCAGGGTCCGCGTCGTCGATGGCTGAACAGAGCAGTGATCGTGCCAGGGTTCCCTCGTTGACGTGCACGCGGGCTGCAAGCCGTGCCAGCTTGCTGGCGTGCTCGGGGTCGAGGGTGATGTTGATCCGCTGCGAAGCCATGCGCGCGGCGTACACGCCACGTGTCGATCCGTGCACTCCTCAGCGAAGCGATTGTGAGCGGATGAGCACGACGGTTGCCCCGGGCATCATCACTGCGAGGATGACGGTGGCTGTGTTGTCTCGCGGAGTATCGACCCTCGTCGCGTCGCCTACGTCTTCCACGATGCCTGTGAGCCCGATGGCCCACGCCGCGCGCAGGTGCCAGCAGGCGAGATGACTCGCAGCAACGCTGCAGCAGTCTCTGCCGACTGGGCACCAGCGCCGGGCTTGCGGGTTGGTGGCATCTGTTGCGGCGACTATGCCGTGATGACTCGAGCGATGCGGTCTGCTGCCTCGTCCAGATCGTCGCCGGTCTCTAGTAGAACGGTGGTGTCGTAGCGCACCTGGAGGTCGGCATCGCCCCCCTGCCGCGTCAAGACAGCCTCCAAGTCGACGTTCTCCGCCTTGGTAGCGAACGAACTACGACCGGGCCTCTTGAGCACCACGTGGTCTTCCCCACGGTCGTGCTCGATGAATCCCTGCCGCAGCATCGCTGCCGTCGCGTCTTCGAGGCTCGTCCCTTCAAGGTTTCGGACTGCTGGCTTACGCATGAGTCATCCTCCGATAGCGCGCGTAGTGTTCCGCGATCGGTCCGTACGGTTGCGGCACCCAGTGTCGTGCACGTCAGGGTGGCGGTGCTACGGCCGTTAGGTCACAGCCGTCGGATCGGCTGTGCCTAGCGCCGCCTTCGGGTCAAGCACGACCGACAGAGAGTGATCCAGGAACGGTTCCGGTGGTGGTTTTCCCGCGCAGAGGGTCCCGTAGCGGGAACGGCGCCGTCTGCCGCTCCGAAAGGAGCATGGGTCAACGTATTGGCCCGAGCGGCCGTGATCGGTGGCGCCCCAGCGCCGAGTGCGCATGCGAACGGCGGTCGATCGAGCCAGCCGGTAGCTGCCGAGCGTCCCGAGAACACCGGCCGGGTCCTCTCGCAGCACCAGGCCCGGTCCATCGAGCTTGGCTCTGCGGAGTTCCGAGAGGAATGCACGGCGCTCGAGGCCCCGGGTCGCACGTACGACCGTGGGGCCCGGTCTGCAGCGTCTTCGATGACGACTCCCGGCTTCGTAACCGCCATGCAGTGGCCGTGAGGTCGTCCAGTCGAGCCGAGCTCGCCCTCGCTGGCATCTTCGTCGTCGACCTCGCGGAACGGGGTGTCGTCGGTGAGCGTACGATCTCCTCTCGCCCGTGCCGAGGGGTGGAGGCGGGGCGGCTCGTCGACGTGGAGAATGGCAGCGGATGAACGCGAACCGCATCATCCCTGCCCTCGCCTTCGCCGTGGTTTTCGGCCTCGTGTTCGGCCTGCTGGTCGACCCCTTCGCCGGTATCGGCGGTGCGGTCGCCGGGGCCGCAGTATGGCTACTGCTGAGCCGGATCGTGCCGCGTCGTTGACGCCCCGAGAGTCCTGCTTGCAGCTTGAGGTCAACGGGCATTCGCACGAGCCCGTCGCCGAAGGGCCGGGCACGCACCGGGCAGATGTTGATGCCGGTGCGCCGGCCCTCGACCTGACCCGACTTTGACACGGTGTTGACGTTTGTCGAGGTCAGGCGGGGGTGCCGGAACAGGTTTGTCACTACACCACAGGATGTTGTGGTGTAGGGACAGGATGGGGCCGGTCAGGTGGTGCTGGTCGACCCCCGGAGACCGCTGACGGCCTGCGAGACGATGATCACCCAGGTGCGGTAGGTGGAAGGGGTCGGCTTGCGGCCCCGGAGACTATCCGCAGTGATCTGCGACGCGGACAGCTCACCGGTGCCTCAATGGAGCCGGGGCCTTGCGGCCCCGGAGACGACACGATCGGGTTGTCGGCGCCGGTCGCGCCGGTGCCTCAATGGAGCCGGGGCCTTGCGGCCCCGGAGACAACGCTTCACGTTCCATCGTCGCAAACCAAGCGCAACGCCTCAATGGAGCCGGGGCCTTGCGGCCCCGGAGACATCGAGCTGGTCGCCCGTCAGCCTGGACGCGTCGTAGCCTCAATGGAGCCGGGGCCTTGCGGCCCCGGAGACAACGCTTCACGTTCCATCGTCGCAAACCAAGCGCAACGCCTCAATGGAGCCGGGGCCTTGCGGCCCCGGAGACAACGC
>PWTE01000358.1 GCA_003563915.1 Nitriliruptoraceae bacterium
AGGACCGCCACGACAGCCCGGGAAGCACCTCGCGCAGTCAGGCACACAGCGAACCCTTCAGCTGGCCGGGCAGAAGCGGCAGTTGTGAGGCGACACGCCGTTCGAGGACGGCAGCGACAGCCGGCGTGAGAACAGGCTGCTCCTCGCCACGTTCGGCTCGTTCGTCGGCCGTGCACATGCCGAAGGTCCGACGACACGCGCTGCCACCGAAGAAGCACGCGTTGCCGCTCGAGACGATCACGAAGCCGCGACCGGGATCGACCGGCCCCCCCGTGTGATTACGTTGAGATGAAGTCACGGGCGTGCGGCCGGTGCGCCCCGGTCTGTTGCTGCGCAGGGCAAACCCCGGACCGCAGGGTGTTGCAGTTTGCTACACTAGCAGTGTCCCCTGTATCTGGAGGCGCGATGCCCGCCACGTCCCCCGCCCGAGTCGACGACGAGCTGTACCGCTCGGCGCAGCTGGTCGGTGACACCATGAGCCGCTCCGCTGCCCAGCAGATCACCCACTGGGCCCGCGTCGGTCGCGCGCTGGAGGCATCCCCGGACGTGTCCGCCGCCCACATCGCCGAGGTCCTGACCGGCGACCGGGACTACGACACTCTCGACTCCGACGAACAGGCACTCGTGCGGGCCATGTGGGCCGAACGGTTCGGGCGCCTGCACCAGCAGCTGGATCTGGCGGCCACTTTCGCTGCCGAAGGTCACACCTACGCCGAGCTCGACGATGACGGCAACATCGTCACCGTCGACCCGTCGGCTGGGACCTGACCAGCCCGGTTCTGCACCTGATCGCCGGGCCCAACGGGGCCGGCAAGTCCAGCCTGTACGCACGGCTGCTCGGCCCCGCCACCGGCCTGCCGTTCGTCAACGCCGACGTGATCGCCGCGCAGCGGTGGCCCGACGACACGGTCGCGCACGCCTACGACGCCGCCCGGGCCGCAGCCGCCGAACGGGCCGCCCTGATCGCCGCACGACGCTCGTTCGTCACCGAGACGGTCTTCTCGCACCCGTCCAAGATCGAGCTGCTCGAGCAGGCCCGGGCGCGTGGCTACCTGACCACGCTGCATGTCGTCATGGTCCCCGAGGACCTGTCCGTCGTGCGTGTCGGCCTGCAGGTCCGGGCGGGGGGACACGACGTGCCCGAGGCCAAGATCCGGGCCCGTCACCGGCGGCTGTTCGCCCTGATCGCCGACGCGGTCGAAGCCGTTGACGAGACGGTCGTGTACGACAACAGCCGGGCACAGCCCGCGTTCCGTGTCGTCGCCCGCTTCGAACGTGGGCGGGTCGTTGGCGCACCCGACTGGCCCAGGTGGACCCCTGACGCCCTGCGTGCTCTGACACGCTGACCTGACGGGGTCGGAACCGGAACCGGGCTGGCAACGGCAACGGAGCCGACGGCGACGTCCCCAGGAGCCCGCACTACCTCGCGCCTCACGATGTCGACTTCATCTCAACGCAATCACACGGGGGACCTGCGCGGGCGGACGTCGCTATCGACCGGCGCGACGTCACGGTGTCCGGGCGGCGGGGTTCAGCTGGCGCGGGCGGTGACCTCTTGGTCGAGCCGGTCGCCGAGGCGGTCGGTTTCGATGTCAAGCTCGTACTGGGCCTGGAGGTTGAGCCAGAACCGTGGCGTGGTGCCGAAGTAGCGGGCGAGGCGCAGGGCGCTGTCGGCGGTGACGGCCCGCTTGCCGTGCACGATCTCGTTGATGCGTCGCGGTGGGACGCTGATGTCCTTGGCGAGCCGGTACTGCGACAACCCAGTGGGTTCAAGGAACTCCTCGAGCAGCACCTCGCCGGGGTGGACGGGGGGGAGCTTCGTCTCCATGACCACCTCCTAGTGCTCGTCCACGATCTCGACGTCGTAGGCGTTACCGGCATCCCAGCGGAAGCAGATCCTCCACTGGTCGTTGATGCGGATGGAGTGCTGTCCTTGCCGGTCGCCCTTGAGTCGTTCGAGTCGGTTGCCGGGCGGGACGCGCAGGTCGGTGGGTTCCTCGCCGGCGTCGTGCATCCGTAGCTTGCGCAGGGCGGCCTTGCTCAGTTCGGGGGACCACTTCTTGACCCGCTGCCGTGCAGCGAGGCGTTCGGTGTCGCGGTCGCGGTAGGTGCGGGTCATCGCCCAAGATAGTAACGCGACGCGTTATGTTCCGCAACGGTTGGATCCACCGGTGTGGGCGGTGCCGCGCCGAAAGCGGCCAGTGCATCGTCGCAGCGACGTGCGCCCGCCCCTGAAATGCTGGGCGCACATCCGCAGCCGTCCACCGCGTTCGTGATCGCGGTCCTTGCACGCGAAGGACCGCACCGTCGCCCCCTCTCGCCAGACGTCCCCAAGCACAGGGATGGCTTGCATCGATCCAGCAGAGGCCGTCGTTCTCTCCGCGGTCCCACCGATCGAGACGCAGCGCGCAACAGCATGGGTGGTGAAACCGGCCTCCAGAGCCGACCCGGCTCCCCGTCTACCGGCACCACTTCGTCCTCGCGGAACGTGACGCGCGTGTCCTCAACGGAGGTGGCGCCTGACAGCAGTTGCCGCGTCCGGTTGTCGATGTCTGAACGACGGTGCTGACGCACTCTGCCGGCGTCAACGAACACCACCTCGACCCAACCCATCCGACCTGACTGCCGAACTGTCCCATCCCCGTG
>PWTE01000270.1 GCA_003563915.1 Nitriliruptoraceae bacterium
CCGGTCGGGGCGGGACCGTGGTCGCCGGACCGCGGGGAGGCGCGGCCGCCGCCGGCGGCCTGGTTCTCGTCCTGCTGACGGGCACTACGAGCGGCCCTCACCGGGGGGCTCAGCTGCTCCGGGCACCGGATCCACGCGTGGCTCACGCGCCTTGAGCGCGTCCATCTCCGCGACCCACTTCGCGTGCTCGTGTGCGGCATCGGCGCGCGGGACGTACCCGGTGTGCATGGCGTTGATGGCCTTGTAGACCACGGTGAAGTAGATGTGGCCGATCAACAGCAGGACCAGGCCCAGCATGGAGATGTTGTGGACCAGCGCCGCCCAGGACAGCTGGACGTCGGTGAGCTGACCGGACCAGATCCACAGCACCAGCCCGGAGAACACGACCCCGGCACCCAGGATGAGTACGGCCGCGTGGTGCAGCTTCTGGCCGGCGTTGAGGCGCCCTTGGGGTGGCATGCCCTCGGACTGGCCGAGGAAGTAGCGCCCCATGTGCAGCAACCAGCGTCGGTCGTCCCTGTCGTACTGGAAGGACTCGACGATGAGCTCCTTGGCGCCCTCGCGATCCACGATGAAGTAGAGGAAGGGCACGGCCATGAAGCCGACGGCGGCGATGCGGTGGATGATCCGTGAGTAGCCGCCCGCCGCGAGGAAGGAGAGCGGTTCGAAGATCAGCGGGAGCCCGGTGAGGAACAGCACCGTGAAGGAGCTGGCGACCAGCAGGTGGATGTAGCGCTGGCCTGGGCGGTAGCGCAGCAGCGTCTCGTTCGGACCGGCGACCTCAGCCGTTGGCGTGGCGGTCTCACTCATGCCTGCACCTCGTCGTCCTCAGCCGGGAGCGTCGCCCCGGTCCTCGCTGCCTCGGCTCGCTGGAGTTCCTGCGCGTGGTTCCGACGGGCGATGATCGCTGCGACCCCAGCCCCGGCCATGGTCAGGGTGATGGCCCCGACCCCGATCGGCTGGGCGAAGTCCTGCCAGGCCTCGGTCACGGTCGGGATAGCGGGATCGGCTGGCAGACCCATCGTTTCCGGGTCATCGGGGATGACCAAGAGCATCCCGAGCCCGCCGGCCTGGTTCTCCCCGTAGACCTGGGCGTTGGGGTACTTCTCGCGCATCAGGCTGGCCCGTCGGTGGGCTTCAGCGGCGATCTCCTGGCGGGTGCCGTAGGCCAGCGCATCGCTCGGACAGGTCTCCACGCACCAGGGTGTGCCACCGGCCCGGGTCACGTCCCGACAGCCGTCGCACTTGCGCGACACCCCGTCCGCCATCTTGGGCACGTCGTATGGGCAGGCCTGCACGCAGTACCGACAGCCGATGCAGGCGTCGGTGTTGACCCGGGTGAGCCCGTCCTCCTGGAACAGCGCGCCCGAGGGGCAGACGTTGACACACGCCGCGTCGGTGCAGTGGTAGCACCGGTGGTTGTCGAATCCCGCCACGACATCGGGGAAGGTTCCCCGCTCGGTGGTGGAGATCGCGATGTAGTTCACCCCCTCACCGAGCTCGTTGCCGGTCTTGCAGGCGACGACGCAACCGGTACAGCCGATGCACTGGGTGAGGTCGAGGAGGAACGCTTGGCTCATCTCAGGCCTCCGTTGCGATGCGCACGAAGTTCACGCGTAGGCCGGCTCCGCCCGAGATCGGGTCGAGGTTGTAGGTCGTCTGGAGCTTGGCATCGCTGGCACCGACCGCGTTGGCGTTGCTGAGCAGCTCTGCTCGCTGTCCCCAGCCATGCGCCATGAACACCGCATCACGCCGGATCCGCTGGGTGGCCTTGACCTTGATCGGGCCGTCGGTGACCCCATCCTGGTTCTCGAGTAGCACCCGGTCACCGTCGGCGACACCGAGCTCCTCGGCGACGTCGGTGTTCAGCCACAGCTCGTTCTCCGGGGTCACCTCGTTGAGGACGGGCGTGTTCTGTGTGGTGGCGAAGGTGTGCGCGGGCTGACGTCCGTAGAGCAACCGCAGGTAGCCCTCGGGCGGCTGATCCACCGGCTCGTACTCGGGCAGCCCGTCGAGGCCGTTCTCGGCCAGGGTCTGGGAGAACAGTTCGATCTTGCCCGAGCGGGTCGCGAAGGGTGAGCCGCTCTCGTGGTCCTCGAGGAAGGGACGTCCTTCCTGGACCAGTACACCTCGGTTCGAACGCAGGTCGTCGAGGTTGGAGCCGACCGAACGCAGCCGGGTGTTCAGGAACTCCTCGATTCCGTCCCAGCGGAAGTAGCCGTCGAGTCCGAGCCGTTCGCCGAGCTCCTTGACCATCCACCACCCTGGCTTGGTGTCGTAGAGCGGCTCCACCGCCGGCTCTCGCAGGTGGATGTAGGGCGTGCGGTGCGCCATCGTGAGCAGGTCGTCGTAGCGCTCGAGGTAGGTGGCCTCCGGCAGGATGATGTCGGCCCAGGCCGTGTACTCCATCGGCAGCACGTCGACGGCGACGAACAGCTCGAGGTTGGCCAGCGCTTCCTTGGTGCGTGCCGGGTTCGGGATGGCGTGGAAGAGGTTGACCCCGGAAGCGATCAGGGCCTCGATCCGGTACGGGTCCCCGGAGATCATCGGCTCGATGAGCTCCTGCATCGCCGTGGGGCCCTGCAGGAACCGCTCCTGGGCGCCGTCGGCCCGCACCTTGCCCGTCGGGCCCGGTGCCAACTCGCC
>PWTE01000210.1 GCA_003563915.1 Nitriliruptoraceae bacterium
CACCCCCGCCCTCGTAGCTCAGGGGATAGAGCAGTGGTTTCCTAAACCGCGTGCCGCAGGTTCGAATCCTGCCGAGGGCGCTCCACGCGATGGGCCCTGCGATGCCGCGTGGCACGGGCCACACCGATCACCCGACGGGTTGGACCCGACGACGGGCGGCCCTGTGAGCTCCCAGGACCGCGGCCTCGTACCCTCCCCATCCTTGTTGGATCATCGGCACCGCCCTGCGAGGCCCAGGAGGACCGTGTGCGGCTTCGAGGAGCGCTGATCAGTGGACTGCTGATCCTGCTCGCGGGCGGGGTCGTGGCTGGCGCGCTCGCTCTGACCAGCGGGACGCCGCCTCCGCGACCTGACGACGAGCACCTCACGGATACGGCCTCGAACGTCGACCCCGAGGATGGCTCGACCGACCGACCGGAGGCCTCCCCGGAGCCCGAGCCAGCACCGGACGTTGAGATCGAGGCGGATCCCCCGACGGAGGTAGCACCGGACCCCGAACCGGAGCCGGAACCGGTCCTGCCTCCTGGTCCCCCGTCTGACGAGCGCGCCCTCAACCAGGCCGGTGTGATCTACGGCAACATCTCACCGAAATCGGTCGTCGCGTCACCAGACGGTCTCGTGTTCGCGCAGAACATGATGTACCGCCACACCATCACCGTCTACGACCGTGACCGTGAGCTGGTCGCAACCATCTCCGACACCGTCAACCTGTCCGAACTCGGGCTCGACGGACCGGATGCCGACCTACGCGGCTCCCCCGTCGAGGCGGCCTTCTCCCCGGATGGCCGCTACGCGTACGTCTCCAACTACAAGATGTACGGACCGGGCTTCAGCCGCGGCGGTACGGACACCTGCTCCCCCGCCGACCGTTACGACGACTCGTTCCTCTACCGTATCGACACACAGCGACTGGAGATCGACCAGGCCATCGGGGTGGGGTCCGTCCCGAAGTACGTCGCGACCACGCCCGACGGGCGCTACGTGCTGGTCAGCAACTGGTGCAGCTACGACCTCAGCGTGATCGACACGACCAGCGCCGAGGAGCTCGCCCGGATCGACGTCGGTCGCTACCCACGTGGGATCGCCGTCAGCCCGGACGCGAGCACCGCGTACATCGCGTTGATGGGCAGCACCAGGATCGTGACGTTGGACCTCGACGACCTCACGCTCGGCAGCATCGACAACGTCGGCGTGTCGCCACGTCACCTGGTCATCTCGCCGGACGGGGGCTACCTCTACGCCACCCTCAACGCCGAGGGGGTCGTGATCCGTCTCGACCTGACCAGCGAGGAGATCGTGAGGGTCTCGACCGGCCGCGCTCCTCGCAGCATGGCCATCGCGGCTGATGGCCGCTCGCTCTACGTCGTCAACTACCTCGCCGACACGGTCTCCAAGGTGCGCACCAGCGACATGACGGTGGTGCAGAGCGTGCCGACGGACGAGCGACCGATCGGGGTCACCTACGACGCAGCGGCCGGCGATGTCTGGGTCGCGAACTACTCCGGCAGCATCCAGGTGTTCGAGGACCGCTGAGCCTCGCGTACCAGCTCGGCGCCGATCAGTCCGCGTCGGGGTCGGGCAGCTCGACCTTCTGGAACAGCGGGCTCGGCTCACCGAGGGTCGTACCGGACGCCACCTCCTGCCGTTGCCAGCCCCGTCCGTTGAGCTCCCCGTCGCCACCCAGCCAGGTGTCGAGCGTGGCGGTGGCGTTGGGCAGGTAGGGCGCGAACCCGAGCTTGAGTCCGTTGATCGCCTGCAGGGCTGTCCACAACGTGGTCGCCGTGCGGTCCCGGTCGGTCTTCGCGGTCTTCCACGGCTCCAGGGCGTTGAGGTAGGCGTTGGTCTCCTGAGCCCCATGGAGGGCCTGCTTGAGCGCTTGCCGCAACTCGACCTGTTCCAGCAGCTGCTGCTCCTCGGCCAGGCAGGTGTCCACGGTGGCCAGGATCTTCCGGTCGCGATCGTCCAGCTCACCGGGTTCGGGCACGACCCCCTCGAAGTTCTTGCGGGTCATCGACAGCACGCGGTTGACCAGGTTGCCCCACGCCGCGACCAGCTCGGTGTTGATGCGGGTCACCAGCTCGTCCTCGGCCAGGTCCGTGTCGGCGTACTCCGGCAGGATCGTCGCCAGGGCGTAGCGCAACTCATCCGCCGGGAAGACGTCGAGGTAGTCCAGCAGCGACCGCCCGATACCGCGCGACTTGGACGCCTTGTCCCCGCGGAAGGTGACGTACTGGTTGGCGGGCACGTCGGTCGGCAGGTTCAGTGGCGTGTCGGAACCATCCGAGTACCCGATGAGGTAGCTGGGCCAGAACACGGCGTGGAACGGGATGTTGTCCTTGCCGATGAAGTAGTAGCTCTCCGCCGACGGATCCTCCCACCACGCCTTCCAGGCGTCGGGGTCGCCGGTGCGCTGCGCCCACTCCTTCGAAGCGGAGAGGTAGCCGGTCACGGCCTCGAACCAGACGTAGATGCGTTTCTGGGACGCCTCGGTGGAGATGTCCAGTTCCGGCGGGATCGGCACGCCCCAGGCGAGGTCGCGGGTGATCGCGGTCTCGATCAGCCCCTCCTTGACGAACCCCTTGGCCCAGTTGATGACGTGGGGCCGCCAGCCCTCGCGGCTCTCCAGCCAGTCGAGCAGCGCCTCCTGTAGCCGCGGCAGCAGCAGGAAGTAGTGCTCCGTCTCACGCGGTTCCGGGATCGCGCCGGTCAGCTTCGAACGGGGTTCCAACAGGTCCACCGGGTCGAGCGTGCGGCCGCACTGTTCGCACTGGTCGCCGCGCGCATGCTCGTAGCCGCAGGTGGGGCAGGTCCCCTCGACGTAGCGGTCGGGCAGGAACCGGCCGGCGTCCGGATCGAAGAACTGTTCCGTCGCGCGCGTATCGATGTAGCCGTTGGCGTGCAGCGTGCGGAACAGGTCCCAGACCACCTCGCGGTGGTTGTCGGTCATCGTCGTCGTGAAGAGGTCGAAGCTGATACCCAGACGGTCCCACTGCTCGTGGAATCGAGGGTTGTACCGCTCGACGATCTCCGCGGGTTCCACTCCCTCCTGATCAGCCTTGACGGTGATCGGCGTGCCGTGCGCATCGGTGCCCGACACCATCAGCACCCGGTGCCCCGCGATGCGGTGGTAGCGCGCGAAGATGTCGGCCGGCAGGTAGCACCCGGCGATGTGGCCGAGGTGCGACAGCCCGTTGGCGTAAGGCCACGCGACGGCGACCAGGACGTGGCGGTCGTTCGAGGATGCGCTCATGGTGCGAGCCTACCGAGGACCGCCGGGTCACCCGTGTCCGAGACCGCGTCAGATCGGGGTCGACCCCAGCCACGCGAAAGGCATCCAGGGCAGGTTGCGCACCACCCAGTAGACCGTCAGCGAGGCGGCGATCAGGTACCCGGTCCGCGGCGCGATCGTCACCGGCTTCGGGCGCCAACCGAGCGAGTACCGCAGCCACCCCAACCAGGCGAGCGCCAGCAGCGGCAGGGCGACCAGGGTCAGCACGTTGTGGTTGAGCGCCAGCCCGACATCACCCTGCGTCAGGGCATAGAGGGCACGGGTGCCGCCACAGCCGGGGCAGTCCAGACCGGTCAGGGTGCGGAACGGGCAGCCCGGACTGAGGTGGCCGCGGACCTCGGGGTCCATGACCCCGACCGCGGCCACCGTCGCGAGCGCCCCGACGCCGACCATCACCGGGGCGACCCACCGGGGTCGGTCGGTGAACGCGCGAGCGACGACGTCGACGGACACGGCTCAGAAGCCCATGAACATGAAGGGCAGGAAGAAGGCCGAGACCCAGCCGATCCACAACAACAGCCCGAGCCCGACCGCGATCAGGGTGAAGGTCTTGGCCTGCTTCGCCTTGTCCTGAGCGAGCGCATAGTTGCCGTTCGACACCTCGGTGTTGGCCTGCGAGGCGAAGATGATCGCCGGGATCCCGAGCGGCAGGCAGCAGAGCACGGTGGCCACGATCGACTGCCACAGCCACGTGTCGACCTTGGGGGCGACGGCACCACCCCCTGCCGCAGCGAAGGTCGGCGCGCCCGTCCCCGCCGGAGGACCGCCCGAGGCCCCACCAGGGGGTGATCCTCCCGGCGGCGTCCCCGCACCCCCAGGCCCGGCGCCACCGGGCCCGGCGATCGGCTCCGAGTGGTTGGTCCACCCCATACCGTCCCACCATCGTCGGTTCCCCGGCCGCTCCGGATCGTCGTACCAACCCGGCGGTGGACTCCCCTGGTCACTCATCTTCGTTCCCCTGTCTGGAAGGTCCGTGCACGCTAGACCATCATCGTCACGACGGCGCCGTCGCTGTAGGGCACGATGGCCTCGCAAGCTGCCACGCGGCCGGGTCCGAACCTGGTCATGGAAGGCGCTCGCCAGCGACGCCAGCGTCAGGACACCGCCCCGATGACCCCTCACCCCGCAACGACCCTGCCCGGTCCGGCGCTGGCCGGGCCCGACAGCCGCTTCCTCGATATCGACGGTATCGCCGTCCACCATCGGGTGACCGGTCCAGAGGACGCGCCGACGGTGTTGCTGTTCCACCACTTCTACGGCAGCGTCGCAACCTGGCGACACGTGCAGGACGACCTGTCGTCGGACCACCGGGTCGTGTCCTTCGACCGAGTCGGCTTCGGCCTGACGGAACGGCCACCTCGGTCGCGCTGGAACGGCCGCAACCCCTACACCCGCGAGATGTCTGCCCGGATCGCACTCGCACTGCTCGATGACCTGGGAGAGCGAGGAGCGGTGCTGGTCGGCAGCTCGGCGGGCGGGACCGCGGCGATCGAGACCTACGCCCGGGCTCCCCGTCGGGTGCGCGGACTCGCGCTCCTGAGCCCGGCCATCACCGGCGACGTCGGGGCACCGGCCGCCCTGCGTCCGCTGCTGCGAACGGACACCGCCGCGGGGCTGGGGGCGGTCCTCGTCCGCCGGCTGGCCGGCGACGTCACCAGGGAACGGGTCGCTCGCTCGTGGCACGACCCCGCCCTCGCGGACGAGGCCGACGTGGAGGCGTACGCCCGCCCGCTGCAGGTCACCGGCTGGGACCGAGGGCTGTGGGAGGCGATGACGGCAGAGCGACCACCGGACCTGCGCCACGTGGTCCGTCGCATCCAGGCCCCCACGATCGTGATCGCCGGGGAGTCCGACCGGCTGATCCGTCCCCACTGGAACCGCCGGACCGCGGCCGCGTTGCCGCACGGCCGGTTCGAGCTACTACCCGAGGTGGGCCACACGCCCCACGAGGAACGACCCGACCTGCTGCTACCGGTCCTGCGCGGCTTCCTCGCCGACCTCGATCGCCCGTAGCCGATCCGTGTCGGCGAGGTGGTCGGGGAGGTAGCCCTCCAGATCCTTGTCGCCCTCGGTCGCATCGTTCGGTGTCACGACGCGTTCCTCGGGGAGCGACGTGAGCACCTCGTCCACGTACCGCTGGGCGGCGTGGAACAGATCGAGATCCGCGCCCTCCTCAGCCGACCACCGGTGCCAGTGGTCGAGCACCTCGTGGAAGATCTCGGCCGGTTCCCGCTTGCCCCGCAGCTCCTCCGGCACGACGGCGACCGTCGGGTCGAAGGACCGCTCCTGCCAGCGGTGTGCGATCACGGACTCAGGCAACGAGCGTCCCTCCTCCTGCTGCAGCCACGCTCCGAAGTTGTGGATGTCGTTGAGCAGACGCCGGGCCTGGTTGTCCTGGACGTCCATCCCGGTCAGCTGTCGCAGGATGCGGCGGTAGCGGCCGGGCTCCAGCACGTGGGTCTTGAGCTTCATACGGGTCAAGCCCGGGTCGTCCTGGACGAGCTCGAGCTCGTCGACGTCGTACCCCAGCTCGTTGATCCGTCGCAGCCGTTCGTGGATCCGGTAGCGCTCGTCCTCGGCGAACAGTTCGTCGGTCGTCAGCTCCTGCCACAGCCGGTCGTAGCGGCCCTGGAGCTCGATGCCGAGCTCCATCGGGTCGACGTCCGCGGACAGCACGCCGGAGGCCTGCAGGTCGAACAGCTCGCCGGCGCACTTCTCGATGGCCAGGTCGATGTCCATCTGTCGCTGTCCACGGCTGAGCTCCTCGTAGAGCTCACCGGTCTCGGTGTCGACGAGGTAGGCGGAGAGGGACCCGGCATCGCGGCGGAAGAGGGTGTTGGACAGCGAGCAGTCCCCCCACAGGAAACCATTGAGGTGCAACCGTGCCAGCAGGTGCACCAGGGCGTCGAGCATCGGGTCGCGCAAGGTGCGGTGTTCCTGCCGGAGGAACAGCAGCCGGTAGGGCACCGAGTACTCGAGGTGCTCGGTGATCAACACGGCGTCCAGGCGGTCACCCTCGGGGGTGTCCCGGCGGCTGACGACGCCGACGACTCGGACGCACGGCACCCCCTCGTCGGCGAGGTGGCGGAGGAAGCGCCACTCCCGTTGGGCGTAGCGTCGTGGGAGCTCCTTCAGGTGGTACAGCCGATCGCCGTACCGCACCGTGCGCACGACGTGGCGGTGGATGCCCATCGGCATCTCGACCAGCCGGTCGCTGTCCCACTCGGACAGCGGCTGGTTCCACGGCAGGTCGAGGAAATCGGGGTGACCGGTGCGAGCCGTCAGCTGGAAACGCACAGAGCGACCTCCCCACCGGTGATGGGCCGGACGACGATGCGCACGTCGCGGCCGCGCCTACGGCGCGGCCGCGACGGCGTCTCGTTCATCCCTTGACGGAACCGGCCGTCAAGCCACGGACGAAGAACCGCTGCAGTGCGAAGAACACCGCGAGCGGGACGACCATGGTGATGAAGGCACCAGCGGTGAGCAGGTGCCAATCCTGCCCGCGGGAACCGACCAGCTCCGCGAGTCGAACCGTCACCACCTCGTTCTGCACCATGAACACCAACGCCACCAGGAAGTCGTTCCAGGTCCACAGGAACTGGAAGATGGCGAAGGCGGCAAGGGCCGGAACCGAGAGCGGGATGATCAGTCGCCAGAAGGTCTCGAAGTGACTGGCACCGTCGACCTTGGCGGACTCGATCACCTCACGCGGCAACGAGCCGATGTAGTTGCGCAGGATGTAGACCGCCAACGGCATCCCGAAGCCGGTGTGGGCCAGCCACACCTTCACGAAGTCGCTGGTGATCCCGGTCGCGACGTACAGCCGTGTGATCGGGATGAAGGCGACCTGCAGGGGCACGACCAACAGTCCGACGAACAGCACGAACAGCCACTCGCGGCCGGGGAACTCCATCCAGGAGAACGCGTAGGCGGCGAAGGCTGCGGCCAGGATCGGGATGATCGTCGCCGGTACGGCGACGGTCAGCGACGCGATGAACGCGTCACCCATGCCGGCGTCCAGCACCTGTGCGTAGTTCTCGAGGGTGACGTTGAAGCCACCGCCGGTGAACACCGTCCACCAGCCGCTCGTTCGCGTCAGGTCACGGTCGCGGAAGGACGCGACCAGCAGACCAACGGTCGGGATCGTCCAGATCGCGATGACGAGGAGCAGCCCGAGGCGGACCGGCCAGGTGCCACCCGTCTCCTCCGCCGATGGCGGAGGCTTCAGCGGCGCCTTCTTCTCACCCGAGAGGGCGTCGTCCTCAGCGGTTCCCTCGACGTCAGGGGTCGGTGCGGCAGCACTCATCGCATGGCCTCCTGCTCGCGGAACCGCTTGATGTTGATGTACATGAACGGCAGCGTGAGCAGGATCAGGGCGACCACCACGACGGAGGCGCGACCCTGGTCACGAGCGGTGAAGAACTGGTCGAAGTAGACGTTCGCGATGACGTCGGTGTTGAAGTTCCCGTTGGTCATCACGCGGGGTATGTCGAAGATCTTCAGCACCAGGATCAGGATCGTCGTGGTGACGACCACGATCGTGGAGCGGATCTGCGGCACCGTCACCCGCCAGAAGATCTGGATCTCGGTGGCGCCATCGATCCGTGCGGCTTCGATCGTGTCCTCCGGCACGTTCTTGATCGCGGCGGAGAGCAGCACCATCGCGAATCCGGCCTGCAGCCAGACCATGACGACCATCAGCGAGAAGCTGTTGAGCCGGAGGGTCGTGTTCTGCAGGATCGGCGTGTCCATGGGGTTGCCCATGGCCTGTGCGATCGCTGGCAACAACCCGATCTGGTCCTGCCCCGGCACCCGCCAGGTGTAGATGAACAGCCAGATGGTCGATGCCCCGACGAAGCTGACCGCCATCGGCATGAAGATCATCGACTTCGAGACCTTCTCCCAGGTGGGCTTCAAGCGGTCCGAGAGGACCGCCACCAACAACCCGATCGCGACCGACGCAGCCGGCACGAAGATGATCCAGAGGAGGTTGTTGATGAAGGCGTCCCGCAGCGCCGAGTTGGTGAGCAGGTACTCGTAGTTGGCGAGGGTCCAACGCTCATCCGCCGTCCCGATGCGCGTCCTGAAGCTGTCGATGATGGTGACGATCGACGGGTACAACAGGAACACACCGACGACGATCAGCGACGGACCGATGAACACGTAGGGCTTGAACAGTTCCTCTTGCTTCTTCGGCAAGCGCTCGACGACCGTGTTCAGCGCCCAGAAGAGGACGAGCGCCCCACCGACGCCCAACACGATCGCGATCAAGCCGGATGCGAGGTTTCCCAAGACGTCCCTCCCTGTCTGCGGCCCGTGGTGGGCCCCGTCCGGGGCCCACCACGCCGCGTTGACGTCAGGTCGTGGTCTAGCAGGTCAGCTCGGCCACGACTCGTCGATGTTCTGGAGGGCGGTGTCGAGGTCCTCGCCGCCACGCTGGATGTAGTTGACCATCTCGGTCCAGAACGACCCGGCACCGACGGCACCCGGCATCATGTCGGAGGCGTCGAAGCGGGCGAAGTCGGCGTTGGCGACGATCTCACCCTGCGCCACCAGCGTCTCGTCGGCGTACGCCGAGGTGTCGAAGTCGCTGAAGGGCGACAGCCAAGCACCCTCCGCGGCCCACGGCTCACCGGACTCCGGGGTCGCGAAGTACTGGAAGAACTCCGCGACGCTCGGGTTGTCGGTGTACGCGGCAGCGAGGTCACCGGCGATCAGGACCGGAGCACCCTGGCCGGACGCCTCGATCTCGGGCAGGTAGAAGAAGTCGACGTCCTCACCGACGACCGTGCCCTCAGGCATGAAGCCGGCGATGAAGCTGGCCTGCCGGTGCATCATGCAGTTGTTCTCGAAGAGCCCCAGGACGGAGTCTCCGAAGGATGTCTGCAGGATGTTCGGCGGGCCACCGAAGACCATGTCGTCACCGAACCAGATCGGGTCCATGTACTCCTCGACGGCCTGACGGACCTCCGGGGAGTCGAACGCGACCTCGTTCTCGATCCACTGGTCGTAGACCTCACCGCCGTGCAGGCGGAGCATGATGTCCTCGATCCAGTCGGTGGCGACCCAGCCGGTCGCGTCCGCGGACTCGACCCCGATGCACCATGGGGTGTTCCCGTCGGCGATCATCTGCTCGCTCAGCGCGAACATCTCCTCCCAGGTCTCGGGGATCTCGTAGCCGTTGGCCTCCCACTGCTCGGGGACGTACCAGACGAGCGACTTGATGCTGAGTCGGACCATCAGGCCGTAGAACTCATCGTTCCACACACCGAGGTCGACCAGCCCGTCGACCATCTCGCCGCGGAGCTGATCGAGGTCGAGCGCGTCGCCCTGCGGGAAGGCGAGCCCCTGGTCGACCAGGTCACGCATCAGCCCCGGCTGTGGGTGCAGCAGGATGTCGGGCGGGTTCCCACCTTGAACGCGGGCCACGGCGAGCTGCTCGAAGTCGCCGGTTCCCGTCTCCTCGATCGTGATCCCTGTGTCAGCGGTGAACTGCTCGAACGCGGCGCGGAGCCCGGCCGTGTCGGTGTCACCGGTCAGTGCGTGCAGGACGGTCAAGGAGCCTTCCTCCCCGCCCACGGGGATGTCTTCGGCACCTTCCACGTCATCAGCGGGGTCGTCGGCCGGATCGGTCTCGCCGTTGCCACAGGCCACGGCGACCAGCGCGAGCGCGGTCATGGCGGCGAGCATGCGCCACCAGCGTGTTCGTACGGTCTTCACGATGCTCTCCTGTCGGTCATCAGAGCTCTACCTCAACGTACGGTCGTTCTCGTCCTGTCTCTCGTCGTCTCCATCGGGTACCTGGCTCGATCGAGCCACGGACCCGGGTTCTGCTGTCAGTCTCCACACATCAGCGCAGGGCTTTGCCGGTGTCGGGGTCGAAGAAGTGCAGGAACTCGGTACGCACCCCGATGTCCTTGGGCTCCCCGATCTTGGCCTGCTCCGAGGGCTCATACCGGGCCACGAAATC
>PWTE01000274.1 GCA_003563915.1 Nitriliruptoraceae bacterium
CCGCCCTTGTCGCCGGCCGTGTTGCCACGGACAACGCTGTCTGCGAGCGTGAGCCCGGCGTTGCCCGCGGCCGTGACGCCACCTCCGTCATCCGCTGCCTCATTGTCCTCGATGACACTGTTCCGAACGGTCACCGACACGCCTCCACCGTGGATCCCGCCGCCGTTGCCGTTCGTGCCCACCACGCCGTTCACAGGGCCCAGCGCCGCGTTGTCCGCCACCGTGCTATCGACCACCACCAGCGTGCCCACCGAGCGGATCCCGCCACCATCCGCACCGCGGACCTCACCGTTGCGGACCGTCACGCCCTCGATCGTGAGGCTCCCACCGGCCTGGACGTCGAAGACCCGGTCGACCTCTCCAGCGTCCGAGCCGAAGCCCGCTTCGACGATCGTGCTCACCGCGCCCGCACCCTCGATCGTGATGTCCGCCGTCACATCCAGGTCACCGGTCGCCGCCGCGTCCTCACCGGGGCCGACGATGTCCAGGGTGTAGGTCCCTGCCGGGAGCACGATCGTGTGGCTCCCGCCGAGCTGGTTGGCCTCCTGGATCGCCGCGCGCAGGGTGCACTCGTTCGCGACCGTTGCGCACACCCCATCCCCGAGAGCGGCATCGACCGCGTCGACGGTGCTGTCGACCGTGAAGGTCGCCGCCGCAGCCGGGCCCGCGATGACCCCCAGGGACGTGGGAGCGACCAGCGCGGAGACCAGCGCGAGTCGGACCAGACGTCGGGACGTGAGCATGTGAGCACTCCTCGGTAGGTGGCCGGCGGTGCCGGCAGGCACGTGCCTCCGCTGGAGACACGTCGGTGATGGGGCTGGGCCCGAGCCTCTGGCTGTCGGGCGTCGAACCGGCGAGGTCACGCCGGGTGGATCGCCGCCACGAGCGCGTCACGCATGCCCGCGTCGATATCGGTCAGGTCGTGGGCGTCGGCGGCATGTGCCGCAGCCGCCGCGAGTACCTCCTCCTCGGTGGTGCCACTGACCACGCCTTCGCAGCCGGTCACCACGTCGCCACAGCGGAGCTCGAGCGGCATCTCTCTGGTCCCTTCGTCGGGGACGGTCGACGCAGCTACGCCGGCCGAGCCATGGAGAGGGCCTGGTCCGAGCTCAGCTCCTGATCGTGGATCGCGCGGGCATGTGCCTGCGCGGCGGCCACGACCTCGGCATCCCCCGCACCCCGCAGCGTGAAGCCGCAGGGGCACTGGATCACCTTCGCGTCGCCCATGTTCACCCTCCGTGTGAGACACTGCCGCAAGCATGTGGGAGAGAGGTTGGCAGAACGTTGGCGTCAGCCCTCAGGTTCTACCTCACGGGACGGGTCGCGATCGAGGGGACACGGACCTTCGATCAGGCTTCGCTGCCCGGACGCCAGGGTCGGCTCGCTCTCGTCTACCTCGTCGCGGAGCGGGACCGTCCGATCCCGATCGAGGAACTGGCCACCGCCCTGTGGGGCGACCGGCTGCCCCGCACGTGGGAACCGTCGCTCCGCGTGGTCGTGAGCAAGCTGCGGGCCGTGCTGCGGGATGCCGGCGGCCCGACCGCGACCATCGCCACCGCAAGTGGCTGTTACGACGTGCACGTCGGCGACGCCTGGGTAGACATCGAAGCAGCGGCCAACGCCATCGACCGGGCTGAGGGAGCCTGGCGGCACGGCGACGTCGCGACCGTCTGGTCGGACGCGACCGTGGCGGCGGGGATCCTCCGACGTCCGCTGCTGCCGGGAGAGGACCGCCCATGGGTAACCGGCATGCGGACCCGGCTCCGGGAGATGGCCGTGCGCGCGATGGACCTCCTGGTCCACGTCTACCTCGAACGCCGCGAACACCCTTTGGCCATCGCCGTCGCCCGCGAGCTCGTCTCGCTCGAGCCCTTCCGGGAGGCGAGCCACCGGCTGCTGATGCGGGCCCACCTGGCCGCAGGAGACCGAGCAGAAGCCGTACGCACCCACCAGGCGCTCCGCGACCTGCTCGCTGAGGAGCTGGGGATCGACCCCTCCCCTGCGACCACGGCGCTCTACCTCGCCGCCCTTCGGGATGGCACACCGGACCCGGTCCGCAGGGTCCTCGAGCGTCCTACGAGCTAGAAATCCCCTGCCGTGCGGCGCAGCGACGTCAGGATCCGCCGGAGCTCGGCGAGGTCACCCGGATCCAGACCGATGTCACCGAAGACGCGCTCGTTGAGACGTTCGGTCGCGTCGGCCGCCACCTTCCGACCGGTGTCGGTGAGCACCGCCAGCTTGGTGCGGCGATCGGTCGCGTGGGCCTGGCGTTCGACGAAGCCCTGCGCCTCGAGCCGATCGACCGCGCTGGTCACGCTGGCCGGGTGCACCTGCAGCCGCGCGCCGATCACGCTGAGCGGCAGGCTCCCCTGCCGGCTGAAGGTCAGCAGCATCAGCAGCTCGTAGCGTGCGAAGGTCAACTCCAGCGGACGCAGCACCTCGTCGATGCGGGCGAGCAGGATCTGCTGGACCCGCATGATCGAGGTGACCATCGCCATGCCGTCAGCGGCCTCGGCCCAGCCGTGGTCGACCCAGTGACGGTGGGCCTCCTCGACCGGATCGAACGGCAACGGGTCTCGGGCGGCGATGGCGGCTCCTGTCGTGACGGCCAGAAGGCTAGGTCCCGGTCAGACGTTGCGGC
>PWTE01000034.1 GCA_003563915.1 Nitriliruptoraceae bacterium
CGGCCGTCGGACCGTCGCCCGGGTCGTGGCGACCGCGGCGGGGGAGCGGCTGGTCGGTCTGGACGGCCGGTGGGTGCGGTTCACGGTCCGGCCGCGGTTCCCGGACCTGACAGCGACGCTGGCGGCCGGGGCGAGCACGGCGCCGATGCCGGGCAAGGTCACCTCGGTCGCGGTCGCCCTCGGGGATCAGGTCACCGCTGGGACGCTGCTGGTGACCATCGAGGCGATGAAGATGGAGCACCGCATCACCGCGGCCGTCGACGGCGAAGTCACCAGCGTGGCCGTGTCCGTCGGAGACCAGGTCGACGCCGGCCAGGTCCTCGCCGTCGTCACCGACCCGAACGCTCCGGACGACGCCGACGACGCTGGCGACCCGGCCTGACTGGCCGGTGAACGCGCTAGCCCCGGTAGGGGCCGTCCCGGCCCATGTCCGAAGGCAGTTGGCAGAGCCCCTGTCTGTAGCTGGCTGATCGCTCGCAATCCGGCTGAGCAGGGGAGCGGTGGACCCGAAACGTCCTCGGCCAATAGGTACCGGCTAGTTGGACACTCTCGGCAAAGACGTCAGGCGGTCAGTAACCTGCGAGGTGAAGGGACTGTCCGCCGTTCATCGGCGAGGCAGCGCCCCTTCATCTACGCTCCCTCCAACGATGGGCTGAAGGGGGCGCGCGGTGGCCAAGATCGTTGAGTTCTTCGGTGTTCCGGGGGCCGGAAAGACGACCGTCGCCAAGGCGCTGCAAGAGGCTGGGCGGCTGCCTCTGGAAGTCGTCATCGATCGCCCGGCGCAGCGAAGCAGGGCACGCAAAGTGTCGGCTCGCGTTCGACGCCACCTGTCGCGGACCCCTAACCACATCGCCACTCTTGCCTCTTTTGCCGCCAGCCACCCGCAGATGATTACCGCGTTCGAAGCGGGCGTCGCTGCCGACAGCCCAGAGCATGCTGAAGGCCACTGGGGAAACTTGCTCTCCTGGATTGTCAAGTTTCAAGCTATCGAAGCCAGCAAAAGTGCCGTGCTGATCGACTCCGGTTGGTGCCAGAGGGCTGCTGGTGAGTTCGCCGCCGCTGATGAGGGACCAGTGTTGGCGGAGGCGTTCATCGATGCCATGCCGAAGCCCGACGCGGCGGTGGCCTTTGTGGTGTCGCCAGAAACCTCTGTTGAAAGGATGCGCAGTCGCGGCTTCAGACCCAATAGATATCGGGCCGTCGCTTGGGAGGACATGCATGAGGCGATGTCTCGCTACAAGTTGACGGTCGAGCAAACCGGCTCTTCGGAAGTAAGCGGGGTCACGGGGTGACCGTGGCGAGCTTGGACCAGTCGGGCTTGCCGGCGTAGAGCAGGACGCGGATGCGCCAGTGTCGGAAGTTGGTCATCCCGAACGCGACCCGCTTGATCCGCTTCGCCAGACCGTTCATGGTCTCGGTTGGCCCGTTCGACACCTGGGCTTCGTGCCAGGCGGCGATCTGGGTCCGCCATCGTCGTAGGGTGCGGCCGAGCTGGCGGATCTCGGGCGGGCAGGAGGTGTCACGCATGTCGGCCGAGAGCTGATCGACCCAGGCGAGTGCGAGCTTGGCGTCGGTGTGGGAATACAGTTCCCTGACAGCCTCCTTCGCGTGCCAGGCTGTGGTGACCTCCCCGTGCGGGTCGCCGGCGGTGAGCAGTCCGGTGAGCTTGCCCTGGGCGTGGTCGTCGAGCCGTTCGTGGGCCATGACCAGCAGCTTGCGGGCCCGGTACAAAGGGTCGTCCTTGCGACCTCTGTGGCCGAGGACGTCCTGGTTGACCCGGCGGCGCCCCTCGTCGAGCTTCTCGCCGGCGAGTTTGCACACGTGGAACGGATCGGCGACCTGGATGGTGTCGGGCAGCATCGTGGTGAACACCTTGCGGTAGGGGCCGGACATGTCCAGGGTTCCGTAGCGGATCTGCTTGCGCCACGCCTGACTGCATTTCGCCAGCCACAGGCTCGCAGGGCCCGAATCGCGGCCTTCTACGACATCGAGCAGCTGCCCGGCCCGCACGTCAACGATCGAGGTCGACCACTGCTTGGTCCGCCACTTCCCACGTTTGACGAACAGCGTCTCGTCCAGCCCGAGAGCGGTGACCTGCCCGATCCTGGCCGGGTCGTCGACCAGCCGCTCACCGTAGGCCACCACCGCGTTGTTCACCGTGTGCCAGTCACACCCGAGATCGCCCGCGACCTCGCTCACGCTACGGCCATGAGCTCCGACCTGGAAGGTCGCCCACCGTCCCGCCCGGTCGGTCAGCCCCAGCCTCGTCGCCGCGATCGCCGGGGCCAGCTCGGTGAACGACCCGACCCGACACGAGCGGTTCACACATCGCCACCGTCGCTTGCGCCACACCAGCCGGGCACGCCGTCCGAACACCGGCAGATCGGTCAGCATCACCAGGTCGCGGTCCTTGATCGTCGCCGTCTCACCGCACCCGTCGCAGACCTCGTGGCCCTCGAGCCGCGTTTCGATGTGCACCCGCAGCGGCTCGAGAGGGAACAGGTCGACCACGCCCAGCACGGTCACGGTCGGGAGTCCCACAAGCAGCTCGCACATGCGCATACCATCGGTTTCCACAGGGGTCCTGTTCGAGGAGAGGGCGTAGACACCCACAGCCTCGCAGGGCCCCTGTGCTGC
>PWTE01000187.1 GCA_003563915.1 Nitriliruptoraceae bacterium
TCGCCGCGCAGCGTGGCCACCCCGCCCAGCACGCTCAGCGCGGTCGACACGAAGGAGCCCAGTCCCAGCCGACGGGCGACCGTCAGCGCGGCCTCCGCATGCTCGCGTGCCCGATCGAGGTCGCCGGCAGGCAGCAGCCACCGGGCGGCCAGGAACGTCTCGCCGACGGCTCGCAGATACGTGAAGCCGACCTGCTCCATCTCGGCGACCGCCCGCTCGAGCAGGGCGTGGCCCTCGCCGAACGACCGTCCCGGCAGATCGAGGGCGCCGGAGAACATCATCCCGCCGATCCGGGTCTCCTGCTCCCCGGTCTGCTCGGCAAGCTCTATGCCCTGCTGCATGTCGGCCGCGATCTGCCCCCCGGTGGCGGTGCCCGCCAGCGAGCCGCACCATGCCCGGTAGACCAGGGCCCGCGCGCGGGTCGCGTCGTCGCCGTGTTCGGCCGACCGCCGCACCGCATCGTCGGCCAGCGCGTGCCCAGCGGGGTGGTCACCGCCCATCATGGTCAGCAAGGAGGCGGCCATAAGCCCGCGGGCGCTGTCTGCCGCATTGGTCGGCAGCGCGTCGACCGCGGCGTGAAGCTGCCGGCTCATCTCCACGTACAGCCCCTGGACCATCCAGAAGCTGAAGGTCGCCTCGACGATGTCGAGCACGGCAGCACCCCGCTTGGCGGCGACCGCCCAGTCCATCGCGGCACGCAGGTCGTCGAGCTCGGCGCGCAACCGGGCGATCCAGGGATCGGGTTCCGGTCCCAGCAGTCCTGGCTGCGCTTCGTGCGCCAGGCCGACGTAGTGGTCGAGATGACGGTGTCGCACCCGCGTCGGCTCGTCGATCTCGGTCAGCCGCTGCCGTGCGTAGGCGCGGATGGTCTCCAGCATCCGGTAACGGACCTCGCCGTCGCCGTCGACGACCTGCAGCAGGGAGCGGTCCACGAGGTCGCTGACCAGGTCCAGAACGTCTGCCGCCGAGAGGTCCGGCCCCGCCGCGATGTGCTCGGCAGCCTCGAGCCCGAAGCCGCCGGCGAAGACCGACAGCCGGGACAGCGCTCGCTGCTGCGGCGTCTCGAGCAGGTCGTAGCTCCACTGCACCGACGCCTCAAGGGTGCGCTGGCGTGCTGGCGCGTCTCGGGCGCCGCCGGTCAGCAGACCGAAACGGTCCCTGAGCCCGTCGGCAATCTGCCGCGGGCCGAGCACGCGTACCCGGGCGGCAGCGAGCTCGATCGCCAGGGGGATGCCATCGAGGCGTCGACAGATGCGTGCAACCTCCTCGGCATGGTCCTCGGTGATCCGAAACCCGGCGCGGACCTGCTGGGCCCGTTGCTCGAACAGTCGTGCAGCGTCCGCGTCGTTGACGGCGGCAGGGGTGGTCGCGCCCTGCGCCGGAACCGACAGGCCGGACACGACGTAGCCGGCCTCGCCCCGCACCGCGAGCGGCTCGCGGCTGGTCGTCAGCACACGCAACCGCGGGCACCCGGTCAGCAGGGCAGCGGTGAACTCCGCGCACCCATCGACGAGATGCTCGCAGTTGTCCAGCACGAGGAGCACGTCGCGCTCGTCGAGGTGGTCGACGAGCGTCTCCACGAGATCCTGCGTGGAGCGCTCGTGCGCGCCGATCACGGCGGCGACCGCGGCAGGGATCATTGACGAAGCCTGCAGGGACCCGAGATCGACCCAGACAACGCCGCCAGGGAAGCGCGGTGTCAGATCCCTGGCGACTTCGAGCGCGAGGCGTGTCTTGCCGCAGCCTCCCGCACCCAGCAGCGTCACCAGCCGCGACCCCGTCACCAACTCAGCGACTTCGCCGCGCTCGCGGACCCGGCCGACCAGCCCCGACGGCGCCGGCGGCACCCGACCGGTCACAGCCACCCCATGGTCCGCCCCTCTCCAATCAAGCCCCTCATTGACATCACCCTGCGTCAACGAGACAAGCAACGCAAGTCCCTAACCCGGGGCCCATTGTCGACGAAGCACCGCTTACCTCTTGGTCATGCCCACGGCCAGGCATCAGCAGCACCGGCTGGATCCCGCCGACAGCCCATAACGCCCAGATCATCTACGTAGCTGCCGCGGCCCCCTCCAGGTCGGTTCACCGCGATGGTCTGCGTAGCGACGGACCCACGCTGGAGACAACGAAGAACGCTGCGAGACCCGGCAGGTCAGGAAGGCTCTCAGCGTACGGCTGGTCAGGCCGGTTCGAGCTCCTCGTCGAAGAAGCGTAGGAGCCGCTCGGCGATGGGTTCTGGGGCGAACATCGGGCTGAAATGGCCGGCGCCGGCGAGCTCGTGTGTCTGCGCGTTGGGCAGACGTTCGACCAGGCGACGTGTCACGTCCTTGTAGAACGGGTGTGTCCGGGTGCCGTGCATCAGCAGCACCGGCATCGTGGCGTGCTCGAGCTGCAACATGTCATCCGAGCGGGGCAGCTGCCACTGGGAGATGTCGTTGATCAGGGTCGGCACGTTCGGCCCCATGCTGTCGAACGCGCGAACCTTCGCCAGGATCGCCAACTCGTCGGGGTTCGGCAGGGTGATGGCCTCAAAGAAGATCTCGGCGGCTGCAACCACCTCGCCCTCGGCGGCGGCAGCCTGCATGCGCTCGAAGGCGCGCTCGGCTCGAGCCACGTGCTCGTCGGTGTAGA
>PWTE01000062.1 GCA_003563915.1 Nitriliruptoraceae bacterium
CCGCCGCCAACCGGCCGGCCATCCGGTGGGCCGCGGCAACCAGGAAGTGCCCAGACCCGCATGCCGGATCGCACACCGTGGTCGCCAACAGTGCCTGCTCAGGGTCCTCCTCCCGCATCGCCCGATCCAGCACGGGATCAAGCGCAGTGTCGAGCAGCTGCTCGATCAGGCTCACCGGGGTGTAGTAGCTCCCGGTGGTCTTGCGCTCGTTGCCGGCCCCGGCGGTCAGCGCGAAGCGTCGGTCCTGGACGTGGACCTGGGGGTGCAGCTCCAGCAGCGACTCGTAGACGCTGCCGAGTTCCTCCGCCCCGAGGTTGCGGTAGTCCACCGCCCGCACGACGCGGCCATCGACCGTCCACGCGAGCTGGCGGATCGCCTCGAGCAGGTCACGGTTCTCCAACCGCACGCGTGGCGTCGCGCCGCCCACGACAGCATCGGTCGCTTGCGGGTCCCACAGACCGGAGCCGAGTGGCGGCAGCGCCAATCCTTCGCAGCCATCGTCGGAACCGAGCAGATGGAACACCAGCGCGAGCTGCTCCCACAGGTCATCGTGTCGACCACCGGGCTGACGGCGTGCGAGCTGACGCAGACGGCGGGTGGAGTAGAAACGGTCGTACCGTTCCCGAGCGTCCGGCTTGACCTGCCCCTCCGGCAGGAGCAGCAGGTCGCGATCCTCCGCGACGAACATGAACAGCAAGCGGTAGACAACCCGCAGCAGCTGGCGGTACAGCTCCTGGGTGCTGAGCGCGCCGCTTCGCACCGCTTCGCGCAGCTCAGCGTTGGCGGGGTGGGCGAGCAGCCCAGAGCCGAGGGTGGTCAGTGCGGCCTCGACGCCGTCGCGGAGCTTGTCCAGTGCGCGGGTGCCCTCGCGGGCGGCGACCTCGACCCAGCGTTCCAGCCAGCAGGCGCCGGGGCGTTCGCCTTCAACGCGCGACTGGTGGCATAGGAGCCACAGCAGCACGAAGTCGGCGTAGACCTGCCCCTCCATCATGGCGGCCAGGTCAAACTCGACGTAGGCCTGGCGCGACATAGACGCGTTATCGCGCAGCAGGCGCAGGGCCAGACCGTTGGAGACCAGCGCCCAGCGGTGGTCGCCGGACCGGTTCAGCAGCTCCTGCACCATCGCGTGGGGGGACATCCTCGCCGCCCCCGACACCCCCTCCGTGCGACGGTCGAGCTCGACCTTGAACGACAGCAGGTGCAGGGGGACATGGCCCCAGCCGTGGGAGACCGGGTATTCACGTTCGTCGATCCGGATCGCGGGGGTGGTCTGCAGCCGGCCGTAGCCGAGCTCCTGGAACAGCACCAGCAACCACTTCTCACGCGTCAGCGTCGTCCCGCGGTCCACCGCCAGCAGACGAGCGCGTTCGTGGCCGAAGCCTTCCCAAGCGCCGACCAGGCGATGCCATGAGCGAGCGACCACCTCCCGCAGCCGCTCGCCGGCAGCCAGGTGATAGTCGTCGGCCTCGGTTCCCTGCAGCTCTGGATCCGATGCCGCTACCCGGGCCAGCAGGTCACTGGGCAGCAGACCGCCGACGGAACGGACGGTCGTGAAGCCCTCACCGGTAGCCATCACGCGCCCCCAGCAGGTAGCAGGACGTACAAACCCAACACGTCGGGTGGTAGGTGAGGCTCGCAGCGGAACTGCACGCCCTTGCGGCGGGCAGCGTCCCGGACGCGTCGGTGCTGATCGAGCAGCTGATCGGTGAGCTCGTGGGCGACGCCCTCCAGGTGGTGCGAGAGGTGCTCCCAGCCGTCGATCGTGCGACGGACGAAGGTGGCAGCCTGGTCCGGCGTGACGTTCGCGTCAGGCCGAGCGGCGAATAGGGCCTCCGCCCCGTCGGCCTCCAGCCACCTCGGCTCGTGGGGTGGACCCGTGAAGCCCAGCACGCGGGCGTCCTCGGCTAGGAGCGGCTGGACGTCGTCGCGTTGGACCTGGGCCAGGTTGAAGCGGAAGCGGACCAGCAGCAGGGTCGTACGGGTGTCCACCGCGGTGGTCCGCATCGCGCCACATCGGGTCGCGATCCCCTCGTCCTGCGTGTCGAGGGCGGTCTCCAGCACGTGTTGAGCGAGGTGCTCCACGACCGGGTGCGTGCGAGAGAGGTAGCTCTCACCGTCCCGGGCCGGCGGGTCGAACCGAGCGGTGAAGCGTTGCCAATCGGGGCCGAGCAGGTCCCGCACCGTGCGCGACGCTTCGGCGAGGTCGATCGTGGTGGCACCGTCACGGTCGACGACGGTGGCGCCGAGCTCGCGGGCAGCGTCGGTGACGAACGCGCTGACCCGCTCGTCGGAGCCGATGGCACGCCGCACGGCTTCGAGCTCGCGTGCCACCTCGTCGACATGGATACCGCGCTGGGCGAACATCGTGCGGGAGCGCTTCTCGCGTTCCGCTGCATCCTCCCACTCGGCGAACAGGGTGCGCTGCTCCTGGGCGGCGATCTCCTCGATGGCGAGCTGCTGGCCACCGTCGCTGCGGGTGATCAGGCCCTCCATGATGGCCTCGACGACCTGGTCGGAGTTGCCGGGAACAGGCACGGAGATGCCGAGGCTGGAGCGAATCCGTTCGTGCTTACGTAGCAGCACGTCCAAAACGATGCGGTCGATGCGGTTGTCCTCGCCGTAGTAGGTGA
>PWTE01000084.1 GCA_003563915.1 Nitriliruptoraceae bacterium
CCACCACCGGCCGCGGCAAACTCGACCGCCACCACCGCCACGCCCTACCAGTCAAAGACATCTACCTCCACCCCCTACACCGCAACTGGCGACGCATCCTCACCGACCCCACCTGACACCCCCGCCCAACCCCAACCACGCCGCCACACACGGGTAAACCGAATACTTACACGTCGCCTAACGTCCCCAACAGGAACCGCGCCCGGTGTCACTGTTACACCAGCCGCGGGACGCGACCCCTCCCCCAGCTCGACGGTCATGCGCGGCTCCCCGTAGGTCCCGTCCGAGCCGGCATGCAGGTCACGGATCTGGTTGATCAGCAGCGCCTCGTCCCACTCGGCCACGGTCGGGCCCTCACCCCTGGACTGCCAGGCGTAGAACGCGGAGCGAGACACCTCCGCGGCGTCACACGCGTCGGTGACGTTGAACCCTTCGGCCTTCCGCGCGGCCACTTGAGCGTCAGCGCATCACTGTGGTGACTCCTTCACAAGCAAGACCACGGTTCGTTTGAGCAGATCACGCCCCATCCGGAGCTTGGCGTTCTCCGCCTCGAGCTCCTTCAGCCGGGCCCGCTCATCCGGGCTGACCCCGGAGCCAGCTGCCTGCTCGTCCTGATGCCGCCGGACCCAGTTCCCCAGCGTGGAGTCATAGACCCCGAACTCCGCAGCCACGACCGCGATCGGGCGGCCGGTCGTGAGCGCCAGGTCCACCGCGTCACGCTTGAACTCGTCCGAGAACTTCCGGCGCGGCCTTGGTTGTCGACTCTCGTTGTCGTGTCCCCTACGGACATCCTGTCATCCAGGGTGTCCAGCCGCAGGGGGGAGGCCCAGAGTTGCAGCCAGGGGGAGCAAGTCGGGACCTGACGCCCGCTGCGGCGTCCCGGGTGCTGGCACGTCATCGACCAGCGACTGCGACCGAGGAGACCCGCAAGCAGCTCGCACGTGAACTCCTTGCCGAGTGGCGCCGCACTGACCGGCAGGTGCTGGTCGCGACAGACGATCACCGCGGTGGGCTTTGTAGGGAGGGTGGTGTGTGGTTTTGGGCAATGTGTCCCAGGCTGCCCATGCGCATGAAGACCCCGTCAGCCGCAAGCAGCTGTCCTGTCGCCGCATCAGTGAAGCCCGGGATGATATCCACCAACGTGAATCCTTCAGCGACTAATCGATCGATGAGGTCGCGATACGCGATCTGGCCGTCGTAGAGCGGTACAAGATTCATCTCCGCCTGCACCCCCAGGAATAGGCGAAGCGATGATGCCGAGCCATCGAGCACGCTGGCTTCGGCTCCCTGCACATCTAGCTTGAGAAAGGGCGACTCTTCTCCGCTACAGAGCTCGGGCACAACGCTGTCGAGGCGTCGGATCGGGACTTCTTCTGTGTGCGTGTAGGCTGAGTCAGGCTGCGCCTCTAGATGGCGATTCAACATCTTCAGGACCGAACTGCTCGCGGCCTGGTTCCCCGCAACGTGGATTTCGACGTACCCGTCCTGGTTGCCGAGAGCAATCGGACACGCCTCCCAGCGGGCATCAGCTTCTGCAGCGTCGCGAAGGTCCTGGAAAGCCCGTCGGGTTGGCTCGAACGAAACGATGCGGCCGCAATACCCCAGTCGCCGCAGGGAAATAGCATATCCACCCGTGTTCGCGCCGACGTCGAGGACGGTACTGACGCCCACTCTCATCATTAGGCGCACGGTCCGGTACAGCGGATCGGATTGGGGATACCGAGAGACATCAACCTTCAGGGCTCGCTGGGCGAAGCGGCGCGTTAGGTGCAAAACCGTCAAGGAGGGCTCTCCTTTCGTGCGGAGGAAGCCCGTAGGTCCGAGTGCAGGACTTGGCTGGAGCGCCGCACCCTAGCTGAGGGATAGCAGGACAGCGTTCGGTCGCGTCCCGCGGTGTCGCTGACCAGGTTGATGGGACCGGGCGGTTCTCACGAGGTAGGGACCACCTCGGCGTGTTGGTCGGCCGCGGGTAGAGCATCATCAGTGTGATGATGGATGTCAACGTCGTGCCGTGTTTGCGGTGGAGGATGTCCCGCTCGTCGTATAACTTGGGTGGCGGCTTCCACTGGTTCATGGTCGAGTGGCCGGGGGGAATCGCACCCCCGCGGGCGACCATGTCCTCGAGGAACGCGACGCACGCGTCGGTGGATTCGGCGCTTGCACCGTCCAGATGCAGGAAAACGGGGTCTCCCTCGGTGGTGATGCCGTAGGCGACCAGCACCGGTTCTTAAGCGGGCACCGTCGTGCATCTTGAAGTGCGAGGCGTCCACGTACAGCTCATCGATGTCGATGTCCGACAGGTCACGGGTACGCCACTTGTCGAACTCGTGCTTGATGCGCTCGCAGATGCGCGACACCGTGGAGCGCGACACGCTGGCCTCAGGCCCGAGTGCCTCAGCCAGGGCAGCCTCGATGTCACGGTCCGACAGGCCACGCACCCACCCGGAGATCACCAGGCTCTCGAGCGCGTTGGTCTTGGTGACCTTGGCGCCCAGCAGCCGCGAGGAGAACCTCTCCAGCGTGCCGCGCACCTTGGGACGCTCCAGGGTGATCGCCCCCGCGGTGGTCTTGACGGTGATGTCCCGGTAGCCGTTGCGCATGCCCTGCCGGGCCCGCTCACCACGGGA
>PWTE01000328.1 GCA_003563915.1 Nitriliruptoraceae bacterium
TCCCTGGTGTCGGTGAACCTCGGGCTCGTCGGGAACTCGATCGTGCGCTGGGGCTCAGACGAGCAGCAGCAGCGGTGGCTCCCCGGCCTGTCCCAGGGCCGACTGGGGGCCTTCGGGTTGACCGAACCCGGGGCGGGGTCGAACCCCTCCGAGATGCGCTCCCGGGCCGTCGGCGACGGCGACGGGTGGACGATCGACGGGGCGAAGATCTTCATCACCAACGGGACCCTCGGGGCGGTCACGATGGTCTTCGCGCGTGCCATCGTCGACGGCGAGGACCGCGGGATCACCTGCTTCCTCGTCCCGCAGGACGCCGACGGCTACCAGGGCCGCCAGATCCACGGCAAGCTCGGTCTGCGCTCCGGCGACACCGCCGAGATCACCCTCGAGGGGGTCCGGGTCGATCGCGACGCGGTCCTCGGTGAGATCGGTGGGGGCATGAAGGTCGCCCTGTCGGCGCTCGACGACGGGCGCTTCTCCCTGGCTGCTGGGGCGGTCGGGTTGGCGCGTGAGGCCTTGGACGTGTCGCTGCGCTACGCCGCCGAGCGTGAGCAGTTCGGTGGCCCGATCGCGGCCAAGCAGCTCGTTCAGGAGCTGCTCGCCGCCATGCACGTCGACGTGCAGGCGGCGTCGGGGCTCGTCGATCGCGTCGTCGCGAAGAAGCTCACCGGTGAACGCGCCACCCTGGAGGTCTCCACGGCGAAGCTGTTCGCGACCGAGGCGTCGGTGCGCTGTGCCGATCGTGCCGTCCAGGTCCACGGCGGCTACGGCTACATCGATGAGTACCCCGTGCAGCGGCTGCTCCGCGACGCCCGCGTCACGACCCTCTACGAGGGCACCAGCCAGGTGCAGCACCTGATCATCGGGCGCATCCTCACCGGCGAGAACGCCTTCTAGTCCGCCGCGCTCCGGGTCTCCGCGGGCCTCTGCCGGAGAGGTAGCGTCACGGGTGACGGGAGGTGGCAGGTGGCGGGGTTCGACCTCCACACGCACAGCGTGTGCTCCGATGGCGCGACGACCGTCGAGGACAACGTCCGGCGGGCTGTCGCGCTCGGGCTCGACGGCCTGGGCGTCACCGACCACGACACCACCGCGGGGTTCGCGGCCGCGATGGCGGAGGCCGAGGGCACCGACCTCGAGCTGGTGCTGGGGACCGAGTTCTCCGCGGAGCACGCCGGGGTGTCGGTCCACCTGCTCGGCTACTGGATCGACCCGGCGTACGAGCCGCTGGTGGCCGAGCTCGAACGGCTGCGGGACGAGCGCACGGACCGTGCCCGACGGATCGTCGGCCGGTTCCAGGAGCTCGGGATCGACATCACCTTCGACCGGGTGGCGGAGCTGGCCGGTGCGGCTCCGATCGGCCGTCCTCACCTCGCTCAGGCGGTCATCGAGACCGGCGCGGCAAGCAGCACCCGGGAGGTCTTCGATCGCTACCTCGCCGATGGTGGGCCGGCGTACGTGGAGAAGCATGCCGTGACCCCGGTCCGCGCCGTAGAGCTGCTCGTGGCGGCCTGCGGGGTGGCGGTGCTCGCTCATCCGGGGCTGTACGGACGCCGCGACGGCGCGGAGGGCATCCCGGTCGAGCTCGTCGAGGAGATGGTCGCGGCGGGGTTGGCGGGGATCGAAGCCGAGCATCCCGACCATACGCCGGAGCACACGCGTCGGTACCGGGATGTCGCGGTCGGTCTCGGACTCGAGGTGACCGCCGGCTCCGACCACCACGGTGAGGGTGAGCTCGATCGACTGGGGGCGGCGACGACCCCGCGTGAGGTGGTCGAGCGGCTACGTCGCTGGCGTCGCGCCTGACGCGAGGAGCTCGCCCGTGCCTGGCCCGGCCCGACTACGGTTGGCCCGACCAGCGAACGCACCGCGGAGGCGGGAGCGGTCGGAGGAGGAGCCGTGGAACGCGAGGTACAGAAGGCCCAGAAGATCGTCCCCGTGCCGACGTTGCACTTCAGCGAGGGCGCCTTGGCGGGGAGGGTCGTCCGCCTGGACCGGGACGTCGCCACCCTCGGCCGACGGGAGGACAACGCCTACGTGGTGCCGGACCCACGCGTCTCGCGGGTCCACGCCGAGGTGCGTCGTGAAGCCTCCGCGGTCATCATCACGGACCTGGGTTCCAGTGCGGGCACGAAGGTCAACGGCACCACGATCGAAGGGCCGCGGGTGATCCGTCACGGGGACAAGGTCAGCTTCGGGCCGGTCACTGCGACCTTCGAGGACCCGGCCGCCGCGTCCCAGCGTGAGGACGCGACGATGGTCTTCGACGTCCCCAAGGTCGAGACCGGCCCCCACCTGTCTCCCCGGCAGCAGCAGGTACTGGAGCTGATGGCTGAAGGGATGACGAACTCGGAGATCGGTGAGGAGCTCGGCGTCACCGAGCGGACGGTGAAGGCCTACGCCCAGGAGCTCTACGACAAGCTCGGTGTTCGCAACCGCGCCGGTGCCGTGGCGGAGGCGGCCAAGCTCGGCCTGCTGTGACCCACGACCCCTCGGTGTGCACCGGCGGCGCGGAGGTCAAGGTGCTGGCGTGCGCGCACGGCGCGTGAGCAGCCAGGCCAGCGAGCCGAGCGCGAGGAGCACGGTGCCGCCGAGCACCGCGACCGGCGGCAGGGTGACGGCGAGCACGCCACAGAGGACGACCCCCAACCCGGCGATCCACCGGGGCCACCGTCGTTCGTCCCCGGTCAGGGTCCAGGCCGAGGCGTTCGCGAGCCCGTAGTAGGTCAACACCGCGAAGGAACTGAAGCCGATCGCGCCGCGCAGGTCGGCCGCCAGCACGATGGCACAGACGACCGCGCCGGCGGTGAGCTCGGCCCGGTAGGGCGTGCGGTGGGTCGGATGGACGGCGTCGAGGAAGCCGGGTAGCTCCCGCCGGCGTGCCATCGACAGGGTGGTCCTCGAGACCCCGGCGAGCAGGGACAGGAGGACCCCCACCGCGGCCACGGCGGCACCCACCTGTACGGCCGTTGCGAGGGTGGGCCACCGGCTGCCCTCGACCGCAGCGACCAGAGGGGCCGGCACCTGCGCCAGCGTGGTCGGTCCCACGGCGAGCAGGGCTCCCCCCAGCACGATCGCGTAGATCGCGACGACCAGGCCCAGCGCGAGTGGGATCGCCTTCGGGATCGTGACCTGGGGGTCGCGCACCTCCTCGCCCAGGGTCGCGAGTCGTGCGTACCCGGCGAAGGCGAAGAAGAGCAGCCCACCGGACTGCAGGACGCCGTAGGGTCCCTGTGGTAGCGCCCGATCGAGGTTGCCGAGGGAGCTGCTCCCGCCCAGCCAGGTCGCCGCCACCACCACCGCCAGCGTCGCCAGGACGAGCACGACGATGAGCCGCGTCAGCCGTGCGGTCTTCTCGACCCCGAGGTAGTTGACCACGGTCAGGGCGACGACCGCACCGACCGCGATCGGTCGCGCGTAGCCGGGGGCGACGTACGCGCCGAAGGTCAGGGCCATCGCGGAGAGGCTCGCCGTCTTGCCCACCACGAAGCTCCACCCGGCCAGGAACCCCCAGTAGCCGCCCAGACGCTCGCGTGCGTAGACGTAGGTGCCGCCCGACTCCGGGTACATGGCCGCGAGCTGCGCCGACGAGGTGGCGTTGCAGTAGGCCACCACGGCAGCGAGCACCAGGCCGAGCAGCAGCCAACTGCCCGCGGCCGCCGCCGCGGGACCCGGCGCGGCGAAGATCCCCGCGCCGATCATCGCTCCCAAGCCGATCACGACGGCGTCGCCGAGGCCGAGACGTCGAGCCAGTCGGTCTGCCAAGCCGGCCACCCCTACGGGGAGAGGAGATGAGCTGGAGGCTAACGCGGCTCCCGCCCGCCCGTCGGGGGACCGGTGCCCGGCGGTACGCTCGTGGCGATGCGGTCAGTGGAGGTACCGATGCCGCTCGATGAGCCCTCGTGACCGCCACCGTCTTCGCGGTGGCGAACCAGAAGGGCGGCGTGGGCAAGACCACCACCGCCCTGAACGTCGCGGCAGCCATGGCCGAGCTCGGGCGTGCGGTCCTGGTCGTCGACCTGGATCCGCAGGCCTGTCTGACCTTCTCCCTCGGGTACGACCCCGACGAGGTCGAACCGTCGATGAACGACATCGTCGTCGGCCGGGCGAAGCTGGTGGACACGATCGTGCAGCACGGGGAGATCGACGTCGCACCCGCCAACATCGACCTGGCTGGAGCAGAGGTCACCCTGCTGTCGCGTACCGGTCGCGAGTACCTGCTGCGTGGCGAGCTGGTCGAGCTCCTCGACAGCTACGACGCGATCCTGATCGACTGCGCGCCGTCGCTCGGGGTCCTCACGATCAACGGGTTGACCGCGGCCGACGAGGTGGTGATCCCGGTCCAGTGCGAGACGCTGTCGCACCGTGGTGTCGCGCAGCTCCTGGAGACCGTCACCGACGTGCGTCGGCTCACCAACCGCGGGCTGGGTGTCCGCGGGCTCGTCGCGACGATGTTCGACCCTCGACCGCGACACACCCGCGAGGTGCTGCGTGACCTGGTCGCCAGGTACGAGCTCCCGCTGGTCGGTGCGCCGGTCCGCAAGTCGATCCGGTTCGCGGAGTCGCCGACCGCAGGTGCCAGCCTGCTCGCGATCGGCACCGACGTGCCCGGCGCAGCCGCCTACCGCGTCATCGCGCGCGAGCTGCTCGGTGACCCGGTCACCGAGCAGCTCCTGGCCGACGCCGGGTGGTCACCCGAACAGCGTGATCGGGTGTTCGGCGTCGGGCAGGGGACCTGATGGTGCGGGACACGGGCGACCCCGCCTCGGGTGCCGCAGGCGCCCCCGATCGTCCGGCGACCTCCACCCGCTTCGACCGGGTCTCCCGGCCCGATCCTGCCGCGGCGCGTGACCGGGACGGCCGCGGGAAGGAGGCGCTCTACTCGACCTCCCCTACGTCGCGACCGGCACGGCCGATCGAGGTCCGTTGTCGACGCTGTGACGTGCGGCTCGGGTTGCCGGTACGGGAGGCCGTCAGGCTGCTGCGCCCTCCCTGGCTCATCAACCCGACGACCCAACGGCTGTGGACGCGGTGCCCCGCCTGTTCGCGTCGGTCCTGGCTGGAGGTCCGGCCGGGTCCGCCGCTACGGGCTCTCCTGGAACGTCCGGCGAGCCGCTGACCCGTGATCGCTGCAGGGCTCGCGATCCGTCGCCGGGGTCAGGGCAGCTTGTCGACCTTCACGCGGCGTGCGAGCTGCGGTTGGCCCTCGCCGCGCGCCTCGCGTCCCCGTCGGGCGAGGGTCTGGGAGGGCTGATCGTCGTCGCGGCCTCCGGAGCGCTTGCCCCCGGAGCGGCCACCGCTCGGCCTACCGCCCTTGCCCCGGTTGTTACGACCACCGCCGGACGCGCCGCGCTTGCCACCTGACCGCTGGTCGTCCTGCCCGTCCTTCTCGCTGCGCTGGTCCGACCCACCGTCGGTGTCCTTCGCCCGGGCCGGTCGTCCCCCGGCCTGGGCCTGCCCGCGGTCACGTTCGCTGCCACCGTCAGCCCCACGCTTACGTGCACGTTGGCGGCTGGGCCCCTGGTCGCCATCCCGCGCCTCGGCCTGTCCGCTACCACCGCGCGTGGTGCGCGAACGCTCGTCCGCGCGGCTGTCGTCGCGGGTCCGCGAGCGGGTCCGGGTCCGCACACGCTCCTGACCCGTCCCGCGGTCCCGCGACCGGTCGCGATCGCCCTGCGAGCTACCGGTGTCCGTCTTCGCCGGTGGCTCCTCGGAGCCAGCCTTCGGCTCCTGGGCACCCGCGCCGTGCTTCTCGTTGGCCCGCTTCCGACCGGTGTCCTCGCGGCTGCCGCCGGGGCGTGGGCGCGCGCTCTGCTGCTCGCCCTGACCTTCGCGCGCTCGGTCGTTCTTCGGCCGACCGTCGGACCGGCCCTGCCGGTCCCGCTTGCCCGGGTCCTTGCGGCCCGGGTCGCGGCCCTTGCCGCCACGTCGGTCGTGGTACTCGTCGACGGTGGTCTTGACCTTCGCGTCCCACGGCTTCTCCGCAGGCAGGTCGAACAGGTCGACCAGCTCGTCGGAGGTCGAGAAGATCGGCAGCACCTCGGTGTCCGTCGCGCCGACCTTCTTGCGGATCACGTTGAGGCGGTCGGCCTCGTTGAACTCTGCGAAGGTGACGGCCACGCCCGACGCGCCGGCACGGGCGGTGCGTCCGATGCGGTGGAGGTACATCTTCTCGTCGTCGGGGCAGTCGTAGTTCACCACGTGGGTGACCCCGGTGACATCGAGACCTCGGGCCGCGACCTCGGTCGCGACCAGCACGGTCGCCTTGCCCTGCCGGAAGCGCTCGAGGTTCTTCTCGCGGGAGGACTGGCGCAGGTCGCCGTGGATCGGGATCGCGGGGATGCCCAGCTCCTCGAGCTCCTGGACCAGCCGATCCGCCATGTGCTTGGTCCGCACGAACACGTACACGCCGCCACGGTTCGGGGATTGCAGGATGCGTGCGAGCACCCGCGGCTTGTCCATCCGGTGGACCTGGAAGAAGAACTGCGTGACCTCGGGTGCGGTGTTCTTCTCCTCGTGGTCCGCGCGCGTGAAGGTCGGATGGTGCATGTAGCGCCGGGCGAGCCGCACGATCGCGGTCGGCATCGTGGCCGAGAACAGCATCGTGTGACGATCCTGTCCCTGGCAGGCCTCGATCAACCGCTCGACATCGGGCAGGAAGCCCATGTCGAGCATCTCGTCGGCCTCGTCGAGGACCAGTTCGCTCACGTTCGACAGGTCGAGGATGTTGCGGTTGAGCAGGTCCAGGAGGCGTCCGGGGGTCCCGACCACGACGTGGGCGCCGCCGGTCAGAGCCTCGATCTGTTCGTCGTAGCCGACACCGCCGTAGACGACGTGGGAGCTCAGCCCGAGCACCTCGCCGATCGACAGGTCCTCGTGCACCTGGTTCGCCAGTTCACGCGTCGGCGCGATCACCAGGGCCTGGGTGACCTTGCGTGACGGGTCGATGCGCTGCAGCAGCGGCAGCCCGAAGGCCAACGTCTTGCCGGTGCCGGTCCGGGCCTGGCCGATCAGGTCGTTGCCCTCGAGGGCGAGGGGGAGGGTCAGCTCCTGGATGGGGAAGGGGTGGGTGATGCCTCGTTCGTCGAGCGCCTTGCACAGGGCATCGTGTACGTCGAGGTCGCGGAAGGTCTTGGTCACGTGCATCTCTCGTCCAGGCGATCCCCAGCGCTGGCAGGTGCACGGGCGGGTGATCGCGACTCATCTGAACCGTCCCGGTCGTGGTGAGGGGACGGGCCCCGAGGCGCAGGTCGAGGTGAACGTGGCTCGCGTCCGGCGAGGAGGTGCCTCTCCGGCTGATCCGCGAACGCGGTGACCTGCGAGCGGGAACGCTCGCCGCAGGCACGGGGTCCCATACCCGGCGGAGCGTGAGGTCAGCCTACCCGACCGTGCTTCCTGGACGCACCAGCCGCACCGGATCCCGGGCCGTCGAGCGGTGAGGAGCCGGCCGTTCCGCCGGCCCTTCCCATCGCGCTAGCGTCCGAGGTCACGACCGGACCGGAGGCTCACCGCGTGGACGGGCACCTCGCTCGCGCCGAGCGGCTCGTCCTGCGCTACGTGGATCACATCCGCGAACATGCGCCGGTCGAAGCGACGCGTCTGGGGCTCACGGAACGTGACGGAGACCTCCCGGATCTGGCCCCCGCGTCGCTGGCGGCGGCCAGTCGGGATCTGGCGGTCCTGTGGGCCGAGGTCGAGACCGCTCTCGGCGACATCCCGGAGTCACCTGCGGGGGACGACCGCGAGGCGCGTGATGATCTGCGGCTCCTGGTCGACGAACTGACCTACCGTCGCTTCCTCACCGACCTGCGCCCGCGGTACGTGTTCGACCCACTGGCCGCGCTGGAGACGATCGCGTCGGGGATCCACGAGCTCCTCCGCCGTCGTGACGTCGGTACGCACGAGCAGTGCCGTCGGCTGGAGGCGGCGGCGCAGCGGGCGCGTCGCATCCCGGTGCTGCTGGAGCAGGCGGGATCCCTGCTGATCAGCGCGCCGCAGCCGCACCTCGACGTCGCCCTGCAGCGCATCCCCTCGCTGATCTCCCTGGTGAGGGAGTCGCTGCCACGGCGGGCCGAGGCGCTGGGCGTCGACGTCTCGCCGGCGCGGGACGCCGGTGAGGTCGCGGCCGAGGGGTTGGAGGCGTACGGAGCCTTGCTCGACGAACTGGGGGGATCCGGCGACTGGCGGCTCGGTCCGAAGGACCACGCGATCACCTTGGAGGCGGCGGTCGGGACCGCCATGGATCCTCAGGAGATCGACCGGCGTGCACGCGCGTGGTGCGAGCGGCTGCACGAGGAGATGGCGGAGCTCGCGGCCGCGACCTGGCAACGACGCTTCCCGGGGGAGCCGATCCCGGCCGATCCGGACGAGCGCATCCGGCGGACCCTCGATGCGGTGGCGGACCAGGCGGTCCCACCGGAGGAGCTCGTACCCGAAGCGCAGCGCGCCGTGCAGGAGGCCCGGGACTTCTCGCTCAGTTCCGGGCTCACGGACGTTCCGCCCGCGGAACGCCTGACCGTCACCGAGGTGCCGGGGTACCTGCGAGGCCTGGCGGTGGCGTTCATCACCCAGGCGCCGCCCCTGGACCCGGCAGCGGGCTGTACCTACTACCTGTCGCCCGTGCCCGACGACTGGGACGCAGACCAGGCTCGGTCCTACCTCCGGGAGTACAACCCGGCGCAGCTGCGTTCCCTCGCACTCCACGAGGCCTACCCGGGGCACTTCGTCCAACTCGAGCACGCGTCACAGCACACCAGGCTGGCGCGGCGCTTGCTGGCGCGGCCCGCCTTCGCGGAGGGCTGGGCCGTCTACATCGAGCGCGAGGCGTTGGCCGCCGGTTTCGGTGAAGGTGAGAGTTCCCTGGTCACCCCCGAGGACTACCGCATCACGCAGCGCAAGCTCGAACTTCGGCTCGCGATCAACGCGTCGCTGGACGTCGGCCTGCACTCCGGCGACCTGGACGACGGCGCGGCGATGGACCTGATGTTGCGACACGCCTTCCAGGAACGGGCCGAGGCGGAAGGCAAGCTCGTGCGCGCGAAGGTGACCTCGGGTCAGCTGAGCTCCTACTTCGTCGGCGGCGCGGAACTCGAGGACCTCCGCGCCGAGGTGGAGGGGCGCCAGGGGCCGGCCTTCGAGGTGCGCAGCTTCCACCAGCGGGTGCTCTCGCACGGCACCCCGACCGTGGCGATCATCGCCGATGCGCTCGCGGACGATGCCCCGGCGCACCGTCCCTTCCGCAACGTGGCCTGAACCTCCGATCGCGGCGGTGTCGCGCCCTCAGCGTTCGGGACGCCGCCCCTCGTGGACGAGGTGCCACGCCTCGGACGGGGTCAGCTCGAGGCGTGGGGGCAGCTCCTCCAGCCGTTCGTGGTGGATCGTGACCGGGGTGCCCGACACGGCGGGTGGGGGAGGCGTGGCCGTGGTCGAGAGGGGCCCACCATCGGTGGCGTCATCGCCGGCATCGTGGTGAGCGCTCTGCGCATCTGCTGTGCGGCCATCATCGATTCGTGGTTGCTCGACCACGTTACGTGGAGGTCGATGAGCCGTGAAGAGCACGGCACCGCTACCGTGGGGCCCGCTCGTCCCTGACGATGGCCGCTTGCGGCGGAACAGCGCCATGGGTTCCTCCTCGTGCGGAGTGCGGGTCCGAAGGGGCGCGAGGACCGGGGGTCCCTCGGGTCGAGGATAGGGCAGGTGACGAGCGGAGACGTGACCTTGAGCTACGAGGCGGCCGTGCGTTCGATACCCAGCCATGCGGAACTGGAACGGGCCATCACGTCCGTTCCCGGGGTCGACGAGGCGCACGTGGCGTTGAACCCGGAGACCGGGCGTAGCCGGCTGCGGATCCGGCTCATCAGTGGCCAGGACGCGCCAGCCGTCTCCGCAGCGATCGCCGCGACCCTGCGTGAGAGGTTCGGGATCAAGCTCGATGCGGAGGCGATCCGGCCGCGTATCGCTGCGCCCGATGACACCGCTCCGGCGGATCGCGCGGAGGACGAGCCGGACGACCTCGAACCCGGTTCGGTGGTCGTGGTCGGCGACCGGGTGAGCCTCAGTGACGCGGCGCGAGCGGTGCTCGCGGAGGCGGCAGGGACGGATCCACATCCAGGATCGACCGAGGCGGCCGTCGCCGAGGAACCGGATGTTCCCGAGGAGCCGCGTGTTCCCGAGGAGCCGCGTGTTGCTGAGGA
>PWTE01000385.1 GCA_003563915.1 Nitriliruptoraceae bacterium
ACTGGTCCCGCTACGCCGCCGCCCTCGCCACCGAGACCCTCACCAACCAGACGGAATAGCTCAGGACCGGGCCCCCGCCGGAGACCTACTCAGCACCTTCCTACATTGCTCATTACCAGTTCAACGCCGGGGTGCCCCAGCACGTGGTCCAGAAGATGCTCGGGCACGCCTCACCGCAGATGACCGCACGCTACGCCACGATCCACGACACAACCGTCCGAGCCGCGTTCGACGACTACCAACGCCGTCGCGTCGACATCCGCGGCACTCGCCTCGAATTCGATCCCGACGCGCCCGCTGCCGAGGCCGAGTGGGTCAAGCACAACCTCGCGCGGGTCGCCGCGTCGCTCCCCAACGGCTACTGCGGCCGCCCTCCCCAGCAGGACTGCCCACATCCCAACGCCTGTCTGACCTGTCCCGACTTTCAGACCACCCCACAGTTCCTGCCGCTGCACCGCCGCCAGCGCGACGACACCCTCGTGCTGCTCACCGCCGCCGAGCAGGCCGGCAACACCCGGCTCGCCACCAACCACCGGCAGGTCGCCGACAACCTCGAACACGTCATCGACGCGCTCGAAACCATCGAACGCCAGGAGCCCTCCGATGCCACCGGCTGACAACCGCGCTGCCCTCGCAACCGCGACCCAACACCGCGCCGAGACGACCCGTGAACGGGCCCGCACCGCGGTGCGCCGCCTCAACCGTGACGGCGCCCCGATCACCTTCGCCGCCGTGGCGGCCACCGCTGGCGTGTCCCGTTCGCTGCTCTACCGCGACCCTGACCTTCGCGCCGAGATTGACCGGATCCGAGACCGTGACTCGCTTGGTGCGCCCCGCCGTCCCGCAGCAGAACAGGCCAGTGACGCATCGCTCCAGCAACGCCTCGCCACCGCGCTTGGAAGACAACCAGACCCTCCGCGACCACAACCGTCGGCTCACCGAGCAGATCGCCGTCCTCCTCGGCGAACAACGCGTGACCGCCACACCCCGCTCGACGGCACCAACGATCGGACCATGCAGCTGACAACAACGACACCTCCGTCGACGACATGTCGCCCACGTAAACCCGCAGGTCACAGCCCCGAAGCAGATGGCCGCTCCAGATAAGCTGCAACCGCCGCGTCCGGCTCATCGTCCGACGCGCGTTCGGGTTCCACTCCGCCAAGGCCGCCCTCGCCCTGGTGATGCTCTCCTGCGGACCTGTCAACCTCCCCCTGCCGTGGCAGAACCGGCCATGAACGACCCACACTCATACCGGAAGACCCTCAAATCCCATCCGGTCCACCCAACGAGAAGTGCCAGATCCTGCCGACTTGGCGCGATGCGCGGCAGCTGGGCTTCCGGTCATCGAGTGGCTGGAAGACTTCGAATCCCACACGTCTGCGTCGAGTCTGCGGCACCAGCCCTTCAGAGTTTCTCCCGACGCTGCTCATGCAGCTGCCATCTGGCTGTGGCACCTCCAGGTCTGGAGCACCCGCCGCTCGTGGACGCCGACCCCCTGGTACCGGGCCAAGACCACCCATCGTTCGCCGACGCCCTCGCCGCGCTGCGCACCACCCTGTGGTCCCAGCGAATATCACGGGTGTGCCACCACGGGCCGCTCCCACCCGATATTCGCGACCAGCTGATCGGCGTGCTCGCCCAAGCAGCCTGAAACCGCAGCGTCACAGCCCCTCCACGCCCCATCTCGGCCTCCGGCCGGCCCAACCCGCGACACCGCGGGCGACCACCCCTGTCCAGCACAGAACTACGAAACTCCACTAGTAGAAGGTTGGGTCACGCGTACCCCATCAACTCTTACCCTGGAACCACCGAAGAACCTCGCTGAATGCGGTGTTGGTTCCAATGGAAATGCCTCCTGACCTGGGATGATGCGGGTGTCTGAAGTCCGCAGCGCCCAGCAACAGGAGGCATCTCGCAGATGCGATCATCGCACACGCTTGTCCGGGTTGAAACCATCTTCGACGAGGACAACCTCGTACCCAATGCCGGGCTACAGGTCCCGGCCGCGCTGGCGCAGAAGTTGGGCGTTGCCGAACTGGTCGATGAGCGGGTGATGTTGCCCAAGGGTGTCGCCGGTCGGGCCAACTGCGGCACCAAGGCGATGACGGTGATCGGGGCGATGTTGGCCGGGGCGGATTCGATCGATGACGTCGACATCCTGCGTGCCGGAGCGGCTGGCGAGTTGTTCGATCAGATTCGGGCCCCGTCGACGATCGGGACCTGGCTGCGGGCGTTCAACTGGGCGTCGGTGCGGATGCTGGATGCGGTGTCCCGTGAGGTGCTGGCTCGCGCGTGGCAGGCCGGGCTGGGCCCCAAGCTGGAGGACGATCTGACGATCGATCTGGACTCCACGGTGTGTCAGGTCTACGGCATCAACAAGCAGGGCGCGAAGTACGGCTACACCAAGGTGCGCGGCTACCACCCGCTGCTGGCCACGTTGGCCGGCACGAACGAGGTGCTGCACGCGCGGATGCGGGGCGGCAACGCCGGCTCGGCCCGTGGGGCCGCCAGCCTGGTACGCGAGACCATCTCCCGGGTCCGCAACGCCGGCGCGACCGGTGCGTTGACGTTGCGTGCCGACTCGGCGTTTTACTCCAAGACCTTCATCCGTGCCTGCCGCGACCACGACGCGAGGTTCTCGGTCACGGTCAAACAGCTCAAACCCATCAAGAAGGCGATCGCGGCCATCCCCGAGGAAGACTGGGTTCCGATCGACTACTGGCTTGATGGCGGCGCGGACGTGGCCGAGACCACCTACACCGCGTTCAAGAACACCAAGGACGAGATCACCCTGCGGCTGATCGTACGCAGGGTGCGCCCCACCCCCGGTTCACAGCTCGCCCTGGACGTGGTGTTCGACTACCACCCCATCCTCACCGACCGCCACGGTGACATGCTCGAGCTCGAAGCCGACCACCGCGCCCATGCCGTGGTCGAGCTGGCCATCCGCGACCTCAAGGCCGGCGGGCTCGCCCATGTGCCCTCGGGCAAGTTCAACGCCAACGCCGCCTGGCTCGCGCTCGCGATCCTCGCCCACAACCTGGGCCGCTGGAGCTTGAAGGCCGCCGGCTCCGCCTGGCAGCACGCAACCACCGAAACGCTGCGGACCAAGCTGGTGTCCATGCCCGCCCGGCTGGTGCACACCGCCCGACGGATCAAGCTCCGCGCGCCCACGAACTGGCCCTGGCGCGAACCCTTCGAGCATGCACTCGCGCGCATCGCCGCGATCCCCGCCCCCACCTGACCTCAAGCGCGTCGCCTCCCCGCCCGCCACAGACCCCATCGACCAGCCGCCCCGGACCAGCTCTGGGACCGTCGGCATGCCCGCGCCGGGCCAGACACCCCGCCTGCCCGACCCGCTGGCCACGCCAGCAGGCCATCAACGCCGCATTGTCCCCTCGAATCCCTCTACGACTCCCCACCACAAAGATGGCATGTGCAGGGACCTCCCCGCCGCAGGCACGCTCAGCGTGCTGGAGTCTCAAGGACAGGCGATCGAGGAGGTCCCAGATGGCAATTGTAGGTGGGTTGGACGTGCACCGTGCACAGATCACTTTCGATTGGGTCGATCACGACACGGGCGAGACCGGCCGAGGTCGGATCGAGCCGGCGACCCGGCAGGTGTTTCGCCGATGGTTGGAGCGGTTGCCCTCGCGGGAGGGCGCGTTCGCGGTGGAGGCCACGACCGGGTGGCGGTTCGTCGTCGAGGAGCTGCAGCGGGCCGGGTTCGAGGCGCACCTGGCCGAGCCGGCCGAGACCTCCGCGGCGCGGGGCAACAAGCGTCGCGCGAAGACCGACAAGGCGGATGCGAAGCATCAACGTGAGCTGCTCGAGCAGGGTCGGCTGCCCGAGTCGTGGATCGCGCCGGCCCACATCCTGGATCTACGTGAGACCGTACGGCTGCGTCACAGCCTGGCCGAGCCGCGCGGCCAGTGGCAGCAGCGCATCCACGCGATCCTGTATCACCACGGGCTGCCCAAACCGGACGGGGGGCTGCTGACGGTTGCCACCCGCGGTTGGCTTGAGACGGTCGAGCTGCCGGCGGCCTCGCGGCACGCGATCGCGATCGCGGTCACCCAGATCGACCAGTTGCAGGCCACCATCGATCCGATCGACCGCTGGCTGAAGACCTTCGCGCGCCGCCAGCCCGGCTGCCGCGCGCTGATGGCCAACCACTACGGCATCGGACCGATCACCGCACCCACCATCCTCGCCGAGCTCGGCGATGCCCGCCGGTTCCGTAACGGCGACGCGATCGTGCGCTACACCGGGCTGGATGTCACCGTCTACTCCTCGGACGGCAAACGCGCCCCGGGGCATCTGGCCAAGCAGGGCCCGCCGGCGCTGCGGTGGGCACTGTTCGAAGCGGCCATGGCCGGCGCACCACGGGCCGGCTCACCCGACCACGACTACTACCGTCAGGTGAAGGAGCGCACCGGCGGGAAACGACCCGCCCTCTCGGTCGCACGCAAGCTCGTCCGCCGCATCCGGTTCACCCTCGCCGAGCTCGGTGACGATGCGCTCGCGCCGGTCGACACCGAGTTGCTCCCCGACCTGTTCGACCTGCTCCCCACCGCAGCGTGAAGCTCGAGACGGTCGTGCCCGACGCGCCCTCCATCACCACAGATGTTGCGGCCAGCTCCCGCCAGCCGGCTGTCGCCACGATCTGGTCGTGGACGACCTGCAAAGACCGAGCGGTCGCACACCGCGGGGATACCCCCGATCAACCATCTTGTCGACCGGGCCTCCGGGCCCGAGCACCGAGATAAGCCTGGGCGCCTCTGCGGGCACACCCTCAACAGCCACGCCGCCCGAACCGGAGAGCACCATGACCTGAACGAGCTTTGAGCGCACCGTGTTGCGCCAGCCCGATGGCGTCGTTGACCCCGACGACGAGGACAACTTCCCCGCACGCTGTCCTCGACCCGGACCCAACCGGCGCTGCCCGAACCTGGCCAACACGACGCCTACGACAGCAACCAGGCGGGGTTGGCATCGGCCCCTGCACAGATAAGCCGGGCGGTGGATTGAGGCTTACAAGGGCTTCGTCATCCTAGGAGCGGTGGACCCCCCAAGAACAATGCGATGGAGGCGTCGCCTCGGTGCTTGCCTGCGTCGTCTGGGCACCGTCGCGCTCGCGGCTTTGCTGCTCGAGAAAAGAGGTACTCTTATAGTACTTATTGTCCCATAGGATGATGGAAGCATGCTCGACGAACCTTCGGTCTTCCCCGCTCCCGGTGCGCTCGACGGTCTGGTCGTGCTCGATGCGACCCAGATGCTCGCCGGTCCGTTGGCCGCGATGCGGCTCGGGGACCTCGGTGCGGACGTGATCAAGATCGAGCCCCCGGCCGGGGAGTTCAACCGCACGCATGGATTCGAGGACAAGACGGTCGGTGGCGAGATGACCACCTTCCTGGCAGTGAACCGGAACAAGCGTGGGGTGGCGGTCGACCTCAAGGATCCGGAGGGGCTCGAGACGCTGCTCGACCTGGTCCGCCATACTGACGTCTTCCTCCAGAACTTCCGTCACGGGACGGCCGAGCGGCTCGGGGTCGGCTACGAGGATCTGCGAGCTCTCAACCCGCGGCTCGTGTACTGCTCGATCTCCGGCTACGGCTCCTCGGGCCCCTACCGGGACCGGCCAGGCCAGGATCTTGTGCTGCAGGGCTATTCCGGATCCCTGTTCTCCGTGGGAAGCAAGCATGATCCCCCGCTTCCCAGCGCGCTCTGGGCCGCCGATGTCATGGCCGGCTATCAGGCCGCGCTCGGCATCCTTGCTGCGCTCCAGGCCCGGGAGCGCACGGGCATCGGGCAGAAGGTCGAGGTCGACATGCTGTCAGTCGTCCTCGACTGCCAAGTGCAGGAGCTCGTCACCTACCTCAACACCGGTCGCATGCCGACGCGCAGCGAGCAGCGTGGCGCGCACGCCTCCATCCCGGCGCCGTACGGGATCTATCGAACCAAGGGCGGCTGGATCACGCTGGCGATGTGCACGCTCTCGGACCTCGGCGAGGCTCTCGACGACGACTGGCTGCGCACCCTGACGCACTACAACGACGGGCACATCTACCGTGACGAGGTCTACAAGCACATCGAGGGCCTGTTCCTCGCGCGCACCACGGAGGAGTGGCTTCCGATCCTCGACGCGAACGGCGTCTGGGCCGGCCCGGTATACGACTACGCGGACCTTGAGAAGGATGTGCACATCCAGGAGATGGGATTCATCACGACCCAGCCGCAGTCCTGGGGAGAGATCCGGACCGTGCACGTGCCAGTCCAGCTCTCGGAGCAACCGACAGGGATCAGGCGAGGCGCGCCGCGGGTCGGCGGGGATACCCGGGAGATACTGCGTGACATGCTGGGCTACAACGAAGCGCAGATCGATCGCCTGATCGCGAACGGCGCGGTCTTCTCCAGCGGAACCACCGAAGACGACTGACCTTGCCCCAGACGAACGCGTGTGACGCCGGCCTTCGGATCGGAGGAGGACATGGCAGCCGACCAGGACAGCACCCGGACCACTCACCCGGCGGAGGATGAGCACCTGCGCTATGACGTAGACGGGCCCGTAGCGACCATCACGATCAACCGTCCCGACAAGCTCAACGCGATGACGGTCGCGATGGATCGCCGGCTGAACTCGCTGGTCTTCGAGGTCAACAACGACGACAGTGTGCGCTCGGTCGTACTCACCGGTAGAGGTGGCCGCGCCTTCTCGGCGGGGAGCGACATCACCGACCTGGACGAGTACGGGACGAACTGGCAGTACCGCAACCGCACAGACCGCAACGAGGACTACGCGATCGCAGTCTGGCGGATCCGCAAGCCGGTCATCGCCGCGATCGACGGCTATGCGATCGGCGGAGGGCTTGAGATGGCCTGCGCATCCGACATCCGCCTGGCTTCGCCGGAGTCGAGCTTCGCCGCCGGCGAGATCAGGTGGGGCTGGCACGGCGGCTCGGGCGCGACGCAGCACCTGACTCGGCTGGTCGGCCCGGGCCACGCGATGCGGTTGCTACTCACCGGTGACCGGATCGACGCTGACGAGGCGCACCGGATCGGGCTCGTACAGGAAGTGCACCCCGCCGATGAGGTCCGTGAGCGTGCCCACGATCTCGCCGCCACGATCGCGTCGCGCTCCCCGATCGCGATCCAGGCGACGAAGAACCTCGTTCGGGTTGCCCAGTCGGCCTCGATCGAGGTCGGGATGGCCTATGAGAACGACAGCTTCGCATACCTGATGATGACCGCGGATGCGGCCGAAGGCCAGCGTGCCTTCGCGGAGAAGCGGGAGCCGGTATTCCGGGGGGAGTGACGTGCAGGTAGGTGACGGGATCTACCGAAGCCATGCCAGGGTCAGCGTGCCATGACAGACGTCTCGCTGCCGGACCCCGGTGAGCTCCAGCGCGTCCTCGCGCGGGTCGCCGACTCGTTGCTCGCGCTTCGCTACGAGGCCTGGACCTTCGGTGACTCGATCGCATTCGAAGGCATGCTCGCCGCATCGGAGCGACTCGGGGACGGCCGGGGGGCCGCGTTCGCGCGAGGCTTCATCCGTGCCTGGGCCGTCGAAGCCCGACCCTACGACCGGCTGGACTGCACCGCGCCCGGCCTCGCGATGGTCGAGGTGGCCAGGAAGACTGGCGACGCGCTCGTTACCGAGGCCGCGATCGGACTCGCTGACTATCTCGTCGCGCGGCCACGCATCGGTCCGCTCTTCGCAACGTGGGAGCGTTCACCCCTCCAGCACCCGTGGGGGCGCGACCAACTGCCGCCGCGTGAGGTGCAGCTGTTGGCGGCACCGCCTGCTGGCGCCTTCATCGACTGCCTGCACTTCGACCCACCGTTCTTCGTAGCACTCGGTGTCCACGTCGGGCGCGACGACCTCGTGGCCGAGGGTCTCCGGCAGGCGGAGGGCTACATCGATGTTCTCCAGAGAGCCGACGGGACCTTCGACCACTTCGTGCTCGAGGGGTCCGACGAGACCTACGGACCGCGATGGGGACGAGGGCAGGGGTGGGCGCTGCTCGGCCTGCTCGACATCCTGGAGCACCTGCCGGACGGCCATGACGCCGCCAACACCATCACCTCCTCCGCGGCACGGCTGATCGGGGTGATGATCAACACCCAGCGCGAGGACGGCCACTGGGACGCGGTCGTCGGTGATCACGACTCAGGCGACGAGACCTCGACCGCCGCCTTCATGGCTGACGGTCTCCTGCGTGCGGCGCGGGTCGGCGTCGTCGATGCCGAACGGATCGAGGGGCCTGCGAGCATGGCTCTCCACGCGACGCTGGGCTCGACCTCAACGGACGGGATCCTCGAAGGGGTCTCAGCCGCGGTCAACGCTTGCACCCTCGCATCCCACTACGCCCATGTCCCACGGGGATTCGTGGTGCCGTGGGGTCAAGGGCCACTGGCGATGGCCCTCGCCGAACGCCTGCGGCTGGCCGAGGGCCTGGACCGCGAGCGCGTGCCGTGAACACGGACGACGGTGTTGAGGAGGCGACGGTGGACGATCGCCATGGGACGACCAGGTATTCGGGTCGTGGTTTGCACGGTCGGATCGTAGAGTCGCTCGGCGTGCGGGTCGTCCGCGGCGATCTGGCACCCGGTGCGATCATCGACCTCAATCGGCTCGCGGATGTCGAGAACGTCAGCCGCACGGTCGTGCGCGAAGCGGTGAAGGTGCTCATAGGGAAGGGCCTACTCGACGCGCGACCGAAGCGCGGCACGTTCGTTCGGGATCGCGCCACCTGGAACCTGCTCGACCCGGACGTCATGCGCTGGCGGTCGGTCGGAGGTAGGGACGGTCGGCTCCTGCAGGACCTGGACGAGGTCCGCAGAACGCTGGAGCCCGTCACGGCCAGGCTGGCCGCAGCGCGCCGGTCTCCTTGGCACCTCGTGGAGCTCGAGGGGGCGTACGCCGCGATGGCCGCGTCCAACCTGACGGACCAGGAGCGCGTGGAGGCGGACGTCCGGTTCCACCGTCTGATCGCCACGGCAACGGGCAACGAGCTGCTCGAGACACTCTCCGCCACCTTGGAGCCGGTCCAGCGAAAGCGCGACGTGCTGGCCTTCGAGCACCTCGCAGGCGACTCTGGCTTCCTGGACATGCACAACGATGTCCTCGATGGCATCAGGGGCGGAGACCCGGATGCCGCTGAAGCAGCCATGCGGGCACTGCTGGACGCTGCTAGCCAAGACATCGAGACCATCATCCGGCGCCGAACGGAGGAGGCCGGCAAGTGACGAGCCAGCAGACCGGCCCAGGGACGACAGCACCTCTGCGGAGCAGCGCTTGGTTCACCGACGAGGGCAAGAACGGCTTCATCGCCCGCTCCCACCTCGCGGCAGTCGGTGTCGAGGGAGCGCGCCTGCGTCGCGGTCCTGTCGTCGGCATCTGCACGAGTTGGTCCGAGCTGACGCCTTGCAACAAGCACCTCGGCGGGTTGGCGGCAGCAGTCCGTTCCGGGGTTGAACAGGCGGACGGGGTCGCGCTGGAGTTCCCGACGATGTCGATCGGCGAGCCGTTCGCACGGCCGTCGTCCATGCTGTTCCGGAACCTGATGGCGATGGACGTCGAGGAGTCGTTGCGGTCGAATCCGCTCGACGCGGTCGTGCTGCTTGGTGGTTGCGACAAGACGGTCCCGGCGCAACTGATGGGCGCAGCCAGCGTCGATCTGCCAGCCATCCTGCTCACCGGCGGACCGATGCTCTCCGGTCGATGGCGGGGCGACACCGTCGGCAGCGGCACGGACGTATGGCGTGCGGTTGAGGCCTACCGGACCGGACAACTCGCCCGCAACGACCTCGACGAGCTCGAGGGATGCCTGAACCGCAGTATCGGCCATTGCATGACGATGGGAACCGCCTCCACGATGGCGTGTCTGACCGAGGCGATGGGCATCCAGCTACCGGGCTCGGCAGCCCTGCCTGCGGCGGACGGGCGGCGGGCACAGCTCGCCACGAGCGTCGGCCGTCGGATCGTGGAGATGGCGCGTAACGGCGGCCCACGCCCCTCGGAGGTGCTCACCCGTTCCGCCTTCCTCAACGCGATCCGGGTCAACGCCGCGATCGGGGGCTCGACCAACGCGGTCCTCCACCTGCTCGCGATCGCCGGGCGACTCGGCGTCCCGCTGGAACTCGACGACTTCGCGAGGGCTCCCGCCGACGTGCCACTCTTGGTCGACCTCGAGCCGAGTGGCCGCTTCCTGATGGAGGACTTCGCGTATGCCGGCGGCCTTCCGGCCGTACTCACGGAGCTGCGTGGGCTGCTCGACCTGGACGCGAGAACGGTTGAAGGGGGCAGGCTCGCTGACCGGTGCGGCGTGCACCGGACGGAGGATCCCGAGGTGATCCGCAGCCTGGCGGACCAGATCCAGCCCGCCGGGTGCGGCACGGTCGTGCTCCGTGGGACCCTCGCGCCCGACGGCGCGCTGATCAAGGTCTCCGCAGCGTCCCCGCAGCTACTACACCACGTGGGCCCAGCTCTAGTATTCGACCGGCTCGAGGACTACCTGGACGTCGTGGACGACCCGGACCTGCCGGTGACCGAAGACACCGTCCTTGTCATGCGTAACGCGGGCCCGAAGGGATATCCGGGCATGCCCGAGGTGGCGAACCTTCCGCTGCCGCGTCGACTGTTGCAGGAGGGGACGACCGATATGGTGCGGGTCTGCGACGGACGGATGAGCGGGACAGCGTTCGGGACCGTCGTGCTGCACGTCGCGCCCGAAGCCGCCGTCGGGGGACCGCTCGCACTCGTACGGGACGGCGATCCGGTGAAACTCGATGCCACGGCAGGCATCCTCGACCTGATGGTCAGCGACGCTGAACTCGAGCGTCGGCGTGCGTCGTGGAGGGCGCCCCCTCCGATCGCCGATCGCGGCTGGCTGCGCCTCTACATCGATCATGTGCTCCAGGCTGACCGGGGCGTCGACCTCGATGTGCTGGTCGGCGGCAGCGGGCATGAGGTTCCCCGGAGGCCGTTCTGATGGCCCCGCCGACGCTCACAGGGGTGCTCCCGGTACTGGCCGTACCGTTCCATCCTGACGGCCAACTCGACCTTGACAGCTTCGAGAACATCTGTAACTGCGTGCTCGCAAGTGGGGCCGATGGCGCCCTACTCTTCGGCATCGCGTCGGAGTTCTACAAGTTGTCCGACAGCGAGCGTCGTGACCTGCGTCGATGCTTCCTGGGTGCAGCCGCCGGTCATCCCCACGTCACAACGGTCGTGTCGGTGACCGCCCACGCAACCTGGTTGGCAGTGGAGGAGGCAAGAGCGGCAGTCGCCGCCGGCGCCCAGGCACTCAACCTCCTGCCGCCCTACTTCCTTGGGCCGTCCCACGCCGACGTCTACGCCCACATCGACGCCGTGCTCGGCGCCGTCGGCGTCCCGGTCGTCGTCCAGTACGCGCCGGCACAGACAGGCACCTCGCTGACAGCCGCGAACCTGCGTGCCCTGGCACGTGCGCACGCCAACTTCACGACGGTCAAGGTCGAGAGCCAGCCCCCAGGACGCTTCATCACCGAGCTTGCAGCCGAAAGCCCGCCACTCGCGGGGATCGTCGGGTACGCAGGTCTCCACCTACCGGACGCCGTGCGTCGCGGGGCCGTCGGGGTGCAGCCGGGCTGCTCCTTCGTCGAGCTCTACGTCAAGCTCTGGCGGGATCACCGTGAAGACCGCACGGCGTCGTTCGAGGACCTGCATCGCCGGATGCTGCCGTACCTCGTGTCCTGGATGCAGAACGTCGAGCTGATCATCCAGGTGGAGAAGACGATCCTCGAGCGTCGAGGGATGATCTCAAGCGACCATTGTCGCTCGCCACGCTGGCAACTCGATACCGAGGAACTCGCCCTCATCGACCGATTCCTCGAGGAGTTCGCCAGTGAGTTGACGCCGCCAACGGTCCGGGGCGCGGATGGGTGAGCTCATCCCGCCGGAGGATCCATGCGTCACGACGGGCCTGAATCAGGTTCGGTCGGCTCGGTAGGCATCCGCGAGGCAGCCAAGAAACCGATGCCGATACTCCCCACGGCGTACAAGCCCACGGTGGCCGACCACGCAACGTGATAGTGACCCTGAAGATCGACCAGCCAGCCGAAGCCTACGGGAGCCACAGCGGCCCCAAGGAAGCTCGACAGCATCACTAGACCGGCGCTGCGCCCAGTCTCCCTGAGGGAGCTGAGCCGAGAGATCACCGTCATCGCGGTGACCGACCAACTGACCGCGCCCGCAGCGAACAGCAGCACTGCGGGCCACAACAGCCACGCCCGCTGTTCGGTCGACACCGCGAGAAACACACCTGCAGCGACCGATGTCGCAGCGAGCGCGATGGGAGCCGCCAAGGGATTCCGCGCTGCCTCGGTCACACGACCCCAGAGCACCTTCGCAGCGATGGCGATGAGGGCGACGACCACCGCGACCGCACCGGCGATCCTCGCGGAGAACCGAAGCGACTCGTAGGCGAAGATCGGCAGGTACGCGGTGGTCACGGTGGCGCCGGCGTTCATCACGAAGCCGTAGAGCGCGAGCGACCCGACCATCCGTCGGTTCACGGGCGGCCTCATGGTGGCTCGGATCGGGAGCATGGTCCCGAGTCGGCTGCGCGAGGCAAGGACAGCGCCGACCAGCGCCAGCGAACTGGCGTTGGCAAGCGCCAGACGCCAACCGATCTGGACCGCTAGGGACGGCAAGCTGGCACCGGCCAGCAGCCCTCCGACCTGCGAGCCGGCCTGCGCGACCCCGAGGAACGTTCCGCGGCGACCCGGAGCGACCTCCGCTCGGATCAGGCGTGTCGTGGCAGGCAGGGCGATGGCCATGGGCAGTCCGGCAACAGCCGCACCAACGAGCAATCCGGTGAAGGACCGGGCGGACGCGATCATCCCCCAACCGGCGGCCGCGGTCGCGAAGAGCAGGACAAGCGCCGCCCGGCCGGTGATCCGCTCGACGAGCCAGCCCGCGATGACCGAGAGGGCGGCCGCGGTCAGGTAGAGCACCGACGTGATGCTGCCGAAGGCAGCCCGCGACAATCCCAGATCCGGGATGATGAACGGCGCGAGGACGCTGACAGCGAACAGGGTGAAGAAGCCGCTCATCGTGGCGAGCGCCAGCACTGCGCCGAAAGCCGGCCCGTGAGAGTCCGACATCATCCTCCGAAGGGCCACAGGGAGAACTCACCGCGGGCAACGAGTTAGGCGGTCACTGAGTCCTGCACCTTCGGGTGCTGCGCAACCTTGCCGGTGTCGCGATGGAACCAGGTCGCCGCAGCTGGGTCGAACGCGAGGTGTACCGTCGCACCAGGGGCGAGCCGCATCGTCCCGTCGAGCTTGGCCAGATACGAGGTCTCGGCGTCCGAGCTCGTGATCTTGCCGGCGTCGCGCTCCGGGTAGCCGAGCTGGAAGCCGATGATGGTCTCGGCACCGAGGAACTCCGCCCACGTAACCTCGCACGGGATGCTCCACTCCTCACCGTCGGCTAGCGCCACCCGCTCAGGACGGATCCCGAGCAGGTACTCGCCGTCATCCAGCCCGTGGGCGGGCGCCTTGGCGAGGTCCTCGACGCCCAGGAAGGTCGCTTGACCGTCACGGACCGACACCGGGATCTGGTTCATCGGCGGCGAGCCGATGAACCGGGCCACGAACGTGTCGGCCGGCCGGTTGTAGATCTCCTCCGGGGTGCCGATCTGCCTGATCTCACCCTCGTGGAGCACGATGATCCGGGTCGCCATCGTCATGGCCTCAACCTGGTCGTGCGTCACGTAGATGAAGGTCTTCTTTACCTCCTTGTACAGCTCAGCGATCTCCGTCCTCATCTGGGCCCGGAGCTTGGCGTCGAGGTTCGAGAGCGGCTCGTCGAGTAGGTACAGCGAGGGGTCACGCACCAGCGCGCGACCGACCGCGACCCGCTGGCGCTGCCCGCCTGAGAGCGTGCCGGGGCGCCGATCGAGGAAGGACTCGAGCTCGAGCATCGTCGCCACCTGTTCCACCCGTTCGAGGACGTCGGGCTGGCGGGCGATCAGACGCCGGGCGATCGAGTTAACGACCGGCAGATGGTAGATCTTCTTGAAGCGGTCCATCACCAAGGGGAAGGCGATGTTCTGCCGGACCGTCATGTGGGGATACAGCGCGTAGGACTGGAAGACGAACGCGACGTTGCGCTCTCTGGGCTCGAGCTCGTTGACGCGCATATCGTCGAAACGGATCTCTCCGCTGGTGATGTCCGTCAGGCCGGCGACCATGCGCAGCATGGTCGATTTCCCGCAGCCTGAAGGGCCGAGCAGCACCAAGAACTCGTTGTCAGCGACCTCGGCGCTGAACGAGTGGATCACGCGGGTGTCGCCGAACGACTTGCTGACCGCGTCGAACGAGATCCGTGGCATCGATTATCCCTTCACGGCACCAGCGGTGATGCCGCTGATGATGCGGCGTTGCACGATGAGGAAGAAGATCAGAGCGGGCAGCGTGAACACGAGCGCGGTGGCCATCACGGTCGAGAGTGGGGTCGCATACTGTCCCATGAACTGTGCGAGACCAACCGATGCCGGCCACTTCTCTGCCGAGCTGATGAAAGTGTTCGCGAAGAGGAACTCGTTCCAGCCGTCGAAGAACGTGACCACGGCTGCGGCCGCCATACTGGGCAGGATCAGCGGGACGACGATGAGGCTCAGCTGCCCGAGTTGGGGACAACCGTCGACGCGTGCCGACTCCTCGATCTCGTAGGGGATCTTGTCGATCGCGGTCTTCATGATGAAGGTGGCGACGGGCATGGAGAAGGCGGTCTGGGCGAGGACGAGTCCGGAGAGGTTGTTGATGAGTCCGAGGGTGACGAAGAGCGCGAACAAGGGCACCACGAGCAGCGCCTGCGGGAGCATCTGCGTCGCGAAGAGGAAGAAGCCCGCGAAACCCTTGCCGTGGAACTTGAAGCGGCTCAGCGCGTAGGCCGCCCCTGTCGCCATCACGAGACTCAGGATCGTCGTGCCAGTGGCGATGAAGGCAGAGTTCCGGAGCAGACCGAGGGCGTTCACCGCAGCGAGGCTGCCCGGGATCCGGGGGAGCCTCTCCAGGTGAGGCCAAAGGTCCTGACCGGTCGCGTACAGCTCGGAGGTGAGCGACAGGGCGGTGTTGAACATCCAGTAGATCGGGAACGCCGCGAAGAGCGTGACCAGGGCGAGCAGCACCCAGACGACGATCTGGCCAGGCTTCCTCCGGATCGTGCTCATGCCTGTGCCTCCTGCGCGGCGGCTCGACGCTCGACGACGAAGAAGCCCACGGTGACGGCGAGCGAGAGCACGACGCCGAGCATGCCGATGGCAGCCGCCATCCCCAACCGCTGCTGCTGGAACGCCTGCTGGTAGATGTTGATGACCAGGGTGTTCGTCCGCTCCACCGGTCCTCCGCCGGTGAGCAGGTAGATGATCTCGAAGCGCCGGATCGACCAGATGGTCATCAGGAGCGCCACGACACGGATGGTGGGCATGAGATGCGGGAGCACGATCCCTCGGAACGTGCTGAGGCCGTCAGCACCGTCGACCCGGGCCGCCTCGTAGAGCTCGTCGGGAACGGACTGCAACGCGGCGAGCATGACCAGCATGACGAACGGGAAGACCTTCCAGACGGTCGCGAACACGACCGAGAACATGCCGTACCGCGGGTCCCCGAGCCAGCCGACGGGCCCGAGGCCGGCGAGCCCGATCGTCTCGTTCATGACGCCGCTCGACCGGTTGTAGATCCACACGAAAACCAGCGCGGCAGCAACCGTCGGCGTCGCGTAAGGGAACAGCAGGATGGCGCGCACGCCGCCGCGGAGCCTGAACGGGCGGTTGATGAGCACCGCAGTCAAGGTGCCGAGGATGATCGAGAAGACGACGACGGCGCCCGTGTAGATGATCGTCGCGGTCATCGAGTTCCAGAACCGCGCGCTGCCGAGCAGGAACTGGTAGTTGTCGAACCCGACGTAGCTGCCGGCGGCGGGGCTGACGAGGCGGGTGTCGGTGAAGCTCAGCTGCACGCCACGATAGAGCGGGATCAGCATGAACACGACCAGATACAGCATCGCCGGGGCGATGAGCAGGTACCCGAGCGACAGGCGTCGCCGGCGGCGATGCGCCGCCGGCGACGCCTGCTCGTCGCGTGGTTCGCCGGAGATGCTCTCCGCCACTCGGGTCGTGTCCGTTCCCATGCCGCCACCCACCTCGCGCTGACCGGGCGGAGGCGGCGACCGCTTGGCCCGGCTGTGTCACCGGAGGCGGTCGCCGCTCACCAGGGCGCTACTCAAGCGCCTGCTGGGCTTGCTCAAGCGCTTCGCGCGGGTCCTGGTCCTCGGTGATGACCCGCTCGACCGCCTCCATGATGGTCAGATAGTAGTCCATCGTGTCCATCTCGAAGCCGGCGATGAGCAGGGACTTGCTGTACGGTCCGATCTCCACGTAGGTCTCGGCCCACGGGTGTTCTTCGAGGAACTCGTCCGGCAGCGGCACCTCGGTCGCCAGGGTGCTGGCGCCGAGCGGCGGGCGGATGAGCGTCTGGCCCTCTTCGGTCACGAACCAGCGGATGAAGTCCTTCGCCAGGTCGATGTTCTCGCTGTTCGCGTTGACCGAGATGATCAGCTTCTGGTGTGCGCCATGGTCCGGGAAGGGCAGCGGTGCGGAGACCATGTCCTGACCGGTGATCGCCGCGCCGGCCGTCGCGAACGACAGGGCCGCGCCGCTGTTGTCGATCATGAGCCCGAGCGAGTTCTCCTGGAACTTGCTCCGGAAGGTGGCAGCGTCGTCACCGATCGGCATGATGCCGGAGTCGTAGACCCGCTTGAACTCGGTCACAGCCTCGACGTTCTCGTCGCTGTCGATGGTCAGCTGTTCGCCGTCCGACCAACTGCCGCCGAATCCGTAGGCCCAGTTCTGGAAGTCGGCGGACCAACCCGCGAACTCGGCGATACGGTGCCGGACCGCGAAGCCGTCTGCGTCGGTGTTGTCCTGTATCTGCTGGCCAGCCTCGATGAGTTCGTCCACGGTCGTGGGCAGAGCCTCGACCCCGGCCTCCTCCATGACGTGCTCGTTCCCGAGGAGCGCGTAGGACACCTGCTCCCACGTCACACCGTACTGTTGGCCGTCGATGTTCATCGCGTCGTTCGTCACGTTGAGCGGCGCGCCCGCGATGACATCGTCGAGCGGCTCGAGCAGGCCGGCGTCATGAAGGACAACCCACTGGTTGTCAAGGCTGATGAAGACGTCGGGCCCTAGCCCGGCGCCCATCTCCGTGTACAGCGTGTCGGCGTAGTCGCCGAACGGTGTCGCATCCTGTTCGAGCGTCGCGTCGGGGTTGTGGTCTTCGTACGCCGAGACGGCGGCCCAGAGGGCATCGCCACGGCCTTCCTCGAGCCACTGCCAGTTCCCGAAGGTGATGCTGCCGCTCGGCAGTTCGTCGGGGTCCGGCTCGACTTCAGGGGCTTCTTCGACGGGATCCGCCACAGGGGGCGCCTCCTCGGCGCATGCGGCGACGAGCAGTGCCGTCGCCGCCAGCACGGCGGTCACCATCCTGCCCGCCCGGTACCTCCTACTGCTGATCATTTCGTGCCCTTCTCCCGCCAGTGCGGGGGGCTCGTGCCTCCGATGAGCCCGATGGAGGCCACTCTTCGTTGCAGGTATTGCAACGCTCTTGCAAATTACGCAAACCCATGGTACTTAGTCCACGTAAGGGCATCGTGCCGCAGCTCCGCTGGGGTGTCCTGGGTAGTTGGCCTCTGGTCAACTAGAGCAGTAGGACCTTGGGCCGTCGGCGCCCGGTCGGGCACACGCGGCCTGATGCGAACCGCCGTCCGATCCCTCTCAACATCCGGAAGGGGGAGCACGTGCCCCAGACCGTCGCACGCGCCATCGAGGTCCTGCGGTTCATCGCCGAGCGACCGCGCACCCTCACCGAGGTCACCCAGATGCTCGGGCTCCACAAGAGCACGGCACTCCGGCTGCTGCAGACCTTGGAGGCCGATGGGTTCGCCCGCCGCGAGGACGGCGGCCGCTACGTCGTCGGCTTCGGCGTGATCCCGCTGGCGGAGAGCGCGATCGACAATCTCGACGTCCGGACGATCGTCCATCCGCACCTCGACCGCCTGTCCACCGAGATCGGTCATACCGTCCACCTGGCGCAACTCATCGACGGAGAGGTGGTCTATGTAGACAAGGTGGAGGGGCGGGGCACCGTTGCGATGGGCTCGCGGATCGGGCTGCCGGTAGAGCTCCACACCGCGGCCGTCGCCAAGGTCATCCTCGCCCATCTTCCCGAGGCGGACCGCAGCCGGATGATCGAGGGGTGGGACTTCCGCGGCTACGGGCCCAGGACGCTCACCAACGCCGCCGACTACGTGAGCGAGCTTCGCTGCACCCGGGAGCGCGGCTGGGCTGAGGACGACGGCGAGATGGAGGACTACATCAATTGCGTCGCTTTGCCGGTCCGCGACACAACGGGGCGTGTGACCATCGGGATGTCGGTGACCGCACTGCGCGCCGTCGCGCCTCTCGAGATCCTGCGCGAGATGGTTCCACGGCTTCGCACGGTGACCGAGGAGGTCTCTGCCGACCTGGGCTGGCGGAGCGATGAGACATGACGACACAGGAGTGGCGATGAAGATCAGCAGGATCGAGACGTTCCTCGTAGCGCCGCGCTGGCTGCTCGTGCGGATCGAGACCGACACCGGCATCGTCGGTTGGGGTGAGCCGGCCCTGGAGGGGTTCGCGGAGATCGTACGCGGGGCCGTCCACCACCTGTCCGAGTGGCTGATCGACAAGGACCCACTCCAGATCGAGCGTCACTGGCAGGTTCTGACCAAGACCGGGATGTACCGGGGCGGCCCCGTGCTCTCCAGCGCCGTGGCCGGCATCGACCAGGCGTTGTGGGACATCGCGGGCAAGCACCTCGGGGCACCCGTACACGTCCTGCTCGGTGGCCCGGTCCGCGACCGGGTGCGGATGTACGGCTGGGTTGGCGGCGACGAACCGGACGAGGTCGGCGATGCGATCGCCGCCAGGGTGGACGAGGGGTTCACCGCGGTGAAGATGAACGCCAGTGGTCCTGTTCCGGTCAGCCCGACTGTCCGGGATCTCGAAGGGGTGGCCACGAGGCTCGCCACTGCTCGCGAGGTGCTCGGCCCCGACCGCGATGTGGCGGTCGACTTCCACGGCCGGTTCAACACCGCGGCTTCGATCCGTGCGCTGCAGATGATGGTCGATCACCACCCTCTGTTCGCGGAGGAGCCGGTGTTGCCCGAGCACACCCATCTGCTGGGCGAGGTCGTGGCCGCGACGAGCATCCCTGTCTCGACCGGGGAGCGCCTCTATTCGCGTCACGAGTTCCTCCCCGCGCTGCAAGCAGGCATCCGGGTCGCGCAACCAGACCTGTCGCATGCCGGCGGCATAACAGAGGTCCGGAAGATCGCGGCGCTCGCCGAGACCTTCGACGTGCAGATCGCCCCGCACTGCCCCCTGGGCCCCATCGCGCTCGCGTCCTGCCTCCAAGTCGCACTCGCGACCCAGAACCACCTCATCCAGGAGATGAGCCTCGGCATCCACTACAACGAGGGGCTCGAACTGCTGGAATACCTCGTCGATCCCGAGCCGTTCCGGCTCCGAGACGGCTACATCGAGCGCCTGACCAGCCCCGGCCTCGGTATCCAGATCGACGAGGCAGTGGTTCGCGAGGCGGACCAGCGAGGGCACGCCTGGCGCGCACCGGTGTGGTTCCACCGAGACGGCGCTTTCGCGGAGTGGTAGGCAGCCAGGTCAGGTCGCGTCGAGGCTCAGACCCGCTGGCTCGTGGCCAGCACGGAGGGCCTACGGCGTATCGCGCGCCCCGGTAGCGCCCCCGTTCGTTGGCCGTCCCTCACCGTGAACCGCCCGTTCACCAACACGTGGACGATGCCCTGGGGGTGTCGCCGGGGATCCTCGTAGGTTGCCCCGGAATCGACCGTGACGGGGTCGAAGACCACCAGATCAGCAGCGGCGCCTTCGAGGACGCGGCCTCGGTCATCGAGACCGAGACGATTGGCGGGTCGTCCCGTCATGCGTGCCACTGCCTCCTCGAGCGTGAGGATGCCGAGCTCGCGCACGTAGTGGCCCAGGTACCGAGGGTACGTCCCCCATCCCCGGGGGTGAGGTACGTCGCCGACGAGGATGCCGTCGGTTCCAACCATATGAGCGCGGTGTGCCATGACGGCGCGGACGTTCTCCTCGTTCCCGACCTCGACGCGGCATGCCGAGCGCAGCTCGTCGGCCACCAGGATGTCCAGGTACAGCTCCCCGGGGGGCGTGGCGGCATCCCGCGCCAGGTCCGCGATGGATCGTCCCGCCCACGCACGCAACTCGGGATCCGTAACGCCGGCCAGCACTATCGAGCTCCAGTCGACCGGAACACCGTGGTGGCCGTCCGAGCCGACGACCTCGAGATCGTGGATCACCTGCGACCGGGTGGGGCGATCCCGAAGCCGACGTACGATCTCGTCAGTGCCACCCGACTGGACCCACGACGGCAGCAACGAGTGCAAATAGGTCGCACCTGCCAGATAGGGATAGCTGTCCAGCGTGACGTCCATCCCTCCATCGATCGCGCGATCGATCATGTCGAGCACCTCGACGGAGCGGTAGCGGTTCTGGGGGAAGTTCACGTGGCAGTGGGCCAGGTGCAGGGGAACCGCGGTGCGCCGTCCCAGATCGATCGCCTCCTGGTAGGCCTCGACGACACGGATGCCGTAGTTGCGGTGGTGCGTGCAGTAGTAGCCACCGTGGCGGCGGAGTGGCTCGCACAGCGACACGATCTCGTCATCCTCGGCGAACATCCCGGGGACGTAGGTCAGTCCCGTCGAGAGGCCGACGGCACCCTCCCGGAGGCCCTGCTCGACCAGGCCTCGCATCGCGAACAGCTCGGTCTCGGTCGGCGGCCGGCCGCCGTCCCCCATCACCTCGAGCCGCACGGTGCCGTGCGGGACGAGGTAGGCAACGTTGACCGCCGCGCCCCGATCGACGCGGTCGAGGTACTCCCCCACCGTCCGCCAGTCGAACGCCAGCTCGGGGATCCCGTTCCACCCTGCCAACTGATCGACCATGCGCGACAACGTGCGGTCGGAGACGGGCGCGTAACTGAGTCCGTCCTGGCCGCAGACCTCCGTCGTGACACCCTGCAGCGTCTTGGCCAGATGGTCCGGGTCGGCGAGGACGGCGAGATCCGAGTGTGCATGCATGTCGATGAAACCGGGGGCGACGATCAACCCGTGGACGTCGACAGTCAGCCCGTCTGTCGGTGCGCCTGGCGAGAGCACCTGCCGGATGTGACCTGCTCCCACCACGACATCCGCGCGCCTCCGAGGCGCTCCCGTCCCATCGACGACCCAGCCCCCACGAAGGACGAAGGTGGTCACGAACTCGGCTCTCGTTGGTTGCAGTGCGCATGCACCTGCCAGCCTCTCAGACTACGGTGCGGCATCCGTCGCCGCATCCGAGCCCTGCCATGAGCAGATGAGCCAGACTCACACCCGCCTCGTCGTCGCCGCGGCTCAGATGGGACCCAACCAGCCCGGCGTGACGCGGGCGGAGGTGGTCGCGCGCCTCGTGGCCCTGCTAGGCCGATCGGCCGATCGCGGGGCGCGATTGGTGGTCTTCCCCGAGTTCGCGCTGACGCCGTTCTTCCCGCACTGGCTCATCACGGACGATGACGAGCTCGATGCGTACTTCGAGCGCGACTTCCCGGATCCGTCGCTCGACCCACTGTTCGCCGCCGCCCGGGAGCGGGGTGTCGCCTTCACCCTCGGCTACGCCGAGCTGGTCCGGGATGGTGAGAGCTACCGGCGGTACAACACAGCCGTGCTGGTCTCCCCGTCGGGGAGGATCGTGGGGAGGTACCGGAAGATCCACCTCCCCGGCTACACCGAGCCCCAGCCGGGCCATCCCTTCGACAACCTCGAGAAACGCTACTTCGAGGTGGGCGATCTCGGGCTGCCGACCTGGGAGCTGCTGGGGGCGCGGGTCGGCATGTGCATCTGCAACGACCGTCGGTGGCCGGAGACCTACCGGATCCTGGGGCTCCAGGGCGTCGAGATCGTTCTCGTCGGTTACAACACCCCCTACGACAACCCGGCGCTGCCCGAGACGAACCGACTAGCGCCGTTCCATAACCACCTGAGCATGCAGGCGGGCGCCTACCAGAACGGGACCTGGATCGTGGCCGCGGCGAAAGCGGGCGTCGAGGCGGGCGTACACCAGATCGGGGGGAGCTGTATCGTCGCGCCCTCCGGTGAGCTCGTCGCTGTGGCGGCGTCGGAGGATGACGAGGTCGTCAGCGCTGAGATCGACCTTGAGCTCGCGCGCCGCTACCAGCGGACACTCCTCAACTTCCCGCTCAACCGACAGCCCCAGCACTACGGAGCGATCGTCGCACCCAACTCGTGAGCGAGGAGCCGGCCGGGGCGCGCGCTCGTCGCGTGGCCCTCACGCCAGACCACCTCGCCGCCAACCATCACGAGTTCGATCCCGACGGACGGTCGAAGCGGCTCGTCGTAGGTCGCGGCGTCGACGACGGTCGCCGGGTCGAACAGCACCAGGTCGGCGTGGAAGCCCGGCTCGATCCGGCCGCGTCCGGCCAGCCCGAAGCGTTGCGCTGGCAGACTGGTCATCCGGCGAACCATCTCGGGAAGCGAACACACCCGGCGCTGCCGGACGTAGACGCCGAGCACCCGGGAGAAGGTTCCGACCAACCTCGGGTGCGGCTTGCCCCTCAGCTCCGGGATCCCGTCGGAGCCGATCATGACCCGGGGGTGACGGAGGTTGGCCTCGATGTCGCCCTCGTCGGCCAGGAACTGCAAACAGATGGCCTGGTCGGCATCGGGTGCGTCCAGGATCTGGCGAACCACGTCCTCCAGGCTGCAGCCCTGCTCGGCGGCGAGGTCGACCAACATGCGACCCTCGTAGTGGGGCAGGCTGGGGCAGCTCGCGATGCGCATCCCCTCCGCGAGCCCCGGATCGATCCCATTACGGAAGTACTGTGCCATCGGGCCGCTCCCGGCGGTGTAGGGGTAGGCATCGAGGGTGACGTCCTGGCCCGACATGACCGCGTCATCGATCCGTTCCAGGGATCGCGGCACCATCCCCCAGTTGGACCGTCCTGCGGCCTTGTGGTGTGACACGTGGGTGGGGACGCCGGCCTGCTGACCGATGCGCAGCGCCTCGTCGACCGACGCGAGTAGTCCGTCGAACTCGTCTCGGACGTGCGAGACGTAGATGCCACCGAAGGGCGCCACCGCCTCGGTAAGGGGGACGAGCTCGTCCTCGGGTGCCCACGCCCCAGGTGCGTACAGCAGGCCCGTGGAGATGCCGCACGCTCCCTGCTCCATCGCGCTCGCCACCGTGCTGCGCATCGTCGCCATCTCGGCCGCGCTTGCACGCCTGCTCTCCAACCCCAGCGTCGCCTCGCGCAGGGTATTGTGACCAACGAGCGCGATCGCGTTGAGTGCTGGCGGGCTGGACTCGATCGCGGCGCGGTAGCCGGCGAGATCTATCCAGGTCGGCGACAGGGAGAGCATCGATCGTGTCGCCGGGCTCCGTGCACTTGCGACCGCACCGAAGCCGCAGTTACCGACGACGACCGTGGTGACTCCTTGACTGACCTTGAACCACATGCTGGGGTGCCGCAGGAGTGCGCCGTCGTCGTGCGTATGCGCGTCGATGAAACCCGGAGCCAAGGTCCGCCCCCGGCCGTCGACGTTGCGCCGCGCCGCCCCGATCTCGCCGACCTCCACGAGACGACCAGCGTCGATTGCGACATCTCCGAGGAAGGGAGCACGGCCACTCCCGTCGAGGACGTGAACGTTCCGGATCGCTAGCTGGTGCACGGTGGCCCGTTCTCGGTTTGTGGGTGCAGGGGCGGCACGACGTGGTGAGGTCGACCGTCAGCTCGGCGTTGCCCACGTGCGTCGCAGGTCATCGAGCTGGTACGGCCAGTACTGTCCGTCGACCTCGAACCGGCCGGCCGCCTCGGCGAGCGCATCCGCATCGACGTTCACGCCCAGCCCCGGCTCCATCGGCATGTCCCAGTCAGGCCCGGACGCGATCGGTATCGGGCGGTCGACGATGTCACCCATCATGTGCGCGGCGGTCTGCTGGTTACCGTCAACGATCGCTGGAAGCGTCAGCAACACGTGCTGGCTGGCTGCGGCCGCGAGTCCCAGTTCGCCGTGGGTGTGCTTGCAGACGCGGAAGCCGAGGGACGCGGCTAGCGCGCCGAGCCGCTGGAACGTGGTCAGCGAGCCGACCCAGTAGGGGCTGAAACAGAAGATGTCCGCCGTGCGACCATTCAGACGCTGGAGCACGTCGGCTTCGGTCCAGAGTCCCTCGTTGGCGGCGATCGGGACCGGGGACCGCTCGCGGATCTCCGCCATGAGCTCGATCGGGGACTCCTTGACCGGCTGCTCCACGAAGTCGATGACGTACTCATCGAGTAGGGGGATCCGTCGTCGCGCTTCCGGAACCGACCATGCCCCGTTCGCGTCGAGCCGCAGCTTGGGTGCGGTCCCGACCGCCTCGCGGACGACCCGAACCATCTCGAGGTCGTCAGAGAAGTGCAGCCCGACCTTGAGGTAGAAGACCGAGAACCCTGCCGCCAGCCCGGCCGCGCACTGCTGCCGGAGGTCGTCTTCCGACCCTCGGCTCAGGTAGTAGAAGTAGTTGACCTGGGTGCGCCGGTGGCCCCCGAGGAGGCGGTGGAGCGGTAGGTCCGTCGCCTTGCCCAGCAGATCCCAGATCGCCATGTCGATGCCGGCCCACGCGAAGCTCGCGGTCATCGGCCGGAACTGCCAGAGCCCGTGATGCCAGACATCTGCCCGCATCAGCTCGCGCTGCCAGGGGTCGCGTCCGACGACGAGGGGGGCCATCGACGTGATCGCGGCACGGACCGACTCGACGTCCGCGCCGCTGCACGCTTCACCCCAGCCTACGAGGCCGGTGTCGGACACCACCTCCACGACGACGCTGGTCACACCGTCCCGGGCGACCTGGTAGCTGACCTCCCGCCGGGCGTACGGGACGTTGACAACGGTGGCGTCGACGCGGACGACGTTCAACGGGTGATCTCCTCCTCGCTCCTACGCTCGGTTCCAGCGGCGGCTCACCCCCGGAGGCGGGCGACGACGTCGATCTCGACGAGGATGCCCAACAGATCCGATCCGACCGTGGTCCTGGCCGGGTACGGCTCGTCGAACATCTCCCGGTAAGCGGCGTCGTACTCGGCGAAGTCCTGCTCGAGATGTTGAAGGTGCGTGGTCACCTTCACCACGTCCTCGAGATCGAGACCACGGACCGCGAGGGTTGCCCGCACGTTCTCGAGGACCTGGCGCGTCTGGGCGGCCACACCCGTCGGGATCTCACCCGTTTCCGGATCCTGGGGGCCGAAACCAGCGGTCCACAGGAACCCGTCGGCCACGATGCCCTGGCTGTAGCTGCCGCCCGGCACAGGCGCGTCGGTGGTCGACACCTGCTCGATGCTCACGATCCTGCTCCTCGTTCGACCCCGCCCTCGGTCGGTCCCGCGGCCACCTCATCCTCGTGGAACGCCGCGAGAACCCACTTCTCGACGATCTCCGCCTCCCCATCCTCCAGCAGATCCGGGCCGATCCAGAAGCGGTCCGGGCCACCCGACAGCACGTGGATCGGAGGATCACCTCGAGCCAGCAGCCCGACCGCCGCGTCCGCCGGTCGTCGCGCAACCGCACGGTCGACGTCCACGCGCACCCGTGGGACGGGCTGGCCGGCCTCGTTGTGATCCTCGACGGTGGCACAGACGCCGCGTCCACCGTCGATCCGTGAGGCCCATCGGTTCACGACCTCATACCAGGCGCGAACCTCCGCCTCGTGGTCCATCTCGACGTAGCGGCGAACCGCGACCACGAGCCCGGCGATCTCCTCCTTGCCGGCCTTGAGCGCTCGGGCGAACCGCTGGTGCGGGGAGCCGTTGGCGCGTGCGGCCTGGATCAGCTCTTCACTGCCGACCAGGAGCCCACTCGCTTGCGGGCCGCGGAGCGCCTTGCCGCCGCTGAACATGGCGAGGTCGGCCCCGACCTCGGTGGTGAAGTGCCACAGATTCGTCACCGGCGGGAGTTGGGCCGCGGCGTCGACCAGCACAGGAACGCCGCGATCGTGGGCGATCCGGACCACGTCAGCCAACGGCAGCGCGCCTGGCGGAAGGTGCGAGCCCGCTACGTATAAGACCGCAGCCGTCCGCTCGGAGATCGCTGCCTCCAACTCCCACTCGAAGGTCTGGAGGACGTTGCCCACTTGGCGGATCCTCGCGCCGGCGAGGCGGACTGCAGGGTCGTACGGGATGCGGTGCGCCGCATGCATGACGACCTCGTCCGGCAGGCTCGCGTCATCCGGTAGACCCGCGATGCGCTGCGGCTGTCGCCCCGTGCGGCAGCCCAGCACCGCCAGCACGATCGCGGCGGCACATCCGGAGGTCGCGTACGCCGCCTCGTTGCGCGTCAGGCGCGCGAGCTCTCTGCCTGCGGCCTCATGCAGCTCGTGCATGTCCACGAAGCTGCCCGCGGCTGAACTCATCGCCTCAAGGACCTCCTTGGGCATCAAGGAGCCGCCGAGCAGAGTGAAGGTGGTGGCTGCGTTGATCACCGGCTGGACGCCGATCTCGTCGTAGAAGGTCACGATGGCCGCCGTCAACGCTGCTCGAGTCGACAGGCTGTGTGTCCGGCGAGCCCCTCGGTCACGAGATGGAATGCCTGCCGGAGGATGTCGGCATCATTCGCCATCCCGATGAAGCGGACACCGAGCTCCCGGAATCGAGATGCGGTGTCGACGTCGTCGACGTACATCCCGAGCACCCGGCCGTGCTCGGCGGCCGTCGCGGCCGCCTGTTCGATGGCACTTACCACCTCAGGGTGGCTGATCTGACCGGGATACCCCAGAGACTGGGACAGGTCATAGGGACCGACGAACAGCAGGTCGAGCCCCTCGACGGCGGCGATGCCCGCCAGATCGTCGATCGCAGCGGATCCCTCCACCATGACGCCGACGAGGACCTCCTCGTTCGCGTGACGGAGGTAGGCATCGCGATCGGTGTCACCCCAGTCCGCCGCGCGGGCGTACAGGTCCATCCCGCGTTCGCCCAGCGGACCGAACCTGGCGTGACCGACAACCTCGCGAGCGTCCTCGACGCTGCTGACGTGGGGCACGATCAGGCCGGCTGCGCCGGCGTCCAAGGCCCGACCGATCTCGGCACCGGCGTTCTCGGTGGTTCGCACGACCGCGTCGATGCCGCGTGCCGCGGCGGCGCGGATGACCGCGACGGCGGTCTCCATGGAGAAGGGGCTGTGTTCGAGGTCGACGACCACCAGATCGAAGCCCGCGAGGGCGGCGAGTTCGGTCACCTCAGGCGCCGGGATCTTCAGGAAAGGACCCGCGCAGACGTCACCGTCCAGTAGTCGGCGTCGTAGGCTGGTCGTGGGAGCGTGAGCGGACATCGGCGTCCTTTCCGACGCGTCGGTTGGTCCGTCCCCCCGGGCGAGGACGTCCTGTGTGCGGTTCAGCGTTGCACGCGAGCGCTGCCGCCGGACGCCAGCTTCAGGACCTCCTCTCGAGACGCCATGGAGGTGTCGCCCGGGGTCGTCATCGCCAATGCGCCGTGGGCGGCGCCATACTCGACGGCGGTCTGGAGGTCGACCCCGCTGAGGAGCCCGTAGATCAGGCCCGATGCGAAACTGTCTCCCCCACCGACGCGATCGAGGATCTCGAGTCCGGGGCGGTGGGTTGCTTCGACGAGACCGCTGTCCTCCGACCAGGCGATGGCGCCCCAGTCGTTCACGGTGGCGGTCCTGACCGCCCGCAGCGTCGTCGCGACCACCGACAGGTTCGGGAAGGTCGCCGTCGCGGCTTCGATCATCCGTCCGAAAGCCGCCGATTCCAACTCTCGAAGGTCCTCATCGACGCCGGGGACCTCGAAACCGAGGCAGGCGGTGAAGTCCTCCTCGTTGCCCAGCATCACGTCGACGAGCGGCGCGAGACGCCGGTTGACCGCCTGCGCCTGCTCTTGGCCCCCGATCCCCTTCCACAGACTCGGTCGGTAGTTGAGGTCGTACGAGACGATCGTGCCATGGTTCCGAGCGGCGGTCATCGCCTCCTCGGCCACGGCCGGGGTGGAGTTGGACAGGCCGACGAAGATGCCTCCGGTGTGGAACCACCGGACTCCCTGCTCACCGAACAACTCGTCCCAGTCGATCTGTCCGGGCTCGAGTTGGCTGACGGCGGTGTGTCCGCGATCGGACACACCGAGCGCTCCTCGCACCCCGAAGCCCCGCTCCGTGAAGTTCAGGCCGTTCCTCACCGTCCGGCCGATTCCGTCGTAGGGCACCCATCTGATGTGTGAGGTGTCGATCCCACCTTGGAGCATGCAGTCCTCGACCAGCCGTCCGACAGCGTTGTCGGCAAGCGCCGTAACTGCAGCTGCCCGGAGTCCGAAGCAGCGGCGAAGGGCACGCGCGACGTTGTACTCGCCACCGCCTTCCCATGCCCGGAAGGTGCGGGTCGTATGGATCCGACCATCACCGGGATCGAGACGAAGCATCACCTCGCCTAGCGCCAACACGTCGTAGCCGCAGGCTTCGGCGGGACGAAGCTTGAGAACGGTCAATGTGGTCCTCCTTTATCGCGGTGTCCTGCTCGCGGCCTGCCCTTCCCCTCGCACGAGCCCCACGGCGTCCCGGACGCGTTGCGTGATGCCCTCCCAATCCTCGTCGGCGAGGGCTGCGGAGGCGACCATGAAGCTGCCGCCCACGGCAACGACCGACGGGATCGCCAGGTAGTCGGCGAGATCATCCGCATTGATCCCGCCGGTCGGGACGAAACGGATGCCGGGGAACGGCGCCGCGAGTGCACGCAGGGCCGGCACGCCTCCGAGGGCGCGTGCGGGGAAGAACTTGACGACGTCGATGCCGGCACGCCGTGCGGCCTGCAACTCGGTGGCGGTGGCGACGCCCGGGATCGGGACCGTGCCCAGTTGCTGGGCACGTTGGACCACGTCTCGGTCGAAGCCGGGTGACACGATGAACCGTGCGCCGACCGACGCTGCCTGCTCGACCTGCTCCACGTCAAGCACCGTTCCCGCCCCGACGAGCAGCGAGCTCTCGCCGGCCATCGCCTCGAGGACCGACATGGCCGATGGTGTGCGAAGGGTGATCTCGGCGACGGGCAGTCCCCCGGCGAGCAGCGCGTCGGCCAGCGGCCGGGCAGCACTGACGTGGTCGAGAACGATCACGGGGACGAGGCGGTGTTGGGCCAACAAGTCCAGCACGGGCGAATCCGTCATCCGTCGTCCTTCCTGATGAGCGGCGGTCGCGGTCGCACCGCAGGGGCTGCACCGATCGGTCGGCCCCAGGGTGCGATGCCGGAGCGAGAAACCTCGGCGACCATGACGATCATATGCCATCATCTGGGTCTCCCAGCATGAGTGTGGGTGGCGGGAACCGGGATCTGGGGTGTAGTGGGGGCTAGGGATTCGTACGGGCCGGTTGAGGTTGCTCGGTGTGACGCGCACGGGGTGGAAGCCTTCGGCTCGTCAGATTCCACACCAAGAGTCCTGGACTCAGGACGCACGCATCGCCACCGCCGCGGTGAAGTTCCGGCTCGACATCAACTTCGGCGACCCCGTCACCCCCGCACCCCGACAGCTCGACCTGCCATCCATCCGACCCGGCACAGCCCCCGTCCCCGTGCTGGGCTACCCGATCGAGATCGTGCTCGCCGAGAAGATCGTCACCGCCATCACCCTCGGCGCGGCCAACACCCGGGTCCGCGACCACGCCGACATCTCCACGTTGACCGGCCAGCACGACCTCACCCACACGGTCATGCATGAAGCGTTGCACGCAACCGCCGAGTTCCGCCAAGCGCCGCTCGTGCCGCTGTCAACCGTGATCGACAACCTGGTCGAGCTTCGCCAGGCCACCTACCTCGCCCACCGCAACTCGCTCGGCCCCGACGGCGATAACCTGCCTGACGACCTCGGCGCCCTCGTGGACGCCGTCACCACCTTTGCTGACCCGCTGATCCAACCAGCGGCACCGGCCACCACCTGGCAGGCCTGACACCGCCGCTGGGCCGACTGACCGTTGACCACCTCAAGGGACGCACCCATCAGGCTGCAGGACGTGACGTGACAGGACCTCGGAGTTCGCCCGCAACGACGGTGGGCCGCGTGGGCACAATTTGGGCACGAACCCGACCCACGCCGACCCATCAGCACCCACGGAACCAAAGCTTCGAGCACGTCCAGCCTGGACGAGAACCCGCGCCGATGGCCCGTATTCCGGCGTTTGGCCGCGTTGCGCACCTTCATGGCACCGTTCCCCGATGCCACGGGCCTGTGGCGCAGTCCGGCAGCGCGCCTGCATGGGATGGAGGGGGTCGTGGGTTCAAATCCCATCCGGTCCACCCCCGAGAACGGGAGTCACAGACCGAGGCCACGACCCAGCATCGCTGGAGTCTCGGCAGACGCAAGGGTCCATGCTCCCCGACGGACGAACCGTAGGTCCATCGGTCTCGGATGCCAGGAACACATCGGAAGCACCCGAACCGAACCATCAGCAGCTTCGTGTACGGTGGGACGGCTGGGCCGACCTGCGGTTCGTCCGGATCGACGTCGGCGCGGACGGCCGACTGTCCCGCCGGGTCCCCCCGGCGGAAGCCTGGGCGGTGCTCGCCGATGACCGGGAGCTCGAGATCTTCGATGCGGTGGGACGCGGTGACCGCAGCTTCAGCAACGGCGAGGTGCGCCTGGTGCCGGCACCTCCCGAGGGGGTGC
>PWTE01000262.1 GCA_003563915.1 Nitriliruptoraceae bacterium
AGGCGCACGTCGATGCTGCTGGGTTGGATCGCCTCGTCGTCGAGAGGGTCGACGCCGATCCGCCCCGAGGCGATGGCTTCGCGGATGGTGCCGTCGGACAGGATCATCGGTGCCTCCGGCGGCACGGTGTGCCAGGATCGGGCCGGGTGGGGCGCAGCTCTCGGACCGCGGTCAGGCGCTGGCGCCGCGTTGCGGGGCTGGCTGTCGAGCGAGTACCGTTCCGCCGTTCCCGCGGGTGTAGTTCAATGGTAGAACACGAGCTTCCCAAGCTCGGAACGGGGGTTCGATTCCCCTCACCCGCTCCAACCACGTTGTCCCAGGTCAGACGGGGTTTCCGGGGAGCACCGCCCTGCAGGATGCGGGGGCTGCTGCTCGCATACTGCTCGCAAGCGCCGGGATTCCGGTCCGCGAGGACGGTTCCGACGGTCATCGTCGTGCCTCCTTCTCATCGTTGTAGACGAGGTCGATGAACATCTGGGCGGCGTCGGGTTGCATGCCCGGGATGACGTGTGCGTAGGTGTCGAGGGTGAAGGCAACGGAGCTGTGGCCGAGACGTTTGGACACGACCTTGGGGTTGACACCGGCTGCCAGACTGGTGGTGATAGCAGCGTGCCGCAGGGTGTGCGGTGTCACCCGAGACTCGATGCGCACCGTTCTGGCGAGCTTGGTCATGAGGGCGGCGACGTTGTTGCGGGCCATCCGGTTGTTCCACCGGTTGAGTAGCAAGGGCCCTCGTGCGCGACTCGCGACGGCCTGCTCGACCGCAGCCCGGCTTCGCGGTGCCAGGGGGACGGTGGCGGGTTTGTCGCCCTTGCCGTGGATGGTGACGACCTGGTGCCAGCGCTCCTCGGCGAGGTCCTCGATGTCGATGGCGCAAACCTCGGAGACCCGTAGTCCGTTGAGGGCCAGGAGGCACGCGGTCGCGTAGGCCGCTCCTCCTTGGTGCTCGGCGGCGTTGAGCCAGTCCGCGAGCTGATGACGTGTCAATCTGGTCTGCTTGGGGCTGTCGTCACGACGAGGCCGTCGCACCGCGGCCATCGGCGTTGTCGCGAGCACCTCAGCGTGGACGAGCCAGCGGTAGAACGAGCCGAGGACTGACAGCCCATGGCTGCCCGTGTTGATCGAGTCGACCTGTTGCTCGAACCAGCGGCAGTACAGCTCGATGTGGACGCGGTCCACAGTGAGCGGATCGATGCCGTAGGCATCGCACCAGGCGAACCAGCGGTGCAGCTGCTGTTGGTAGGAGGCCCGGGTGTTGGCGTTGCGGAACCCGGCCAGGAACGCGCCGCCGTTGCGGCGCAACTTCTCATCACGGTCGTTGGCGTGGTCGAGTGTCGTGGCGTCAGCGGACATGGGCATCGCTCCTGGCCGCGGCACGGACGGCACGCCAGCCAATGACAACGCAACGTCATGAACGAGGGATCGTCTACCCTTGTGTGTACGCAACGCGGTACACTTCCGGCATGTCGAAGACCGTGCCCGTCCGTGAGTTCCGCACCCACCTCGCTGATCTGCTCGACGAGGTGGCCGACCGGCGTGAGCACGTCACCGTCACGCGACGGGGCCGCCCCGCCGCGGTCCTGGTTCCGGTCGACGAGTACGAAGCGCTGGAAGAGACCGCCGAGATCCTCTCTGACGAGGACACGCTCGCCGCGATCCGCCGCGGCCTCGACGACCTTGCGTCCGCCGACCTCGTGCCGCTCGATCAGGTCCGTGCCGAACACGCCGCCCGCACCCGCGCGTAGTGGCACGGGTCTACCTCACCCGTACGGCCCGTGAGGCAACGGCGGCCCTCGACTTCCTTCGAGCCGACGCGGCACTCGACGCACTCGGTGAACTCGAACGCGACCCGAACCTCGGTCACCAGCTGCGCGGACGGCTCACCGGCCTGCGCTCCTACCGCGTCGGGGTCTACCGCATCATCTACGAACTCCGCGACGACGAAACCGTACGTGTCGTCGCCATCCGGCACCGAGGCAGCGCCTACGACATCGATCCCCGCTGAGTCCCCACCAACCGGTGCGCAACGCCCGGATCTTCTGCCGCTGCCGGTTCGGGCAGCTGACCCGGACCTGTCTGACGTTCCGTGATACACTTCGACCATGAGCGACCTCATCTCCGTCCGGCTCGACGACACCGCGAAGCGCGCCCTGGCCGAGCTCGAAGCCACCGGCCTGTCTCGCTCGGAGGCGGTGCGACGTGGCCTGGTCGCGGCTGCCCTGCGGCTTCGCGACCGCCAGCGGCTCATCGACGAGGTGGCCGAGCTCGCGACCGACGAGGCCGACCGCGCCGAGGCAGCCGAGGTCGCGGCGATGATGGAGGATCTTCGTGCGCCGGGGTGACGTCTTCCGGCTCCGCCTCGGACGTCGCCAGGGGCACGAACAGTCCGGTGTCCGCTATGGCGTCATCGTGCAGTCCGACGCGTTGATGCGGTTGTCGACGGTCCTCATCGCCCCGACCTCGACGGCCGCACGCGAGGCATCGTTCCGGCCCGAGATCGAGGTCGACGGCACCACCACACGCGTGCTGGTCGAGCAGACCGGCGCGATCGACGTGAGCAGGCTCGGCGACCATCACGGCCACCTCACGCCCGAGGAACGGTGGGGGGTCGACCTCGCCCTCGAGACGGTCCTGGACCTCCAGTAACCAACGCCCGTTGCCGAGCGCCCGCCTCGGCGGCGCAGTCCGCGAACGGGTACAAGGATGAGGGCCCTGGTGTGGAGAGCACCTATGAAGTGACGGGGAGCGGGACTCATGCGGCATGCGCGTGTCCCGGCAGGCGTGGCTCTCGTGGTCGCGGCGGTCCTTGCCGGATGTTCGAGCGCCACGGAGGTTCCCTTCGGTGTGCGTGCGACCGAGACGGTGTGGTGCGCCGACGGCGCTGGCGTCGTCGACACGGTCACTCGGCATGGGCACGGCGGCCCGCTGACCGACCTCGACGTGAAGGTCGTGCAACTCGAGGTCGGCGCCGTGTCGGAGTACGACCTGCTGGATGCCTGTGCTCGACGCTTCCGCTGGCCCGCAAACGCAACCTTGTGCGAGGCGTACGCGGCTCCGGAGGGGTTGGAGCGCTACGCCGCCACGGAGTTCGTGTCCGAGCGGTCCGGCGAACCCGGCGGATCGGACCGTCCGGGCTTCCCCGTTGTCGTGCGTGGCCGGGTGTCGTGTGAGGACGTGCAACTGGATGCTGGACCGGCTGCAGCTGTGGCCGAAGCCAGCGACTTCCCGATCGCGGACCAGTTGCGTGACTGGCAGGACACCGATCGGTTCAACGACTGGCGGGCCCGAGAGGCGGTGTGGCGCGAGGCTGCGGACAGTGGCTGCCTCGACATCGACACCGCCAGGCAGCACGCACTGACAGCACGGGCAGAACTGGTCGGCGACTGGCCCGTGCTCGAGACCGCCCGCGACCCGGAGGACCCGTCCCACGCCGGGCTGTGCTTGGACGTGAGGCTCCAGCGGGAGGGCTACATCACGGTCAGCTACCACGCCGTCGAGACACCGGGAGGGCGATCCGGCCCCGTCGACGACGTCCGCGACGTCTCGGAGCCGGACTCCCCGGCAGGTCAGTAGCAGCCACAGACCGTGCGGTGACGCCCGTGTTGCCACGGTCGCAGTGCGACTTCTTCCCAACAAGATCACACGGGGGGAACAGCGCGCTCCGTCCCTCCTCGAACACGGCGCCCCACCGCCTCGGTCCTGAACGATGTCCACGGTGCGTGCTGAATGAGGCGTAGCTCGAGCCTCGCCCGGCGAGGGCGGTCCGCCCCAGCCACCGTTCGCGAAGGGGCCCGCTGGCTCCCGCGGGGCTCGCGCCTTGCGTGCCGCCGCGCCCAATCGCAGCTTCACCGCCCGGACCTGTGCGGGAAACGCACACCCGCCTGCGTGGCTGGGTGGGCGGGCACGAGCCGCTGCATGGCTACAACAACCATGGATTCCGGGCTGGGTGAGGCGATCTCGTCCTACCAGCCGAAGGTTCTCTCTGCGCGGCAGTGGGCGCGGTTCCGCGATGACGCGTTGGCGATGGTGGTGCAGTTGCATCATCCGAGCCCGCATCGCGCGATCCAGCGGCTGTCGCACCTGGCGGCGTTCCTGGCGGATGTCGGCCAGGCGCGGCCGGAGGCGTCGTCGGACGAGCTGTTGGACCGTGAGCAGGTCGACGGCTACCTGGCTCGTTGCGTCGGGCAGGTCTCCGTCAGCGTGCTCGGCAACCGCCAGGCGGCGTTGAACAACTTCCTGAAGGTCGATGCCGGCATACCGCACCGTCAGCCGGCACGCCGTGAACGTGAGCCGCATCTGGAGCCCTACAGCGAGGCGGAGATGATCCGGCTGCTGGCGGCGGCGTCGACCGATCCTTGCCAGGCTGCGGCGGCGTTCGCTCGCACGATCGGGTGCGTGCTGGCGGGGGGGGAGCTGCCTTCGGGTGGCGATGAACTCGAGGTCGACGTCGAGGACGGCCAGATCGAGGTGTCCGGGCTGGTGTGGACGGCACCGGTTGGGTTGCCGATGCCGACCAGCGGTGGACTCTCCGAGGCGGATGTCGAGGTGGGTCGTCGGTGGGCGCGTACCACGTTGGAGGTGCGGCTCGATCTACGCCGGTTGAACCTGACCTCGCTGACGTTGCTTGCCGCGACCCGGCCGGCGTTGGTACTGCTGACCCGGCCCGGGCTGGGCCGTGACCGGCTGACCAGCCTGATGCGTGGCGCAGCCCGGCCCGACGACGCGACCACGAAGCAGTGGCTACGCGGCGGGTGAGCTGAACCGTCCCGATCCGGCAACGCCCGGCAGTCGCAGTGCGCTCGTCGCACTGCGACTGCCGGGCGATCTATGTGCAGCACCAGTCAGGGTGTCCGACCAAGGAGGAACTGATGGGCACCCGCCGGCCATCCAAGGCCGAGATCCGTCGTCGTGTCGCGCAGTACGGGCAGGAACCGCCCGAGGGGGTGGAGTCGTGCCGGGACCGGCTGACCGCGCTGGCCAGCTACGCGGTCTGGGCGAAGGAGCGCGGCTTCGAGCTGTCCCGCACGCCGCTACTCGACGTCGATCGGATCGAGGCGTTCACCGAGTCGGCCGATCTCGGCAAGTGGGCGGCGGCGAACTACCGCTCCCGGCTGCGGGGCCTCACGGCCAAGTTCAACCCGTCGGGTACGGGCGTGCAGGCGGCCAAGGTGCTGGAGCATCAGGCGGTCAAGCCGCCGTACTCCGCCCGAGAGATCGCCGCGATCGTGCGGATCGCGTCGACGCAGCCATCGCCGACGCTTGGGCGGCAGCTGCGGGTCTGTGTCGGGCTCGGGCTGGGGGCCGGGCTGGACTCGGTGGATCTCAAGCCGTTACGGGGCCGCCACCTGATCGACCGGGGCGAGGGCGGCATCCGGGTGGATGTGCCTGGCAGCCGGGCCCGCACCGTGTGGGTACGTCGCAGCTTCGAGACGTTGGTGCGTGGCGGGCTCGAAGGGGTCACCCAAGGTCGGCTGCTGTTGGGTGAGGACGCGGCTCGGCGCAACGTCGCCGCCAAGATCTTCGCGAACGCCGCGATCCACGGCAACGCGCCCCGGTTCGAGCAGTCGAGGATGCGGACGACCTGGCTCGCGACGCTGCTGATCGACGGGGTGCCCCTGCCGGTGATCATGGACGCGGCCGGGCTGCGGTCGGCTCGAACGTTGACCGACCTGCTGCCCCACCTGGAACTGGCCGGCGAACCTGCCCGGCTGCTGCGCGGGGGTGACGCATGAGCCAGAAGTTGCGCATCACCGACGGGCAGGTCGACCGGGCCGCCCACGTCGTGGACACCTCCAGGGCTGTCCCCCTGCTCGAGCAAGCCCTCGACCTCGCCCCGCAAGGACGGCCACGCAAGCTCAGCCTTCGCACCTGGCTGATCGGGGCACTCCTTTCGATCGACGCCACGAAGTCGTTCAAGGCCACCACGATCCACCGGCGCTGACCAACATGAGCGTCACCAAACAGTGGGAGCTCGACGTGTGCTACCTCGACCGGCACGGCGACGTGCGTTGCATCACCAAGGCGCACTGCGACTACCTCGCCAAGACCCTCGCGAAGCGGCTCGCGGACACCGACGCGGCCGCCGCCCACTATGAGATCGAACTGACCGCCACTGAGAAGGCGCGGCGGCAGCTACCTCGGCAGGCTGCCCTGGACCGTCTGCTGGACGCCTCCAAGGTCACCACCCACGATCAGTACTGGTTCGCAGTCGACGGATCCAACGTCTGGTCGTGGGGTTCCGCCCGCCGCCGGCCCCACGACGACCTTGACGTGCGTGCCCTCGAGGAGGTGGTCGATCGCCTCGACGAACGCACGCGCGACGAGGTCGCCGACGAGGCCCGCGCCAACGAGATGTTGATCAGCGGCACCGACGACGAACAGACCGTCGAGACGACGGAGCAGCCAGAAGCGGCCGCCGACGACAACGACGGCGCAGAACAGGGCAAGAACAACGGTGAGGAGTCGACGACGCTCAAGCAGCGGCGGCACGCCGCCGGCCCCCACGACTACGACGCCGCCCACGGGTCAAGGACCGCGAAGCAAGGCGGTCGGGAGAGCTCCTACGGCTACGTCATCGATGCCCTCGTCCGAGTCGCCAAGCCGGGGGGTCCGGCGGTGCCCACGGTGATCGAACGGCTGCGGATCTCCCCGGCGTCGACGGACGTGGTCGAACCCACCTTCGCGCTGATCGACTCGCTGATGGAGACCGGTGTGGGCATCACCGACCTGTGTGTCGACCGTCACTACAGCTACAAGCAGGTCGAACGGTGGGCCGACCAGCTGCGTGCCCGCGGCATCAACCAGCACTTATCTGTGCGCCGACGAGCACGGCTTCCGCGACGTCGACGGGATGAAGATGGTCGCCGGCCGGGTGCACTGTCCCGCCACTCCCAACGAGCTCGGCAGGATCGAGCGGCCCGGCCCTGGCGCAAGCCAGGAGGAGTGGGACGAGTTCTACCGTCAGATCGAAGAGCGACTCACCTGGGCTGCGGACCGCGATCAGCGACCGGACGCCACGGGGAGGTCACGGGTGGTCTGCCCCGCCCTCGGAGGCAAACGTGGATGCCCACTGCGCGCCGGCACCGTCGAGGTCGCCAAGGCTGCAGGCCTACCGATCGTTGAGAACCCACCCGACCCCGAGACCGCACCCGCCTGCTGCACCAACGCCAGCGGCAAGGTGACGGTGCGCGATCCGCTGCTGCGCAAGCACGACCAGCCGCACTACTGGGGCACCAAGGAGTGGAAGGAGGCCTACGACCGGCGCACCTACGTCGAAGGGGTCTTCGGCAGCATCAAGAACCCCAACACCGAAGGGCTGCGGCGCGGGTTCACCAACTACATCGGGATCCCCATGAACTCGCTCGCGATCACCCTCGCTGCAGTGGTCGCCAACATCCGCCACCAACGCAAGCACTGGGAGGACCGTGACGATCCCCCCGACCATCCACTGCTCGCCCCAGAACCCGCCGACTACGGCTTCGGCAACTACACCGCTGAAGAACGCGCCGCCCTCGACCAGATGCACGCGAAGAAGCGAACGGCAGCATGACCGCATCCGACGGACGACGCCGCGCAGTATCGCCGCGTGCCATGCGGGCGAGCGCCACGCCGCAGTCACAGCATCTCACACGACCGAGTTGGATGAGGGCGGAGCACCAGACGGTGGAGGATCAAGCTGACTGGCGCGGTCGAGGAAGGTTGGGCTGCGATGAGATTCGCCTGCCTCGCGAGTTGACAGGCGGTGGAAGGTGCGCGGCCATCGGCCGTCGGTACAGTAGAGTGTTTACCTGTCCGGTAAAAGCTTCTATACTTGGGGGAAGCCGTGGAGATGGCGTTCGAGAGCGCCAAGCTTCAACGCATCTGCGAGGACGAGTGACGCATGCTGCGCGAGTTCGGGGCTCGCCGAACGGGCCGTCTCAAGCTTCGCCTCAACGCCTTGGACAGCGCCGACACGCTGGAAGACCTGCGGCACGCCCCTGGTCGATTCCACGAACTCACCAGCAACTGGGCCGGGCACCTCAGCGCAGACCTGGACCATCCCTACCGCCTGATCTTCCGCCCAACCGCTGACCCCGCTCCCATCGGAGAACACGGGCAGCTGCAGTGGGACAGAGTCACATCGGTGACGATCGTCGCCATCGTTGACACGCACTGAGCCGGTCACACAAGCCACCGCATGAGGGACACATGATGGCCTCGACCTACCGCCCGCCCTTCGCCGTACACCCCGGAGCACACCTCGACGAGAAACTCGACGAGCTCGGCATGTCGCAGGCGGAACTCGCCCGCCGCACTGGCCTGAGCCAGAAGCACATCAGTCAACTCATCTCGGGCGAAGCTTCGCTCAGCCCGCGCACGGCACTGCTGCTCGAGCGCGTCACCAAGATGCCAGCCTCGCTGTGGAACAACCTCGAGAGCCGTTGGGTCACCTACCAGGCTGCGCTAGAAGAGTCTTCCCACCTGGAGGACCACACCGACTGGGCCAGCAACTTCCCGATCAAGGAGATGAAGAAGCGCCAGCTGATCGACCCGACCGCGAAGTCTGGCCGCCTGGTGGGTGAACTCCTGACCTTCTTCGGCATCGGGTCCATCGACTCCTGGGATGCGACCTACGAGAAGGTGGCAGCCGCGATGTACCGAACTGCCCGCAGCGCCAACCGCAACTCGTACGCCGTCGCAACGTGGCTACGAGAAGCAGAACTTCAAGCCGGTCAGATCGAGGTCCACCCCTTCGAGGCGACAAGAGCCAAGGGGCTACCGGCCGAACTCCGAGAGGTCACCCGGCACGCAACGCACGCGAACGAATGGTGGCCCCAACTCGTATCGCGTTTCGCGAAGGCCGGCATCGCACTTGTGATGGTCCCCGAGTACCCGGCCCTCACCAAGCTGGCCGGAGCGTCACGCTGGCTGACCCCCAACAAGGCAATGATCGCCCTGACCGGACGAGGCAAGCGAGCCGACATGCTCTGGTTCACGCTGCTTCACGAACTGGGCCACGTCATCCTCCACCAGAAGAAGCAGACCTACATCAACATCGAGGACGGCGCCGCCGATGACCCCCAGGAGAGTGAAGCTGACCGCTTCGCTGCGAAGTCGTTGATCCCCGGACCCATCGAAGCGGAACTCAACACGGTCCCCTCCGGCAGCCTTCAAGCGGCCGTACAGTTCGCCCACCGCACCGGCCTTCATCCTTCCATCGTCATCGGGCGTCTCCATCACGAACAGCGGCTACCACCGAACTACGGCATCAAGAAGTACTTCGAGCGACTTGACCTCAACGACAGCTACTGGACGGTCGCCAACCGGACGAACTGACCGTCGTGCCGCGCCAGTAGCGAAATGATCGTGTGGCAACTCGCCGCCGAGCGTGTGGTATCCCCGAAACGGCACCCCCGAAAGACCCCACCAACGACCTGCTACACCCACCTCAGGCCTTTTCGCCAACTACCCTCCGCGGCCGGGTCCGTGACCGTTCAGTGGCGCGCAGCCAGCCTGGCCGACCGTGCTGCGGCAGTGGGTCACGACAGCTCGACGAACGCCCGCCGGAACCGTTCGAGATCGACATCCGCCCCTGGGTCCGCGACGCAGCGCTCCACCCCGTCCACCGCGAGCTGGACCCCGACGCGGCGCAGGGCCTTGCTCGCGGCAGCGATCTGGCGCAGCACCTGCTCGCAGTCCTCGCCGTCGTCGAGCATCCGCTCGAGGGCCCGAACCTGGCCCTCGACCCGACGCAGACGGGTCCGGGCACGTCGCACCGTGTCGTCGCCGAGCTCGCGGACGTCCATGGTCAACCCTCCAGCTGGCAGGCTCGGACCCTACGAGGTGGCAGGACCCGTCGCCGACTCGCAGCGCGGTGGGGCGCCGGCCCCACCGCGCGCGCCGCCGTGCCCGTCAGTTCCCCGGAAGCGGCAGTTGCGGCAGCGTCCACACCACGGCCAGCGTCGCGGCCATGGTCAGCAGGAAGGTCACCGGCCACACCCGGACCGCAGGGACCGCCTTGGCCATGCCTACGCCGCCGCGACGACGGTTGATCAGCTCGATCACGAACAGCAGCGTGGTCGCCGCGGCCGACATCATGCAGAAGGGGCAGATCTCCCCGATCGGACCGAGCTGCAGGTAGACGAACCCCG
>PWTE01000370.1 GCA_003563915.1 Nitriliruptoraceae bacterium
GCGGTGAGGTTGCCGACGTACATCCGCAGGGCCACAGCCTCGAAGAACGCGTCCGGCAGGTCCGCGTCGTCGTCCAGCAGTGCGCGGCCCTGACGCACCGCGATCGACGGGTCCAGTGGCGTCGGGTCATCCCGGCCGACCAGCGCAACGATCGACCGCTGTCCGAAGTGGTCGCCGCGCCAGACCGTGACCTCGTCGAACACCGCGTCCATCGTGGCGGCGATCGTGCCGAACTCGGTGTCGGTGACCTGGTAGAGCGGCACCCACTGCACGTACGCGCCGCCCTCGTTGAGCCGCGACCGGCCGATCTCGTAGTTCTCCTTCGTGTAGAGGTTGCCCGTGCCCGCCTCCCACGGGTTGAACAGGTCGCTGATGATCAGGTCGAAGGTCTCGTCGGTGCGGCGCAGGCAGGTGCGGCCGTCCTCGGCACGGACCTCGGCGCGTGGGTCCTCGAACAACCCGTTGATCCACGGCCGGAAGTGCGCCTGCGCGAGCTGCACCACCTCGTCGATCAGCTCGCACACGACGATGCGGTCGACGTCGAAGGCGAGCCCGGCGCCCGCGGTGATCCCCGTGCCCATGCCGAGGTAGAACACCGAGCGCGGGTCCGGGTGCACCGTCAGCATCGGCACGACACTCTGGTTGCGTTCGGCGTCCAGGGACCGCGTGCCGCCGAGCACGTAGTGGTTGTCGGCACGCAGGAACAGGTGGTCGGCATCGGCCACCACCGACACCGTCGCCTGCGGGCCGTCGCGGACCTCCACCAGCCGCTGCGTGCTGTCCGGGTTCAGCCGCACGACCGCGAGCGCGTCCGGCACGAACAGCGCCAACCCCACGGCGGCCGCGAGTCCGACGCCGGACACCGCGCGCCATCCCCAGGCTGGCGTCGTCGTCTCCGGCGCCCTCCGGGTCGACCTCGGCCACGCCACCACGGCCCCCAGCAGGGCGTACGCGGCAGCGACCAGCAGCATCGCGCGCCACGCCCCGACGAGTGGCAGCAGCACGAACCCCGCGACCAGCGCGCCGAGGATCCCGCCGACGGTGTTGATCGCGACGAGCCGTCCGATCGTCTCGCCCGGAGCGGCGTCGCGGCGCTCCAGCACGCGGAGCAGGTACGGCAGCAGCGCCCCCAGCAGCGTCGCCGGCAGCAGCATCACGAGCACGGCCAGCCCGGCGACCTCGAGGATGTAGGCGGCGAACCCGTCGCGGCCGCCGACGAGCGCCAGACCGTCGGTCCGGGCGTGGAACACCCACGGCGCTACCGCCGTGACCGCTGCCGCGCCGAGCAGCAACCACACGACGATGCGGTCGGGCGCAACCCGCCGCACCCGTGTCAGCAGGTTCGCCACCACCGCCCCGAGCGCCAACGCCAACAGGAACGCCGCCAGCACCAGCGCGTAGGTGTAGGCGCTGTTCTGCAGCACCTGCGAGAACAGTCGCGTCCAGATCACCTCGACCGCCAGGGTCAGCAGCCCCGACGCCGCTGCCAGCACCCACACGGTCTCCAACCGCATCCCCGCGAACCAGGTGTCGGTCGCGCGGGGTGCTGCCGCGTCCAGGCTGTCCGGGGCCACCCCTGCCGTCGGTGTGGCCGGCGACGGCGTGAGCGCGGGCCGGACCGCGTGACCGTAGGCCAGCGCCAGGGCGGCGAGCCCGACCGCCAGGTCGAGCCCCACCGCCACCAGGTACGCGCCGAGGTAGCCGAACACCACGGGGAGCAGGAAGCCGGCCGCCAGCGCGCCCAGCGCCGACCCCAAGGTGTTGATCGCATAGAGCGCGCTGCCGGTCCTGCCCAGCTCGGCGCGTTGCGCCACCAGGTACTGACCCAGCACCGGCAGCGTGCCACCCATCAGGATCGACGGGGGCAGCAACACCACGGTCGCGACCAGCGCGCGGGTCAGCGTGTCGGCGACCGGGCCCGTCCCGACCGCGGCGATCAGCGTCGGCTCGACCGCGACGTAGACGTCCACCAGCACGAGGAACCCCAGCGCCGTCAGTGCCACACCGACCTCCAGCCACCCGAACGCGGCAAGGGGGTTGCGCATCCGCTGGGATCGCCCACCCCACAACCAGCCGCCGATCGCCAGCCCGGCGAAGAAGATCGCCACGGTCAGCGACGCCGCCTGGGCGGTGGACCCGAACAGCAGCGCCAACTCGCGGGCCCACAGCACCTGGTAGATCAGCGCCGCGGCGCCAGAGGCCAGGAACAACCCGAACAGCATCGGTAACCGCCAGCCCTGCAGCGGACGGACGGTCGTGGGAGACGTCGAGGTGGCAGGCACCAGCCAGGTCCTGTCGGGGTGCGGCTGCAGGGTCGCGAGCGGGGCGTGCGTGCGGGTCGCCGCTCCAGCGTGGGTCACCACGTTCTGGGAACGGTTCCTGTTCGTGGTGGTGAGGGTACGGAGTGATCGCGACGGCGGTGGCCACGCATGGCACGCCGGATCCGGGATCGGTGTCGGGGCCAGCTGCACCGGCCCCCCGGGACAGGGACCCTTGGCCATCGATCCGAGACCCTTTCGCCACTAGCGCGGCGTGTGTCCCGAGGCGACGGTGGAGAGCGCCGTGCCGAAGCAGTCGTTCGCACGTGCTGTCTGACGCCCGTGAGGGGATCACCATGACCGGACCACACGTCCGCGACGTCGTCATCGTCGGCGGTGGCGTCGTCGGGGTCACCCTGGCCCGACAGCTCGCGCGCTACCACCTCGACGTCCTGCTGCTGGAGCGCGATGCCGAGGTCGGCTTCGGGGTCAGCAAAGCCAACAGCGGGATCATCCACTCCGGGATGCACGCCGATCCGGACACCCTGAAGGGACAGCTGGAGTGGCCCGGCAACGTCGGCTGGCTCGAGCTGCGTGATGACCTGGGGTTCGGCTTCGCGCAGGTCGGCGAACTGTTGGTCGCCCTCAGCGAGGAGGAGTTCCCCACCCTCGATGCGCTCGAGGCGCAGGGCGAGCGTAAGGGTGTGCCCGGGATGACCCGGTGGGATCAGGCCACCATCCGCGCCCACCAACCGAACCTCTCACGCGAGGTGCTCGCAGCGGTCTGGGCTCCCACCGCGGGGGTCATCAACCCCTACGAGGCGGTGCTACTGATCGCGGAGAGCGCCGCTCACAACGGTGTCGAGGTCGCGACCGACGAGCCCCTCACCGCCATCGATCCGCCCGCTGACGACCCCGGCGCGCCACTTGTGCTGCACACCCCGCAGCGTCGGATCGCGACCCGGTTCGTCGTCAACGCGGCTGGCCTGTTCGCGGACGAGGTGGCTCGGATGGCCGGGGTCGGGACCTTCACGATCACGGGGCGCAAGGGCGAGGAGTATCTGCTCGACCGGCGGCTGGCCGGGCTGGTCACCTCGATCATCTTCCCGTGCCCGACCGCCACCTCCAAGGGCACGCTGATCACCCCGACCTTCGACGGGACCATCATGGTCGGGCCGACGGCCGAGGCCACCGACGACAAGCTCGACACCGCCACCACGCCGGATGGTGCCGCGCAGGTGTTCGCCGCCGCCCGCCGGCTGGTGCCGACGATCGACGAGCGCGACGTGATCGCGGAGTTCGCTGGGGTCCGCGCCGTCGCCGACACCGAGGACTTCGTGCTCGGCCCCACGGCCCGGCGCGGGTTCGTCAACGCCGCGGGGATCCAGTCACCCGGACTCACGGCGGCACCCGCGATCGCCGACCACCTCGTTGCGGCCCTCGCGTCCGAGGGCCTGGAGCTGCGCGAGCGCGACGACTTCGTGCCGGAGGTCGAGCACCCCGTCCGTTTCTCGGTGCTTCCCGATGAGGAGCAGGCCGAGCTGGCCGCCCGCGATCCCCGCTTCGCCCGCCTGGTCTGCCGCTGCGAGCTGGTCACCGAGGCCGAGATCACCGACGCGATCGACCGCGGCGCGCGCACCCTGGACGGCCTGAAGTTCCGCACCCGTGCCGGGATGGGGCGCTGCCAGGGCGGCTTCTGCACGTGGCACTGCCTGGAGCTGCTCGCCGAACGTCGCGGCTGCGCCCTGACGGACCTCACCAAGCGCGGTGGGGACTCCTGGCTGATCCGTGACCGCGATGATGCACCCCCCACCCCGGTCGAGGTCGGTGAACGGCGATGACGGTCACCCCCCATACGCGGTACCTGGCGTCGAGGTACGACGTCGTGATCGTCGGTGCCGGCCCCGCCGGCATGGCTGCCGCGGTCGCCGCGAGGGAACGCGGTGCGGAGCGGATCCTGCTGGTCGACCGCGAGGCCGATCCGGGCGGCATCCTGCTGCAGTGCATCCACGCCGGGTTCGGCCTGCACGTGTTCGACGAGGAGATCACCGGCCCCGAGTACGCCGGCCGCTACCTCGAGCAGGTGCTCGAACACGACGTGGACATCCTCACCGACGCGTACGTCATGGACGTCTCACCGGACCTCCGCGTGAAGCTCATGTCCCCCGACATCGGGGTCAGCACGGTCGATGCCGGAGCGGTCGTCCTGGCGATGGGCGCGCGGGAGCGCACCCGCGGAGCGATCCGCATCCCCGGTGACCGCCCGTCGGGCGTGTACACCGCCGGCCTCGCCCAGAAGATGGTCAACCTCGATGGCTACCTGCCCGGCCGCCGTGCCGCGATCCTCGGCTCGGGGGACATCGGGCTGATCATGGCCCGCCGGCTCGCCCTCGAAGGCGTCGAGGTGGTGGGCGTCTTCGAGCTGTTGCCCTACGCGAGCGGACTCACCCGCAACATCGTGCAGTGCCTCCACGACCTGGACATCCCCCTGCACCTGTCGACCACGGTCGCGGCGATCCATGGGCGTGACCGCCTCGAGCGGATCACGGTCGCGCCGGTCGACGACGAACGCCAGCCGCAGCTCGACGCCGGCTGGGACCTGGACGTCGACACGCTGCTGCTGTCGATCGGGCTGATCCCGGATGCGGAACTCGCCCGCACGCTCGGGGTCCAGATGGATGGGGTGACCGGAGGACCGATCGTCGACGGCTGCATGGAGACGACCCGACCAGGGGTGTTCGCAGCAGGCAACGTCGTGCACATCAACGACCTGGCGGACTGGGTCAGCCAGGAGGCGGTCGTCGCCGGCGACGCGGCAGCGGCGTCCGTGACCGGCGCGCAGCGGCCCCGCCAGGACGTCCGGATCGTCCCCGGCGACAACGTGGCGTACGTCGTGCCGCACACGGTGGCCAGCGACGGCACCCACACCCTGTCCTTCCGGGTCCGCCGCCCGATCACCGGTCCGACCCTGCTGCGGCTCGGTGACGTCCACCGCCGCAAGCTCCGCGCGGCTGTCCCCGCGGAGATGGTCACGGTGAAGGTCGGTCCGAAGCTGCTCGAGGAGGTCCGTGACGACGTGCTGCGGATCGACGCGGTCCCCGCCGAGGAGGTGGCGACGTGACCACCGACCTGCACGACCGCGCGACGCCAGAGCCCGAGGACGCGACCCCGCAGGGCGACGTGGAGACCCACGCCTACCTCTGCACCGGCTGCCCGCTCGGCTGCCGGCTGGAGGTCGACGCCATCGACGACGAGGTGGTGGAGGTCCGCGGCTTCTCCTGCAAGAAGGGGGAGCGGTACGGGCGACAGGAGCACACCGACCCGCGCCGCCCCGTCTCCACGACCGTGTGGATCGAGGGAGCGGCGATCCGACGAGCACCGGTGCGCGCCGCGGACTCCGTCCCGCGTGACCAGATCCGCGACGTCGTGGAGGCGCTGCGTGGTCTGATCGTTCCAGCTCCGGTGCGACGGGGCGACGTCGTGTTGCGGGACGTGTGCGGCACGGGCGTGGACGTGATCGTCACGCGCGACCTGGACCGGGTCCGCTGAGCTTGCACCTCAGGCTTATTGTCCGTACATTTAGATGCGACATCCTCCGGTACCCGACCCCTGGAGTTGCTCGTGTCCACCTACTGCCTCGACCCGACCCTCGTCCGGAACCGTCTGTCCGAGGTCCACGTCGTCGACGTCCGCACACCCGGTGAGTTCGAGGTGGTCCACATCCCCTCGTCGCGGAACCTCCCCCTCGACGAACTCGAGCACCACGTCACCGAGATCCGCGACCTGGTGGAGCAGGGTTCGGAGGTCGTGCTCGCCTGTCGCAGCGGCGCCCGGGCTCACCAGGCACAGGAGCGCTTGAGCGAGCTCGGCCTGCCAGACCTCCCGATCCTCGAAGGCGGCATGGTGGCCTGGGAGCAGGCCGGCGCGCCCGTGGTGCAGGACGTGGTGCGTTGGGACCTGGAACGGCAGGTCCGCTTCGTCGCAGGTCTCATCGTCGCCCTGTCGGTCCTCGTGAGCATCGTCGTGCCCGAAGCCCGCTTCGTGGCCGGCGCGGTCGGTCTGGGTCTCGTCGTCGCCTCGCTGACCAACACCTGTGCGATGGGCATGCTGCTCAGCAAGCTGCCCTACAACCAGCCCCGCTCCGCGCGGGCCTGACACCGCCGTGCCGCCCCCTCCGACGTCGCGACGCCCGCCCTCCGCTGGGCGGCGGCCGCGACATGCGGGGTGGCGCCGCTGGTTCCCCGTGGTCGGCTGGCTCGCGGGCTCGACCTCGGGTTCGCGTCGGTCGGACCTGATCGCGGGGCTGACCGTCGCGGCGATGCTCGTCCCACAGGGCATGGCCTACGCCGCGCTCGCCGGCATGCCGCCGGTCACCGGTCTGTACGCCGCCACCGTGCCGCTGGTCGTCTACGCGCTGCTCGGTACCTCGGGGCAGTTGGCGGTCGGGCCCGTCGCGATCGTCTCGTTGTTGACCGCGTCGACGATCGCGCCGCTGGCGGGTGGGGACCCGGGCGCATACGTCGCGTTGGCGGCGGTGCTCGCGTTGCTCGTCGGCGCGATCCAGCTCACGCTCGGCCTGCTGCGCGCCGGGCAGCTCACCGCCCTGCTCTCCCACCCGGTGATCAGCGGGTTCACCTCGGCGGCGGCGATCGTGATCGCGACCAGCCAGCTCGATCGGCTCCTCGGCGTCCAGATCGGGCGCCCGGAGGGGTGGTTGGCCCGGATCGCCGCACTGTTCGGGGCGCTCGACGCGACCCACCTCCCTACCCTCGCCCTCGGGCTGGTCGCCATCGCGTTGCTGGTGCTCGGCAAGCGGCTCGGCCCCCGGGTGCCCACCGCCCTGGTGGTGGTGGTCCTCGCGACCCTGATCGTCCCGGTCCTTGGGCTCGAGGGGCGCGGTATCGCGGTCGTCGGTGACGTGCCGCGTGGGCTCCCGTTGCCGTCGCTGCCCCTTGCCCCGCTCGACGCGGTCCTCGCGTTGCTGCCAGGAGCGGGCATCATCGCCGTGCTGGCCTACCTCGAGGGGCTGAGCGTCGCGCGGGCCATCGCCCGCCGCACCCACGACCGGATCGACCCGGACCAGGAGCTGATCGCGAACGGGGCGGCGAACCTGGCCGCAGGGCTGTTCCAGGCCTTCCCGGTCGCCGGCGGTTTCTCGCGTACCGCGGTCAACCACTCGGCCGGCGCACGCACCCCGCTCGCCAGCGTGGTCAGCGCCGCCGGGGTGATCCTCGCCTTGCTGCTCCTCGCCCCCCTGCTCGCGACCCTTCCCGAGGTGATCCTCGCGGCGATCGTCATCGTCGCGGTCGCGGGCCTGGTCGACCTCCGTGAGGCCCGCCACGCCTGGCAGGTCGAGCGCACCGACGGGCTGGCGCTGGCCGTCACCTTCGTGGCCACGCTCGCGCTGGGCGTCGAGATCGGGATCGGCGTCGGCATCGCGGCGAGCCTGCTGTTGTCGTTGTGGCGCGTCGGTGTCCCGCGACTCACCACGCGTCACGTCGACGGGGCCGTGGTGATCGAGGTGGAGGGCGACCTCCTGCCGGCGTCCTCCGTCCGTCTGGCCGAGTTGATCGAGGAGCAGCTCGAGCACCACGCGGCCGCGGGCCGCCGCCTGCTCCTAGACCTCTCCGGGGTGCCCACCGTCGACCTGTCGGGCGTGCAGGTACTGAGCGACCTGGAGCGTGCTGCCGGGGACGCCGGGATGCAGCTCGAGCTGGTCGGCCTGCGGTCGGGCGTCCGCGCGTCGCTCCGTCGTGCGGGACTGCATGACCGGTTGGTCCACCGCAGCGATGTCGGGGGCACCGTCGAGATCGAACAACCGATCACCCCCTGAGGAAATGTACGTACTTTACGATGCGTTGACGAACGTGACCGCCTCCCACAGACTGAAGAACGAGGAACCCATGGACATCCTGACGATCGAGACCCCCTCGTTGGGCGACCGCAGCTACGTGGTCACCGACGGGTCCGTCGCGGCCGTGATCGACCCCCAGCGTGACCTCGACCGTGTGTACGCAGCGGTCGAGGAGCGTGGGCTCACGGTCACCCACGTGCTGGAGACCCACAACCACAACGACTACGTGAGCGGTGGGGTCGAGCTCGCTCGACAGACCGGCGCCGCGTACGTCATGTCGGCCGACGAGGAGATGTTCGTCGAGACCAAGGGCGTGCGCGACGGCGACGAGTTCGCCGTCGGCGCGCTCACGGTCCGCGCCCTGCACACCCCCGGGCACACGCCGACGCACATGTCCTACGTGGTGACCGACGGCGAACAGCGGGCGGTCTTCACCGGCGGATCGCTGCTCTACGGCTCGGTGGGGCGGACCGACCTGATCTCCCGGGCGATGAAGGAGGAGCTCACCCGCGCCCAGCACGCCACCGCGCACCGGCTGGCCAGCGAGCTCCCCGACGAGACGACCGTCCTGCCCACCCACGGCTTCGGGTCCTTCTGCTCGTCCGCCGCGGCCGACGAGCACACCAGCAACGTCGACCCGCGGTACGGCGTCGAGACCTCCACGATCGGGGAGCAGAAGCAGGCGAACGTCGCGCTCACGATCACCGACGAGGACGAGTTCGTCCAGGTGCTGCTGTCAGGTCTGGACGCCTACCCGCGCTACTACGCCCACATGGCTCCGCGGAACAAGCTCGGCCCGGGTCCCGTCGACCTGTCGCCTGCGGTCGAGGCCGACCCGACCGAGCTGGCGCGCCGGATCCACGCCGGTGAGTGGGTCGTCGACCTGCGGACGCGCACCGCGTACGCCGCTGACCACGTGACCGGCACCGTCAACGTGGAGGTCGGCAACTCCTTCATCACCTACCTCGCCTGGCTGCTGCCCTGGGGGCAGCCGGTCACGCTGGTCGGCGACACCCAGGAGGAGGTCAGCGAGGCGCAGCGCCAGCTCGTACGGGTGGGGATCGACCGGCCCGCGGCGCAGGCCACCGGCGGCATCGACCGCTACGGACAGGGCGTCGACCGGGGCAGCTACCGCGTGACCGACCTCGAGGAGCTGGCCAAGCGGATGGCCGATGACGAGCCGCTGCTCGCCCTGGACGTCCGCCGGGATGACGAGCGCAGCCGCGGTGGGATCGCGGGTTCGTTGCACGTGCCGATCCACGAGCTCGAGCGCCGCATGGACGAGATCCCGACCGACCGTGAGGTCTGGGTCCACTGTGCCTCCGGCTACCGTGCCTCCATCGCGGCGTCGTTGCTGGCCCGCGGCGGGCGGCGACCGGTGCTGGTCGACGACTCCGACGAGCGGCTGGTGGAACTCGGCTTCGAGATGACCACCGCCTGATCGCGACCGCTCGCCGCCACAGCGGACAGGGAGGCGAGGAAGCCGGTGGACGCCCAGGCCTGGGACGCGCGGTACCGCGACGCCGACCTCGTGTGGTCGAAGGGCCCCAACCTGTTCGTCGAGGCAGAGGTCGCGGGCCTGCCCCCGGGGCGGGCCCTCGACCTCGCTGGCGGTGAGGGCCGCAACGCCATCTGGCTGGCCCGGCGCGGGTGGGACGTGGAGCTCGTCGACTTCTCCGCGGTGGCGCTCGACAAGGCGCGTCGGCTGGCTGACCACGCCGAGGTGGCCCTGACGACCACCCGTGCTGACCTGGTCGCCGCTGCGCAGGGCGACGGCCTGCAGTTCGCCGGCGCAGATCTCGTCCTCGTGATCTACCTGCAGCTCCCGCGCGACGAGCTGCGGCCGGTGCTCTCCGGAGCCGCCCACCTGGTCCGCTCCGGGGGAACGCTGCTGGTCGTCAGCCACGCGCGCCGCAACCTGACGCACGGGGTCGGCGGGCCTCCGGATCCTGAGGTGCTGACGGAGCCGGACGAGGTCGTCGCGGATCTCGTGGGGACGGGGCTCGTCATCGGCCGTGCCCACGAGGTGCTCCGGCCCGTCGAGACCGACGACGGGCCCCGCGACGCGATCGACGTATTGGTCCGGGCCCACCGTCCGGGTTGACAGCGGACGCATGGGTCTGCACCGGCCCTAGGCTGCGCGTGAGCGAGTCGTCGCAGGAGGTGCGCCGGTGGCTGACCGGGAGTCGGGGTCGCGCCCGCTGTGGCAGCAGGTACTCGAGGACCTCGAACGTCGCATCGAGGCCGGCGACATCGTCGATCGGTTCCCGACGGACAAGGAGCTGACGGAACGCTACGGGGTCAGCCGGCACACCGTCCGCGAGGCCGTCCGACGGCTGCGGGCACGTGGCCTGGTCGACCGGCATCGTGGGCGTGGCAGCTTCCTGAACGAGGAGCGACTGACCCAGCCCCTCGGCAGCCTCTACAGCCTCTTCCAGGCGGTCGAGGCGCAGGGTCTCGAACAGCGTTCCGAGGTGCTCGCGCTGGAGCCCGCCCGCGACGCCGACGTGGCGACCCGGCTCGAGCTCCCACCCCGGACGGAGCTGATCCGGCTCGAGCGGCTGCGCTACGCCGGTGATGACCCGCTGGCACTGGATCGGGTGTGGCTGCCGGCTGACATCGGACGCAAGCTGCTCGACGTCGACTTCACCCGGACCGCCCTCTACGACCAGCTCCAGGAGCGCGTCGGCATCCGGATCACCGCGGTCGACGAGACGCTGGAGCCGATCATCCCCGACGACGACGCCCGCGAGCTCCTGCAGCTCGCCGACGACGAAGCCCTGCTCCGGGTCCAGCGGCTCGGTCGCGGAGCCGATCGTCCGATCGAGTGTCGGGTCACCCTGATCCGAGGGCAACGGTTCCTGTACACCAACACCTGGCGCGCGGATGGCGCCGCCGGCGCGACCCCCACCTTCCGTGAGGTGCCGGCCGAGGGCCACTGATCCCCCTGGCCGTCGGTTCGACGCGGGCACATATTGTCCGTACAATAAGTCCTGCGCTGGCCTTCGTCCCAAGGAGACCCCGATGTCCCGCCGCTCCCGGCTCTACCTCCTCCTCGCTCCGGCTGCGCTGCTCGTCGCGTCCTGTGCCGGCGCCAGCGCGGCGCCGCGCGTGCTCGCGGCCGCCGACGCCGTCAACCTCCTCGAGGACAACGATGACGTCATCGTGATCGACGTGCGGACACCGGCGGAGTTCGCGCAGGGCCACGTTGCGGGCGCGGAGCTGATCGACATCCAGGCTCCCGACTTCCGCGAGCGCATCGCCGAGCTCGACCGGGACGGCAGCTACTTCGTCTACTGCCGGACGGGTAACCGCAGCGCGACGGCCGTGTCGATCATGGCGGACCTCGGCTTCACCGACGTCGTGGATGCTCGGGGTCTCGCCGAGCTGGCCCAGGCCGGAGCTCCGACCGCCCGGTGAGGCGTGGCGTCGCCGCTCCCCCCCACGCGGAGCGTGCTAGCACTGGCGCGCCTCAGCTCACGGTGGTCGCGAACTCCACGCGACGGAGCAGCTGCGCGTTGAGGGCCACGATCACCGTCGATGCGCTCATCAGCGCCGCGCCGAGCGCCATCGGCAGGATGAAGCCGATCGGGGCGAGCACCCCGGCGGCGAGGGGGATCGCGGCGAGGTTGTAGCCCGCTGCCCACCACAGGTTCTGCACCATCTTGCGGTAGGTCGCGGTGGAGAGCTCGCGGATCGCCACGACGCCCTGCGGATCGTCCGACGCGAGGACCAGGCCGGCCGACTCGATCGCGACGTCGGTACCCGCGCCGATGGCGATGCCGACGTCCGCGCGCGCCAGGGCAGGAGCGTCGTTCACACCGTCGCCGACCATCGCGACCGTCTCGCCTCGCTCCTGGAGCTCCGCGACCTTGGCATCCTTGTCCTCGGGGAGCACCTCAGCGAAGACCTCGTCGATGCCGAGTTCCTCGGCCACGGAGTTGGCGACCTGCTGGGCGTCGCCCGTGATCATCGCGACGCGGACACCGGCCGCGTGCAGCCGTCGTACCGCCTCGCGGGAGACGTCGCGGATCTCATCCTCCAGCGCGAAGGCGCCCACCACCTCGCCGTCCCTGAGCACGTGCAGGGTCGCTGCTCCGCGTTCGTGCCACTCCGCCGGAGCGAGGTCGTTCGTGCCACGGTCGTGCTCGCGGAGCAGGGCCGGGCCGCCGACGCCGATGCGGTGCCCGTCGACGGTCGCCTCGACGCCACGTCCCGTCAGAGCATCGAAGTCCTGGGCCACCGGCAGATCCGGGACCCGCTCGACCGCGAAGGCGTGGATCGCACGGGCCAGGGGATGCTCGGAGTCGGCCTCGGCGGCACCGGCCCACCGCAGCAGGTCGTCCTCGGCGATCCCGTCCGCGACGACGTGGTCGCGCACCCGGTGCTCCCCGCGCGTCAGGGTCCCGGTCTTGTCGAACAGCACCGTGTCGATGGTGCGCATCGCCTCCAGGGCCAGACGGTCCTTGATCAGGATGCCGGTGCGGGCGGCCTTCGCGGTGGAGATCGACGTCACCAGGGGGATCGCCAGCCCCAGGGCATGCGGGCAGGCGATGATCAGGACGGTCACGGTCCGGTCGAGGGCCAGGTCCGGGCGACCGAGCAACAGCCAGACCACGGCGGTCACCACCGCTGCGGCGACCGCGACGTAGAACAGCAGAGCCGCCGCACGGTCTGCCAGCATCTGCGTCCGCGACCGCGATGCCTGGGCATCACGGACCATCCGCTCGATGCCGGCGAGGGTGGTGTCGTCACCTGTCGCGGTGATGCGCAGGCGCAGCGAGGTGTCGGTCGCCACGGTGCCTGCGACCACGGGGTCGCCTTCGCCTCGGGGGACCGGCGTCGACTCCCCGGTGATCATGGACTCGTCGACGTCCGCCTGCCCGGTAACGATCTCACCGTCTGCGGGGACACGTGCGCCCGGGCGCACGAGCACCAGGTCGTCGACCTCGAGTTCCGTGACGGGCACGGTCTCCGTGCCGCGGTCGGTGACGCGTTCGGCTTCATCGGGTAGTAGCGCGGCGAGGGCCTCGAGCGCCCCCTGCGCTTGCCCGATCGCCCGCATCTCGATCCAGTGTCCAAGCAGCATCACGACGATCAGCAGCGCGAGTTCCCACCAGACCTCCTGGTCGAACAGCCCGAGGGACGTGGCCATCGAGGCGCCGTAGGCCACCGTGATGGCCATCGCGATGAGCAGCATCATGCCGGGTTCGCGGGTCCGAGCCTCGTGCCAACCACCCGTGAGGAACGGCCAACCGCCGTAGAGGAAGACCGCCGTCCCGAGGACCGGTGCGAGCAGGTCGCTGCCGGGCAAGCTCGGAGCGGTGTAGCCGAACCAGTCCTGGATCATCGGCGCCCAGATGACGATCGGCACGCTCAGGGCGAGGCTGACCCAGAACCGGTCACGGAATATGGCGACGTGGTCGTGGTGGGCATGGTCCTGCAACGTCGCTCCAGTTGCGTCGAAGGGGGCGTCCTGCGATCGTCCAGCATATAGACTACCCCCCTACCCTATTAGCCCCTACCCTATTAGGGTGAGCGGCGGAGCCACGGCTGCGGTGGGCTCCTGCCGCACGGCCAGCTGGTGGTCCGCGCGATCGTGGCCGATGCTCAGAAGGTCACCTCGGAGACACCTGCCTGTTACGCAGCAGGCGTAGGCTCCGACCAGCCGCCTGGAGACCTTCGCTCGTGTTCGCACCGCTCCCCGAGACGCTGCCGACGCGTCTCACCGACTACCTGCCGGAACGTGTCCGGTGGGTGCCGGAGCATGCCTGGCCGCAGGAACTGGCCGGTCCGTTCGAGACGACGGGGATCCGCACACGGATCCCCCGGTACGCACTGGACGTGCGGACCCGGGTGAACGAGGTCGATCCCGATCGGGTTCGGTGGCTCGCGCAGGGATCGACGATCCGCAGCCTCGAGACGCGCCTGGTACATCTGACCGCCCATCGCGGCCTGTTGTGGGTGGTCGACGGCCACCACTCCCTGGCCGCCCACCTCGCCGCAGGGACCGAGCACATCCCCGTCAAGCTCGTTTCCCCGAGGGCTGCGGCGGCGGACAGCGTCGCTCAGGATGCCGTTGCCGCCCCGAGCGGGGAGCTGCCGGTCGGGGCGAGCGCCTGACCCCCGAACCCGGGCGACCCCGCTCGATCACGGCCGCCCGCCGTTGTCCGACCGCGGCGGCGTCCGTCCTCCGGGTCGATGAGCAGCCTGTGAGATCCTCCCGCCGCGGGACGTAGCGTCCCCGGCCCGGTGGTGGAGGAGGCAGACCCGATGCAGCAGCGGACCATCGTCGTGACTGTCATCGTGACGTTCGTGCTGCTCGTGGGCCTGGCCGCTGGCGGGGCGTGGCTGGTCGCTGAGCTCGGCAGCCGCGTCGCCAGCCAGCCGACCGAGGACGAAGGCCCTGAACCGGGTGAAGCACCACCACCGCCACAGCCTGCCCAGGTGCCGGACGACGCCGAGGCAGCGATCGTCGATCGGGTCGTGGACGGTGACACGATCCGGGTGGTCGCTGCCCCCGGTGGTTCTATCCCGGAGGGCGGGTCGATCCGCATCCGCCTGCTCAACATCGACACGCCTGAGCTGGCTCGGGATGGCGAACCGGCCGAATGTGGGGCGGAAGCCGCCACCGAGCGGGTCGAGGGGTTGGTCGCCTCCGGAGACCTGGTGTGGCTGGTCGCCGATCAGCAGGACCGTGACCGCTTCGACCGTCCACTGCGCGGTGTGTGGCTCGACGACGGGACCTTCCTGAACGAGCTGCTCGCGGCGGAGGGCTACGCGGAAGCGGTCCTGTTCCCGCCCAACGACCGCTTCTACCCGCGGATCGAGGCAGCGGTGGACCGCGCCCGCGCCGCTGGTCGCGGCATCTGGGGCGAGCTCTGCCCGACCTGACCGCGGGTCGAGCGCGACGGGGTACCGCGGGTGTGAGCTGTCAGGTACGCGGCGGCGCGCCGGTGCTCACGCTTCTCCGGTCGCGCCACGGTCCCCGCCCACGCCCTAGCCCAGCCATGCCCCGTCGTGCGTGGTCAGCTCACCAGCGCGACACCGCCGAACGCGGCCAGGAGGCTCGCCACCAGCGTCCCGACCAGGTTGACGATCCCGGCGATACGGGGAGGCTCCTCGACCTGCAACGCGGCCTGGACCATCGCGGTCGAGAAGGTGGTGTACGCCCCGAGGAACCCTCCGGCGACCACGGCCGACAGCTCGAGCGTCACCATCTCCCGGATGACCAGCCCGGCGACGACACCCGCCAGGAAGGAGCCGGTCACGTTGACCACCCAGGTGCCCCAGGGTGCGTCACCACCGATGTTCGTGGTCACGGCGAGGTCGACGAGGTAGCGCACGACGGCACCGGCTCCACCTGCAGCGGCGACCCACAGCCAGATCATCGGCACCCCTCGCCGGCGTGAGGGTCACCGGTGATCGGGACCAGCTGGCGTGCGAACAGGATGCCTGCGCCGGCGGCGAGCAGACCCGCGACGAGGCTGGCGACCCCGTACCCCAGTGCCAGCCACGCGAGGCCGTCGCGGACCAGCTGCTCCGCCTCGACCGCCAGTGTGCTGTAGGTGGTGAACGACCCCAGCACACCCGTCCCGACCAGGAGCGTCGCGCGACGGGCCACGGCACCGCGCCGCACCAGGATCGTCAGGATCGCGCCGAGCAGGAACGCCCCCACCACGTTCTCGACGAACGTCGTCCACGGGAACGCCTCGTCCAGCACCGGGAACCAGGTGGCGAACGCCACCCGCCCCGTCGCACCGATCATCCCCCCGAGGAAGACCGCGCCGAGGTCGGCCAGGCTCGGCCGGACGGGTGACATGACAGCTCCTCGCGTACGGGGGTCCGCACCGTAACGGTGCGGACCGTTCGGCCGACCCTCCCTGTCGCTGCGGCCACGTGATGGGCCGTATCGTTCACGGGTCACGCCGCCGGCACCCGCCGTCCCCGTCCCTGGATCTCCCATGTCGCTCGTCGTCGCCCTGGTGCTGGGCATCGTCCAGGGCGTGTTCATGTTCGTGCCCGTGAGCTCGACCAGCCACCTGGTGTTGACGCAGACCCTGTTGCGTGACCGAGGCGTGGACCTCCCGCCGCCGGACAGCCCCGAGCTGATCCTGTTCGACCTGGTGGTGCACGTCGGGACGCTGGTGTCCGTGTTGATCGTGATGGGCGACGGGATCCGGGAGCTGACCGGCGGTGTGCGCGACGACCTCGCCTCCGGTCGGCTGCGCCAGGGAGGACTCGCCGAGGCGGTGTCCACGCGTCTGGTGCTGCTCGGGCTGCTGAGCGTGGCCGTCACCGGGGTGCTCGGGTTGACGTTCCAGGCCCAGCTCAGTCGTGTGTTCGGGTCGCCTCCGGCGGTCGCGTTCGCCCTGATCGTCACCGGTGGACTGCTGTGGTGGACCGACCTGATGACCTCGGGTCGCAGTGGCCGGCGGTTGCGGTTCGCGTGGCGTGGTCCGGCCCAGGTCACGGTGACCGTCGCGGTACTGATCGGTGTCGCACAGGCAGCGGCGCTGACCCCCGGCCTGTCGCGGAGTGGGACCACGATCTTCGCGGCCCTGATCCTGGGGATGACCCGCACCCTGGCAGCGAGGTACTCCTTCTACGTCGCGATCCCGACCATCCTGGCCGCCACGGGAGTGCAGGCGTTGCAGGTGGCGCTCGCCGAGGGGTTCGGGGGCATCAGCTGGGCCGCGATGGGTGTCGGGTTGGTGTCCGCGGCGGCCGTCGGCACCGTCGCGTTGTGGCTGGTGCTGCGGGTGCTGGAGGCGGCACGCTTCCGGGTCTTCTCCTTCTACGTCTGGGCTCTCGCGGCCGTCACCCTGGCCACGGGACTGGGGGTCGAGTAGCCACGCTCCGCGACCGAGCGGGTACCGTGCTCTCTCAGCCGCCCGTCGGGGCGGCGTCGTCGCGTGCGGCCCCCTCGGTGTCCCGTCCGGGCCCCGCCATCGACCGTCGCACCCGGGTCCTTCCCTCACTGGAGTCTGCCGTGTCGTCCGTGCTCGCCGAAGCGTCCCGTCGCCGGACCTTCGCGATCATCTCCCACCCGGACGCCGGGAAGACGACCCTGACCGAGAAGTTCCTGCTGTACAGCGGGGCGATCCAGCAGGCCGGCGCCGTGCAGAGCCGCAAGGCGGACCGTGCCACCACCTCGGACTGGCTGGAGCTCGAGCAGAAGCGCGGCATCTCGGTGAGCTCCGCGGTCGCACGGTTCGAGCACGAGGGCGTGATGCTCAACCTGCTCGACACCCCCGGCCACCGCGACTTCTCCGAGGACACCTACCGCGTGCTGTCCGGCGTCGATGCGGCGGTCATGGTGATCGACGCGGCCCGTGGCGTGGAGCCACAGACCGAGAAACTGCACGCCGTCTGCCGGGCTCGGGGGACCCCGGTCATCACCTTCGTCAACAAGATGGACCGGCCGTCGCCGGAGCCGCTGGAGATCCTGGACGACATCGAGGCCAAGCTCGGCCTGGCCGGGCAGCCCGTCACCTGGCCGATCAAGCCGGAGGGCCGGTTCCAGGGGGTGGTCGATCGACGGACCGGCAGGGCCTACCGCTTCGAGGCCTCTGGGCCCGGCGGCACCCGCCGCGCCCAGGAGGACGAGGGCGGCATCGACGAGGTCCCGGAGGAGGTCCGCGAGGAGGTGGAACTCCTCGACGCGATCGGCGCGGACGTCGACGTCGACGCGTTCCTGGCAGCGACGGCGACCCCGGTGTTCTTCGGGTCGGCGCTGTCGAACTTCGGCGTGCGGATGCTCCTCGATGCGGTCACCGGGCTCGCCCCGCCGCCGTACGCCCGGGAGGACGTCGACGGCGGGCTGCGTCCCGTCGATGCGCCCTTCAGCGGGCTGGTGTTCAAGGTGCAGGCCAACCTCGACCCGCGGCACCGCGACCGGCTCGCGCTGGTGCGGGTCTGCTCCGGGCGGTTCGAACGGGGCGCGTCGCTGACCTGCGCCCGCACCGGCAAGCGCATCCAGGCCAAGTACGCCCACGCCGTGTTCGGTCGCGACCGCGAGACCGTCGACGAGGCCTTCCCGGGCGACGTGATCGGCCTGGTCAACGCCACCGACCTGCGCGCCGGGGACACGCTCCACGACGACGACGCGCCCGTCACCTTCCCGCCGATCCCGACCTTCACCCCGGAGCACTTCGCGACCGCCCACCCGGCGGACCGCAGCCGCACCAAGCAGTTCCGGCGGGGCGTCGCCCAGCTCGACGAGGAAGGGGTCGTGCAGGTGCTGCGCCACCCCGACCTGGGCGACCAGGCGCCCGTGTGGGCCGCCGTCGGCCAACTGCAGTTCGAGGTGGCGACCTGGCGGATGGAGCACGAGTTCGGGGCCCCGGTGCGCCTGGAGGGCACCCGCTTCGACACCGCCCGGGCGACCGACGAGGACGGCGTCGAGAAGCTCAAGGGTCTGCGTGATGTCGAGGTGTGGCGTCGCGAGAACGGCACGCCGCTGGCGCTGTTCCGCAGCCGGTACGTCGCGGAACGCGTCGAGCGGGAACACCCGGAGATCCGGCTCGACACGCTGCTCCTGGGCTGACCGGTGCTGTTCGGTTCCCTGCCCTCCCCGTCGGCGCCTCGCGCCACCACCCGGTTCTCCGGGTGGCGGATCGTGGCGTTCGCGGCGGTCGCCCTCGGGGTGACCGGCCCGGGTCAGACCGCCGGCGTGTCGGTGTTCGTCGATCCGATGATGGCGGCTCTCGACCTCACCCGGTCCCAGGTGTCGGGCGCCTACCTCGTCGGGACCCTGGGAGGCGCGGTCGCGCTGCCGCGTATCGGTCGGCTGATCGACGAGCGTGGGGCGCGGGCGGCGATGGCCGTCATCGGCGCGCTGTTCGCGGTCGTGCTGGCGGCGATGGCGGGCGTCACCGGGTTGATCACGCTGACCCTCGGGTTCGTGGGCATCCGGATGTTCGGGCAGGGCGGTCTGAGCCTGATCGCCACCACCTCGGTGGCGCCGTGGTTCGAGCGCCGCCGCGGGCTGGCTATCGGCGTCACCACGGCGGTCGGCTCGGGGGTCATCGCGCTGATCCCGGTGTTCAGCGAGCGCGTGATCGCGGTGACCGGCTGGCGGATCGCCTGGCTGGTGCTCGCCGGCATCACCGTGCTGCTCGTCCTGCCCATCGCGCTGCGCGGCCTGATCGACCATCCCACGGACGTCGGACAGCGGGTCGACGGCGACCCTGAACCCCATCCCGACGACCCAGTGCCGTCGCCGGCGGTGTCCTTCTCGCGCGCGCAGGCGCTGCGCACCCCGGTCTTCTGGGTCGTGGCGTCGGCGATCGCCACGACCGGGATGATCGGCACGGGTCTGGCCTTCCACCAGATCGACCTGTTGGGTGAACAGGGCCTCACAGCGACCCAGGCGGCCGGGAACTTCATCCCCCAGACCCTGGCCGCGCTGACGACCACGATCGCGGTCGGGGCGCTGATCGACAGGCTGGCGCCGAGGTGGGTGCTCCTGGGTTCGATGGCGCTGCTGGCCAGCGCGATGTTCGGGGTACCCTTCGTCGCCCCCGGCTGGTCGGCGATCGCCTACGGCGTCGCGGTCGGCGCGGCGGGGTCCTCGGCCCGGGCCCTGGAAGCCGCCTCCTTCCCCCGCATCTTCGGGTTGGCGGAGATCGGCGGCATCCGCGGGGTCGTGACCGCGATCAGCGTCGCGTCGACCGCGTTCGGGCCCCTCGCGCTGTCCCTCGGCCACGACCTGACCGGCAGCTACCGGCAGGTGCTGCTCGTGCTGCTCGTGATCCCCGTCGTCGTCGCCGTGGCCGGGTTCCTCACCCCCATGCCTCACCGGCCAGGTCTCGCCAGCGACGAGCAGGCGATGCGCTAGCGTTCGCCGCTCGCACCGCCGGACCGTGCCCTGCCTGACGGTCGGCGGTGGTCATGGCCCCGGTGACCGGCCCGCCCGGCACCGTCCGACGCCGAGAGAGGCCGGATGCTCGACGGAGTGTTCCCGCTGGCCGATCCCGGTGCGGTCTTCGCGGTCCTGTTCCTGCTCGTCCTGATCGGTCCGATCGCGGCCGATCGACTGCGCCTGCCGGGCATCATCGGCCTGGTCGTCGCCGGGATGGTCATCGGGCCGAACGTCACCGGCGTCCTGGACCAGAACACCTTCATCGAGACCATCGGGTACATCGGTCTGCTCTATCTGATGTTCCAGGCGGGACTGGATCTCGACCTCGAAGGTTTCGCTCGCTACCGGCGTGACTCGATCGTGTTCGGGACGCTCACGTTCGTCCTGCCGATGATCATCGTCACCTGGGTCGCGCTCGCCCTCGGGATCGCGCTGCTGCCGGCCGTGATCATCGGGTCGGCCCTGACGAGCCACACCCTGCTCAGCTACGGAACGATCACCCGGCTCGACCTGACGAAGAACCGCGCCGTCACGGCGACGCTCGGGGCCACGCTGCTCTCGACCGTGGCGGCGCTACTCGTCCTCGCCGTCGGCGCTGCCGCCGCCGACGGCAACGCCACCGTGTGGTTCTGGCTGGTGTTCGCGACCGGCCTGGTCGCCTACCTCGCCCTGATGCTCGCGGGCGTCCCTCGTCTCACACGCTGGTTCTTCACCGGCCTGGGGCAGGACCGACAGGTGCGCCTCACCTTCCTCCTGTCCGGGATGGGGGTGGCGGCCGTCCTCGCGGGCCTGATCGGTATCGAGCCGATCGTCGGAGCCTTCCTGGTGGGTCTCGGCTTCAACCGATTCGTGCCGTCGGGCACCATCATCGACGATCGTGTCCGGGTCATCGGGCAGAGCGTGTTCATCCCGGCGTTCCTCATCTCCACGGGGATGCTGCTGGACCCGTTCGGGCTGTTCGCCGACCCGCGAGCGCTCCTGCTCGGCGGCAGCCTCCTGGTCGCTGAGGTGGTGAGCAAGTGGCTCTCCGCCTGGGGTTCCGGGTGGCTGATGGGTGCCAGTGGTCCGGAGCGGGGGGTGATGTTCTCGCTATCGGTCGGGCAGGCCGCGGGCGCCTTGGCCGCGGTGATCGTCGCCCGCGACCTCGACCTGGTGGGACCGGTCGAGGTGAACGCGATCGTCCTCGTGATCCTCGTGAGCGCCCTGATCGCCGGATGGTCCGCGGACCGCTACGGGCCGCGGGTCGAGGCGACGACCAGTGGTACGGCATCGATCGGTTCGCGTGTGGTCGTGCCGGTCTCCAACCCGCGCACCGTGTCCTCCCTGGTCCGGATCGCGGGTCAGGTCGCCGCGTCCGACTCCGGTGCGGTCGTCGCGGTCAACGTCCTGCCCTTCGACGCCCGCCCCGAACAGCTCAAGGTGCACAAGAACCTGACCGGCCAGGCGGAACGGGTCGCGCTGGCCGCCGGCTCGGAGGGCGTGACCTCCGTCCGTATCGATTCCTCGACCGTCGGGGGGGTCCTCCACACCGCGGTCGAGCAGGGTGGGACCGCGCTGGTCATGGGCTGGAAGGGCTACGCGAACGCACGGGAGGGGCTCTTCGGCACGGTCATCGACCAGGTGGTCTCCCGGAGCCCGATCCCTGTCCTGGTCTGTCGTCCCGGTGACGACGATGCCACCTCGCGCATCGTCGTCGTGATCACGCAGGAGGACGTCGGGCCGGCGGGCGAGGTCGGGACCCGCCTGGCGCTCGAGGTAGCGAGCCGTATCGCCCGGCAGGCCGAGGTGCAGGTCGTGGCGGTGACGGATGTCGCCGAGGAGGAGCTGCGGCCGCGTCTCCTCGAGGTCCGAGGCGGGGACGAGATCGAGGTCATCGAGGTCCAGGGCGTGGTCGGGCGGTTGAACCGTCTGCTCGAGGTCGGTGACGTCGTCATCACCGGGATGCCGCCGGCGACCAGCCGGCTGGGGCGCGGTGCCCGCCGGCTGGCGCGGGCGGCCCAGGGGCGCACCGTCATCGTCGCTGTCCCGCACTGACCGCGGTCAGCTCCGACAGCGGCGACAGCGGCCGTTGACCACCAGCTCGACGTTGTCGGTCTGGAAGCCGTGGCCCTCGTCGAGGTGGTCGCGGATCTGGGCGACCAGGGACCCGATGTGGTGGTCGACGTCCCCGCACTCGGTGCAGACGAGGTGGAAGTGCTCGTCCGGGTGGGCCGGCTCCCAGCGACCGGCATCGCCGTCGCCGAGTCGGCTCATCCGCGCCAGGCCGAGCTCCTCGAACACCGCGAGTGCCCGGTAGATCGATGCCAGGTCGACCTCGTCCCCGACCTCCGCGGCCAGCTCCTCGACGGTGACGTGGCCGGCAGCCCGTCTGAGGGCATCCCAGACGATCCGGCGGGGACTGGTAGCGCGGTACCCACCCTGCCGCAGGACCTGGTCCAGCTCGATCGTGGTGACGTCCATGCTGGCAAGGGTACGCGTCCCGCGTCGCCGAGCTACAGCCGGTCGATCCACCGGTCCGCGGCCCGCAGTCGTCGTTCGAGGTCGCGCAGGGTGGCCTCCCCGACGGAGACGACCCCGGCCTCCTGGTTGAGCTGGGCGTTGACGACCTCGGGGGTCTGACCGGTCAGGTGGGTGATCATGCGCACGCGGTCCGCGTTGGCCTGGCGCAGCTCCCGCTTACGCTGGGTGCGGCTGACGGTGAGCGTCCCACCGGCACCATCACCGCCCGGGATCGGTGGCGGGGGTGCCAGCTCGATCTCCAGGGACAGGTCCTCCGCCGGGTCGTGGATCAGGTCCTCCGGGTGGGCGTCGTCGAAGACACTGTCCGGGTCGTGGTCGGCGGGGGTGGCCGAGATCGCCTGGAACAGCGACAGCTGGTCGTCCTCACCGGCAGGGAGTTGATCGAGCTCGACCGGCAGCTGGTCTCCCGCTTGCTCGCGGCGTCGCAGGGAGTGCGTCCGCTGCTCTGCGAGCTGGGCAGCGAAGGTGCGGATCCGCAGGTCGTCGGGCACGAACATGAACGCCTTCTGGCGCCGCAGCGGTCCGTGCCAGCGCACCAGCCTGCCGACCGCCTGCCGGAAGAACAGCTCCGTGACGGTGTTGGTCGCGTAGACGCCGACCCGCAGTCGGGGTACGTCCACCCCCTCCGACACCATCCGTACCGCAACGATCCAGGGGGCGGTGCCGGCCGCGAACTCGGCGATGCGTTCGCTGGCCAGCGGGTCGTCGGAGGTCGCGACCACCGCGTCGACGCGGTGGCGGCGCCGCAGCTGCCGGGCGATCGCCTGCGCGTGCTCCATGTCCATGGCGATGGCCAACGCGCCGGCATCGCGTTGGGACTCCCGGATCCGGGTCAGCTGGCCGTGCGCCTGGTCGAGCACGGCAGGCAGCCACTCGCCGTCCGGCGAGAGCGCTGTGCGCAGGCGTTGCGATGCACCGGCACGGTCGAGACGGTCCTCGAAGGTCGCGGCCATGAGCGCACCGTCCGGCGCGGTCCACTCCATGTGCCCGCCGATCGCCGGGAAGAAGACGGGGCGCACGACCCCACCCTCCTCCAGCGCGTCGCCGTAGCCGTAGGTGTAGTGGGCGACCGCCTCGTCGAAGGCGTACTCGACGAAGGGGATGGGGTCCTGGTCGCTGCGGAACGGGGTGCCGGACAGCTGCAGACGCCGAGCGGCCAGCTCGAAGGCGGTGGCGATCCCTTCACCCCAGGCACGCTCGGAGCCGGCGTGGTGGATCTCGTCGAGGACGACGAAGGCGTCGTCCGCAGGGCCGCGCAGGACCCGCCCGCCGGCCGCGACCTGCTGGTAGGTGACGACCACCCCGTGCATGTCACTGGGGAAGCCGTCGCTGGACGCCCACTCCGGTTCGAGGTGGAGTCCGAAAGCCTCGCCGGCCGCGGCCCACTGGTGCTTCAGGTGCTGGGTGGGGGCGACGACGATCAGCCGCCGGTGAGGATGTGCGGCCAGGTCACGCACCGCCGCCGTCAACGCGAAGGTGGTCTTCCCGGCCCCTGGGGTGGCCACCGTGAGGAAGTCACGACGCCCCGTGGCCTCGAACGCGTCCAGCGCCTCCTTCTGCCAGCGGCGGAGACGGAGGGATCGGCGCACGGGCGGACCTTCGGTGCAGGGTTGCGCGCGGCACGCGGGCCGGCGAGGTGACGGAGAGCCGCGGTACGGACGTCAACCGGCTACGGCGATGGAGCGGGGAGGGTAGGTGGCAGGGTCCGTGTCCCCGAAGTCCACCGTCGCGGTGTGCGGTGCTCGTGGCGTCGCGGCCGGTCGGCGATGGTGAGGGCCCGCTGCCCGCGAGGACGGTGTCCGTCCGTACACTGTCCTCGACCCGCCCGTCGGGGGCGTTCGGGGGCGGGTGCGATCCGGGAGCGGACATGTCGCAGCACGCGCGGGAGACCGTCCGGGAGGGTCGCCTGCGTCGGTTCCGGCGCTGGCTGACCGTCCCGAGATCGCTCGTGCTCGTGCTCGGGGCGTTGCTGGTCGTCGCCGTCCTCCCGGTCCCGTGGCTCCACGTCGTGAGCGACGATCCTCCGGGCTGGGCGTGGCGGTTGGACGGCCGCATGGTCGTCGACGGTGAGGTGATGCAGCCGGACGGACGCTGGTCGTGGCTGACCGTCGGACGCCCCCCGCTGGTCTACGAGACGGTCCGGGATGCCCTGTCTGGGACGGAGGACAAGGCTCGCGACATGCGGGTCGGTCCTCCCGGTAGCCGACCGTCGCAGGGCGAGCCCTTCGCCGCCGCGATCGGCCTGCGTGAGGCGGGATGGGAGTTGCCGCTCGGGGTCTTCGTCGAGGTTGCGGAACCTCGCTACGACTGGCTGCCGGAGTTCGCCGTGGTCACCCACGTCAACGGCATCGGCTTCGCGTCGCGCGTCGAACTCGAACACGCGCTGGACCTGGCGATCGAGGACGAGGAGCGGTCGCTGACCTTCACGACGGCTGCCGGTGACAGCTACACGGCTCCCGGTGCGGAGTTCCCCTACGACCACGTCAGGATCCTGGACCTGGCGCCGCAGGGGCTCGATGCCGGGATCGGCGGTCGGTGGTCACAGATCGCGCCCGTGGCCTGGTTCCGCAGCCTCTCGCTCGGCAACTCACACGGGATGATGGTGGCGCTGCTGACCTACGCCCACGTCGCCGAGCCCGACCTGGCTGCCGGTCGTCACATCGCCGGGACCGGTGGGGTTCGGTGGGACGGCACGGTGTCGCGTATCGGTGGGTTGGAGGCCAAGGCCACCGCGGCCAGACGGTCCGGCGCGGACGTGCTGCTGTTCCCCGCGGCGCAGGCCGACGAGCTGACCGACTTCGACGCCCGCGGGATGGAGCTCGTCCCGGTCGGCTCCCTGGCGGAGGCCATCCGCCACCTGTCGCACGGCGAGCTGGCCGTGGAGCCCGAGGACGAGCCGGCACCGACGGGGTGACCTGACGCCGGGTGGGCCGGCCCCCTACGCGTGCGCGTCGACCAGGTCCAGCACGTCGTCGCCGTAGCGTTCCAGCTTGGCGGGGCCGACCCCGGGGCAGCCGGCCAGGTCGCCTAGCGAGCGGGGCTTGCGGCCGGCGATCATCCGCAGGTGCCGGTCGTGGAACACGAGGTAGGCGGGCACTCCGGCCTCGTGCGCGACCCGTGATCGCCAACCACGGAGTGCCTCGAACAGCTGCTTGTCGACGTGGTCGGCAGCATCGTTGACGAGCTGGCCGGTGGTGGAGGTCCCGGGACCTCGATGGGTGGGGCGGACGAGGGTGGTGTGCTCACCGTCCACCAGCACCGTGGCGCCGTAGCCGAGCCACAACGGTGCGGCGCCGTCACCGCTCGCTCCGCAGATCAGCAGCTGGGCACCGTCGCTCTCCGCCGCCGCGATCTGCGCCGTGCCACCGCCGACCAACCCCACCTCCGTGCCGATCGCGGCCCTCACCGTGCCGTCGTCATCCCGGATCGCTGGGCGGGTGTCGGACGGCACGCCGCCACGATCGGAGCGGGCGGCCCGATCCGAGGCGCGCTCGAACTCCGACAGGAACGGTGAGGGCCGGTCACGGTCGGCCAGCACGAGCACGTCCTGCCGACAGCGGGTGACCGCGACGTGCAGGACGCGGCGCTCCTCCTCGACGTCCTCGGCCAACCGGTGAGGGAAGAGCCCGCGGTTGGCCGCGAACACCACGACGTGGTCCCACTCCATGCCCTTGACCCGGTGAACCGTCGACAGTGTGACCCCGGTGGGGTCCCCGGGCACCTGCAGATGTTCGGCCAGCCAGGTCCGGAAGGCCGCAGGATCCGGCTGTCGCGCCGCCAGCTGCAACAACGCGTCCAGGTCGTCGGCGTGGGAGGACCCCTCAGGTCGGGTGCGTGAGCGGTCCAGCGCGTCCATCGCCTCGCCCAGCCCGATCCGATCGCGGATCAGCCGCAGGCAGGTGGCGGTGTCCGCCCCGTCGGTGATGGCCGCTTCCAGGCTGCGCAGGTCGGCGAGGTAGTCCGCGAACCGCTCCCGGTGGCTGCCGTCCAGCGCGTCCGCGACCTGCTCGAGCTGTCGGAGGCTGAGCCGTCCGGTGGGGATCAGTGGCGTGACCGCGGACTTCACCTTGCGGGCCGGGCGGTTGAGCGTGTCGAACAGGTCGTCACGCTGGATGCGCTCCAGGTCGAGCCCCAGGCGGAGGTAGGCCAGCGCGGTCCGGATGCCGGTCCGGTTGAGCACCGTCGTGTCGAGCGGGCCGGTGTGTGAGATCCCGGCGTCCGTGAGCGCCACCTGGACCGGCAACAGCGCGCTGTTCACCCGTGCCAGGACCGCGACCTGTTCCGTCGCGGTGCCGGCGTGACCCGTCGCGACGATCCGGTCCACGGCGAGCTGTGCCAGCTCGGCAGCGGGCGCGGTGGTGATCGTCAGTGCCACCTCGAGGTCGTCGGCCGGTCCGCTGCGGATCGTCTTCGGTACCCGGACCCGGTTGTGGGACAACAGCCGGGTGACCCGGTCGACGACGTGGGGCGGACAGCGGTAGTTGACCTCCAGCGCGTGCTCGCGGGCGCCGGGGAACCAGCGCTCGAGGTCGACGAGGTAGCGGGGGGTCGCACCCGCGTAGGAGTAGATCGTCTGGTCGTCGTCGCCGACGGCGAACACCTGCGCGGTCGGGCCGGCGACCAGGCGGAGCAGGAGCAGGAAGGCAGGGGTGAGGTCCTGGAACTCGTCGACCAGCAGGTGGGTGCCGGCCCGCTGGGCCGTGGCGCGGATGTCCGGGCGGGTGAGCAGCAGTTCGAGCGCCCGGTAGATCTGCTCGTCGAAGTCCAGGACGCCGCGCGACGCGAGCTCGGACCGGTAGGTGTCGAACCGTTCGGCGAACCCGTCGACGTCGCCGCGCGAGGCCTCCACCTCGGCGGGGTCACGAAGGGCGAGCCGGACCTCCGCCAGGGCCTCCAGGTACGGCTGGTACGGGTCCTGGTTGGGGATCCGGGCGGTGCGCAGCAGCCGGCTGAGCAGCGAGCGCACCTCGCGCTCCTGGATCACCTGGCGACGGGAGTCGAGGTTGCAGATCCACAACGCCAGCGAGTGCAGCGTGCGGATCGAGGCCTGGAGGTCGCTGGTGCGTTGCCGCATCTCTGCCGCGGCCCGCGTGTTGTAGGCCACGGCGGTGACCAGCTGTGGCTCGAGGTGGCGGTCCGCCAGCAGGTGGCGCAGCCGTGCGGTGAGCACGCGGGTCTTGCCGGAGCCGGCGGGAGCGATGACGCGAGCGGGACCGGCGGGGTGGGTGACAGCCGCGAGCTGATCGGGGGCGAGCATCCCCGCGTCGACGGGGGCAGCGTCGCCCAGGACCGTGAGCCGGCGCAGCGCGATCGACTCCCGGTGGACCAGTGGTGCGGCCTGGTCAGCCGGGAGCGGCACCGGTCCGCGTGGCCCACCGTCCACCCAGGCGGCGCGGCCGTCCGGGAGCTGGATGTCGCCGAGGTGGTCGGTGCGCGCGGCGGTGGTGTGGCGGACGGCGAGCTCGCCGTGCCACCAGACGGGCACGCCGCTGCGCAGGTCGTAGGTGTTGGCCCAGGTCAGGGCGTGCAGGCGCTCACGGTGGAGGTCCGTGTCGGGGGACAAGGCGTGCGGCGGGAGGGTGATGACCTCCGGCGCACGGGCGGCATCGTTGTCGGCGGCGAGGACGATCACGATGCGATGACGGTGCAGCCAGTGGTGGTGGAGGATGGCCGCCACGGCCTGTGGGTGGGCCAGGACGTCGTCATCGACGGTCACGCGTGTGGCGTCAGCGAAGGCGGTCGGGACCGGCTGCCCAGGGAGCACGACCACGCCACGTCCCAGGGCGTCGGGGCCAGGGAAGCTGGCGGCGGGAGGTGGCGGCATGGCCACGAGGCTAGGAGACGCCGGCGACGTCTCCCGCCCCGGGCGACCGCGGCTGTGGACACCGGTCCCGCAGGGACGATGGGAAGGTCAGGCCGCGATGGGTGCGTACCAGTCCCGGGCGGACAGCCAGTCGATCGCCCACGCGAGCAGGTCGTCGTCGCCCGTGACCCGCAGCGATCCCAGCAGCTCCTCGATCGACGGCAGGGTCCGGTCGAGGACCTGCGCGAACGCATCGCAGTCGAGCCAGGCCGCGTGCTCGGGGTCGACCGTCAGGTGGCCACCCAGGTCGAGTTCCCCCGCGATCGCTGCCGCGTGCACCTCGTCCCAGCTCGGGAGGTCGTCTCCGGGGGTGAGTTCGCTCAGCGGGGACCGGTCGCGGATGGTGCCGAGGTCCTTCGGCGAGACCTCGTAGAGCTCGTCCGAACCGTCGAACAGCTGGAGTGCGGTCGACGCCACGGCGAACAGCCAGGTGCGTGCGGCGATCTCGGTGAGGTCGATCGGGTCGACCGCGGAGGGCAGGCCGAACGCCCGCCGTGCGGTGTTCGATGCGACATCCCTGGGCCGCAGGTCGTGGGCTGCGTCCTCGGGGTCGCGGTCGGTGCGCCACACGCGGAGTTCGTCGTCACCCGAGACGCGGTAGAGCCCGATCTCGGTGCCGTCGCGCAGGACCGCCATCAGCTGGGTCAGGCCGACGACCTCATCGCCGCTCGCGACCTGCTCGGCGGTGACGACCAGCAGTCCCGCCACGTCGTCCGCCACCTCGAGGATGCCGTTGTCGCGGAGCGCGACGTCGACCAGCGACACGGTGCCGGTCACGGCGGGACGCAGCCCCACGATGGCGCGGGTGTCGGGGTCGATGGTGCCGAGTTCACGATCGAGCTGGGTGAGCACCTCGATGGCGACCTGGGGGTCGAGTGCGGTCATGGCGGCTCCGTCCGCGAGGGGGCGGTGGGAGGAGAACCTCGACGACGTGTCGGGGCTTCCGGCTGATCTGAGCGGCGGGCGGCGGGCTCGGTTCCTCGGAGGTTCGGAGCCTGAGCCGGTCAGGACGTAGGACGAGCGTCGGGACCGATCGGTTCCCGATGGCGGTCAGGCGGGATCCTCGGCGAGCTCGTAGCCGATCTCCTCGAGGGTCGCGGCGATCGTCGCGTCCTCCGCGTCTCCCGTGATCGTCACGGTGCGCAGGTCGATGTCGACCACCACCTCGGCGACATCGTCGAGCTGGCCGACCTCCTCCTCGATGGCGGCCTTGCAGTGACCGCAGGAGATGCCAGGGACGTTGAAGGTGCGGGTAGCAGACATGTGGTCCTCGCTCGTTCGCGGGGTGGGTCAGTGCTTGATCAGGCGGTGGATGACATCGAGGGCCTCATCGATCTTCTCGTCGGCGGCGTTGGGGCCCTCGTCGATGGCGTCGCGCACACAGTGACGGACGTGATCGTCGAGCATCCCGGTCGCGACACCCTGGAGCGCACGGGTCGCAGAGGAGATCTGGGTGAGGACGTCGATGCAGTAGCGGTCCTCCTCGATCATGCGTTGGAGCCCGCGGATCTGTCCCTCGATGCGACGCAACCGCGCGAGCAGTTCGTCGCTCCGTCCCGTGTAGCCCTGCATCGGCGTGCTCCTGGGGGTCTGGTGGTAGGCAGGGTAGCGGCATATACCTATAGGGGGTACCCCCCTACCGTCGTGCGTGGTGTGGATCGGTCCTCGGCCCGCGTGAGGGCTCGGGAGCACCTCGGCGAGTAGGTTGCAGCACATGAACGAGGCCTGGATGCAACTCGCGATCGACGAGGCCCGGGCCGCGACGGAGCACGGAGACGTCCCGATCGGCGCGGTGGTCGTCCACGAGGGCGAGCTGATCGCGAGCGGCCACAACCGCCGCGAGGTGGATGGGGATCCGACCGCCCACGCGGAGATCCTCGCGATCCGGGTGGCGGCCGCGAGGCTCGGAAGCTGGCGCCTGGAAGGCTGCACGCTCTACGTGACCCTTGAGCCATGCGTCATGTGTGCGGGGGCCCTGGTGCTCGCAAGGTTGCCGCGGTTGGTGTTCGGCGCGGACGACCCGAAGGCAGGGGCGGTCGGCGCGTTGTACGACGTGCCGCGTGACCCTCGGCTCAACCATCAGGTCGAGGTGGTGCGAGGGGTGGAAGCGGAGACCTGTGCCGCGCTGTTACGCGACTTCTTCCGTGCACGTCGGTCGTGAACGGCCGCGGTTGCCGCGCTCGCGCGCGGTTGCGTACCCTCCGCTCGGCCAGCGGGGTGAGCCTCGCTGCGCACCTGGAGGGATCGCATAGTCCGGCCTAGTGCGCCCGCCTCGAAAGCGGGTAGGCCCGCAAGGGTCTCGAGGGTTCGAATCCCTCTCCCTCCGCCA
>PWTE01000078.1 GCA_003563915.1 Nitriliruptoraceae bacterium
GCGCTGGCCGTCGCGCAGACGGCAGTGGTGGGGGCACAGGTCGCACTGCAGACGGCCATCGTCGAGCCGGTGGAAGAAGCGGGCGGTGACGGCCGCGTCCGGTCGGTCTCGGTCATCTGGCGCTGTCAGGGGCGGCATCGGACCTCCCCGGGATGGTGGCGTGCTCACCGGCGAAGGTGGGCGGGCCGCCAAGGCCCGTCGAGGGCCGGAAGTCCCCATTGCCCAGCCGCCTTCACCCGCGACGCGAACGACGACGGACTCCCGCCGGCGAGTTGCACAGACGGACCGTGGCGTACCGCAGGTTGCCGCTCCTCGCCGCGTTTGCCGCTCCTCGCTGTGGGCTACCGATCCCGGCTGCGGGCGCCTGCACCGTGGTCATCCGGGTCAGGCCGTGGGTCGGTGCCGGGCAGGACGACACCTCGGCCGCCCGCTCGATCGCGATCGCTCGCAGCCCGAGCAGCTCCAGCGCGGGTGCCAGCAGCGGGGTCGCGAGCAGCCGGCCGTCCTCGACGGCTAGGACGGCAACCGGCCAGTGGCCGAGCACGACGGCCAGGATCGCGACCACCCGTACCGGGTCCGTGCAGCGGTCACGTCCGGCGGTCACGTCCGGCGGAGGTCTGCTCCTCGATGTTGGCAACAGCCTCAGGCAGATCCGCGTTGCTAGCGATGGTCGACTGCCCTCCGGCGGCCGTGAGTAGGCGGTCGGGCGCCCATTTTCCCCACCGTCGACCAGGAGCCAAGGTGCTGCACCCGGCTGGTCCCGACGGACAGGCACCCACCGCGAGGTCCGGACGCACTGGGTGGCCGATCGGCCGCTCAGCGTCGTAGGCGCCTGGCTCACGACCGACCGCGTCGTGCGTTCGTGGAGGATCGGTTGCCCGATCCCCCCTGAGCCCGGTTGTGTCCTGCGTTCGGAGGCCTCAAGGCCTTGAACTGCAGGACACAACGAAGTCGTGACGGCGGTTGCCGCTGATCCTTGGGCTGGTGCGTTTGCTGGGCCGCGCACCCGGTGCCGGCTGCACACGGACGTCGAATCAGCCGGCGCTACCGGACGTCTGGCCGGAACCGACGTGGAGGGGCGCTCGTGATGTCGGGGCCACGTCGCAGGTCCGGCCATGTTCCTTGCGCAAGGGGTCGCTCAGCCGGCCTGGGCGGCCCAGCGCCGGACCTGCTCGAGGAACGCCTCCAGGTCGTCGAGGTGGTCGAGGTTGGCCACGACCCGCTCGTCATCCACCTCGGCATAGCCGTGCACGAGTACGTTTCGGAAGCCCACCGCTGCCGCCAGCCGGTCCGCGAGGTTACGGTCGAGCACGCCGTGGCGAGCCAGGATCCGCACCGCAGCGGCCGAGTCGTCGGCTGGTCCCCACAGTTCGGCAGCGAGCAGGTGGTGAGCGACGTCGAGCATCGCCTCGATCGCGGTGACGAAGCGGTACTTGGTCGCCGACAGCAGAACCTCGTCGGCACGGAGGCGGTTGCGGTCCTCCTGCGCCCGTTGGCGCAGGAAGGCCAACTGCTCGCCCATCCGCAGCAGCAGGCGTGCCAGCCGGGCCGGGTCAACCACGGCCGAGGACCGTACGCACGAGCTCGCGACGTCGTGGCTCCTCGGCCAAGTAGCGCTTGGCCCGGTCCGCCTGCCAGGCGACGCGGGCGGGCGGATCCTCGTCGAGCAGCAGCACGCCGCGGGTGGCGACGCGCCCGGCGAGTTCGAGTCCCGCATCGTCGAGGACCAGCAGATCGACCCCGGGGGGAAGCACGACCTCCCAGGGAGCGACGCGACGCCCGAACCATGCGGCAACGTCGAGGTCGGAGTCGGGGCGGTGGGTGCCGGTGGCGTGGCTGCCGTGCACGAAGGCGAACCGGGCTCCGGCCGTTCGTAGCGCAGTGCGGAGCGACTCGACGAGATCGCGGTCGAGCGAGTCGAGGTCCTCGACACGGCGCATGTGGGGATCGTAGGCCGTGTCGGACCTCACTGCTCTTGGCACCGACATCAGCAGGGGGTTGGCCGAACCCAACTACCTCACCGGCTGACCGGCGGGTCGGGACGATCAGGAGCGGTCTTGGTCGCCCATCGCCTGGGCGCCCTGCCGAACGTCGCGGTCGGGTGGCCGGAGGGCGACTGGGGCGGTGAGCTGACCGGCTGCTGCACGACCGAGGCTGATCCCGCGCCTGAGGTTGGATCGATTTGTGTGCCGCCGGGGCATGGCACCGCACCTGCGGGGTCCTGCCTCAAGGGCCGCGGACATGCGGACTCAGCCGACCCGGAGCAGCTCGAGGTCGTAGCCCGACAGGGCCGTGTCCGCCGTGACGAGGGGCACCTCGAGCGCCTGCGCCTGGACGACCAGCAGCCGGTCGAAGGGGTCCCGGTGCAGCAGCGGGAGGCCGGCAACCGCCAGGGTGTGCTGATGAGTGATCGCGATGAGCTCGACCCGCGTCGATCGCAACCGTGGAGGCACGTAGCGCGCTGGCGGCTCGGGCAGCGGAAGCCGGCCGGAGGTGTACTTCAGCGCGATCTCCCAGATGCTGGCCGCCGACAGCAGCAGCTCGGTGTCCGCATCCGCGAGCAGGTCGCGGTTCGGGCCGAGGCGCTAGGGCGCGGTCAGCA
>PWTE01000133.1 GCA_003563915.1 Nitriliruptoraceae bacterium
GCACCTGCGTCAGTTCCTCGACGGCACGCCTCGGATCTCCGGCGTACCCCACGTAGCGCGCGCGGTTGGCCCGGGTTCTCAGCAGGTCGGGATCGTCGGGTTGGAGATGTGCGCGCTGGGTCTCGAGCAGTTGGTCGTAGTGCGCGATGGCGTCCTGATGTCGCCCCAACCGACCGTAGGCGTGGGCGGTGCGCGCGTCTCGCCGCATCGCTACCAGGGGATCGGCCGGCGACGGAGCGAGGGCGGCGATCCGGATGAGGGTCGTGAGGCTGTCGGTGTCGTGGGCGTCATCGGCCTGCTCGATGAGCAGGTCGGCTGCCGCGATGGCGGTCGGTGTCCAGTCGATGACCGACTCGGCAGCCAGCGCTACGAGCAGTTGGGCACGGCTGCGCTGCCTGCTGGGGGAGCCGTTATCGGTCAGGTCGATGTGTTCGGCCAGCCGCTGGTGGTACTCCGCACGTTCGTCGGCTTCGAGCAGGTCGTGGGCGGCCTCCCGAGCGATGAGGTGCTGGTCGAGTTCCTGACAGACGCGTAGCCAGACATCCACCTGCCGGACCCACGCGTAGGCCTGCGCCTGGTGCTCGAGGTCCTCGTGCAGTTCGTCCGGCTCCTGCTCCAGCCAGCTCAGCGCGGTCGCTCCCTGGACGGTGAGCTCGGTATCCCAGGCCCGGGCATCGAACAATCCGCCGATGCTGGCCGGTGTGCTCAGTACCGCCAGCGCCAGGGCCTGGCGGACGCGGTCCGGGAGCTCGTGCCACATCTCCCGGTACAGCCCGAGGACCTCGGTGGGCGTCGTCTCGAGGGCGGTGCTCAGGGTTCCTCGGGTGATCGCCCGACGGATGCGGCTGAGCGCCAGCGCCAACTGGAGTGCCTGCGGGTTGGTGAACCGTTCGGCGAGCAGCCATCGGTCCGCGTCGCTGGCCTCCGGTGCCAGCACGTCGATCAGGCCCTTGGCATCCCCTGGCGTGAGATCACCGACCTGCTCCGAGGTCAGCCTGGTGACCTGCGCGGCGGCCGTGCTGGCCAGCAGGCGACGTGCTGGCCGTCTGCCCTGGTCGAGCAGCCCGGGCCAGGCGGTCGCCACGATCAGGATCGGGCAGGCCTGGGTGTTGAGCAGCTCGAGGAGGAAGTCGACCAGCGACGCATCTGCGGCATGGACGTCCTCCACCGCGATGACGATCGGAATGCCCGAGGTGGCGAAGCGCACCACCTGCTCGGCGAGCAGCACCACCAGGTCGGTCCGGTGTTCGTCAAGCGCATCGATCGGCCCGTGCGCAGGCCGTGATCGCACATGGCGCTCCCAGCCACGCTGGCCCGCCCACCACAGCAGGCCAAGGCCCGGCACGGTGGCGTTGAGCAGCTGCTCGAGACCGAGACCGGCCGTCGCGGAGAACGTCTCCGCCCCGACGGTTTCGAGGAACTCCCCGCGGCGGCGCCGGGTGACGTCCCGGACCCGTTCGGTCCGACCGGTGACCTGCCGCCACCGACGTTCCAGTGCTTGGGTGTGCTGTTGAAGCTGGGTCAGGTCCTGCGCCAGCGCCGCGATGGGGGTGGCCCCTGCCTGCCGCTGGGAGGCGCTCAGCCCCCACCAGAACCAGTGCGGCACCGCCTCGGCGTGCGGATGGACGAGCTGTGGGTAGTTGAGCTTGCGTGCCCCCTCGCCGCCGAGTTCCTCTCGTGCCGCCGCTTCGATGGACGCCGGCCAGTAGCCGGGCGCCTGCTGCCTGTCGGACAGCCGGGCGTAGAACTCGTGCACCAGCCGGGTCTTGCCCCACCCGCTCGGCGCCTCCAGGACCACCAGCTGCGGCAGGCTCCCAGGCGTACTGACCTCGTCGAACCGTTCGAGCAGGTCCGCGACCGCTCGTGCACGTTGCTCGCCCACGAAGGGCAGAGCCATCGTCGATCCCCTTGGGTCTTGGCGCCGTCCGCGACCCGACGCTAGCGAAAGGCAGAAGGGCCGACGTCGAGCAGCAACCGGGTTCTATGCTTGGGACCGATCAGCGTTCCCGCCGCTTGTGCTTGGACGGACACCCAGGGGCAACGAACAGACGGGGTGTGGATGGATGCATCAACGGTTGTCTTTCTCGTGTGGGCCGCGGGGCTCGTGGTCTACTCGGTGGTCGCGCGCTTCCGCGCACGGGTGCACTTCGGAGCCAGGGTCCACCGCAGCTACGGTGCGGAGGGCACGGCGTGGGTTCTCAAGCAGACCTTCATCGGAGTTCTCTGGCCGGTGGCGGTGGTCGTGTGGTTCGTCCGCGGACGTCCGCCGGCGGCAACGCGGTTCCGAGACTGTGGTTGAAGGCGCGAACAGAGGACAACCCCGGGGATCTACTGGTTTCACTCATCCGATCGATGGCCTGCGAATGCTCGATTCATCATGGGCCGGCCTGCGGCGATGCTGCTCAGCGGCCTTGCTCGCTGGGTCCCTCCGCCCCAAGCGATCGAGGGCATCGACGAGGCGCGCCATGTCGCGATGAAAGTCGGGGTCGTGCCTGACCTCGACGGCGTGGCGGGCGAGCAAACCTTGCAGTTCCGGTGGTAGTTCCTTCGCGGTGGGAAGCGAACCGCCGTCGATCAGGACGGCCAGAAGGGGGA